>JAGVNJ010000028.1 GCA_020053305.1 Candidatus Edwardsiibacteriota bacterium | reverse complement strand
GCCTGGATTCCTGCTGGAGTTTATCCCTGGATTCCAGCCTGCGCTGGAATGACAGGGGCAGGAATGACACATTGCGCTATTTATTTGCCGAAGTAATAAAAGACGCCACTGCCGGCATAATGCCCAACGGTTCCGCCAAATGCATTTTATGGTTTGAAATTAATATACCGGGACGAAATAAAAATATGGCAAATAAGCTAAAAGTAAAACAAATCCATATTGAGTCTCTTGATCTTGAATTATTTGGTAACCAATGGAAAGCCGTCCAGTGTTTTGGGATAGGGTATGACCCCAAAGATCATAGGAAATATTTTAAAAAGATATAATTACATGACGTTAAGGAAGCTATGAATCTTATTCAGGCGATCATCTTAGGTCTGGTGCAGGGATTGACAGAATTCCTGCCTGTCTCCAGTTCCGGGCATCTGGTGCTGGTCGAGAAATTTCTGGGGCTGGGCGCCAGCAACCTCCGCTTTGAGGTGGCCGTGCATCTGGCCACCCTGCTGGCGGTGTGCTATGCCTTCCGGCGGAGGATAGGCAAACTGATAAAGGCTGTTTTTACCGGCCGGATAAGGCGGGTCAAAGGAAAATGGCAGTTCAACGATGATAACCTCCGGCTGGCCCTGCTGCTGATCCTGGCCACCATCCCGGCGGCGGTGATAGGCATCTTATTTGACGATCTTATAGAACAGGCTTTCAATAACCCGATCGCGGTATCTCTGGCTCTGCTGGTTACCGGGGCCATTCTTTTCGGGACCGGGAGGGTGGCCAAGCGGCAGGAGAAGATCAGCTGGAAACATTCGCTGATCATAGGTCTCTCCCAAGCCCTGGCCATATTACCCGGCATCTCCCGCTCCGGGACCACCATCTCGGCCGGGATCTATTCCGGGGCCGATCAGGAGAAGTCGGCTGAATTCTCATTTCTTTTGTCCATCCCGGTGATACTGGGGGCCGGCCTTTTGGAATTCAAGGATGTGCTGAAGACCGGCCTGCCGCCGGGCGAGCTGGCGGCGATCATATTGGGCGGCCTGGCGGCGGCCTTGTCGGGCTATCTGGCGATAAACATTCTGCTGAAGATAATCCGAAATTCCAAGCTGCAGTATTTTGCCTATTACTGCTGGGCGGCGGGTCTGGTCTCGCTGGCTTGGCTGTTGTTAAAATAACTTAAGGTAAAGATATGTCCAAAACCAAGATAAATCCCATCAAGATATTTTTGATCCTTCTGGCAACGGCAACAATCGTAGGCCTGACCGCCGGGTATTTTTATCGTCCGTTGCCGTTCTCCCTGCAGCAGACCGCCAGCCTGGCGATCCTGGGCTTCGGAGTTGCCCTGCTGGCGATCTATGCCATTCTGGTGATCAAATACTGGCGGGTGGTAAAACGGGGGGGCTGGCAGCTGTTCCAGGTACTGACCCTCACCGCCGCCACCGGTCTGGCAGTTCAGCTTAGCGGAGGCCTGGCCTCACCGCTGATCCTTTTATACGGCCTGCTGATAGTTCTTTCGGTCTTCCGCAGCGAAAGGTGGAAAACAGTGCCTGTGGCATCAATCCTGCTGATGGAGCTGGGCTCCAGCTTTCTGACCGGGCGCTGGCGCCAGGAATTGCTGCCAGGCATGACGATCACCGCCGGGTTGATACTGCTCTACGTCATCAGCTTGGTAATCGTCAGGCGGGGGCGCAGTTCCGTGGCCGGCAGCCTGCCGGCGGTGTCATTCGACGAACCGGTCACCGCCCATAGAGCCCTCAAAGAGGACCTGGCCTCGCTGTGCGGGCTGGTGCAGGCGGCCATGAGAACCAGGACCAGCGCCATTTTCCGGGCCGACCATCTAACCGGCACTCTGAATATGGCGGCTTTCAAAAGCTACAGCGCCGAGGTCATCAAGGACGCCTCCCTGGAGATACGCAGCAGTCTTTTAGGCTGGGCGGCCCGGGAGCGCCAGGGGCTTTTGTATGCCAGCTTCGAGCGGGATGCCCGGGACCTGGGATATTACCGGAAATCCGAGGAGGTCCGCTCGGTGCTGGCGGTGCCGGTGCTTCAGGAGAGCGAGGTGATCGGGGTGCTGGCGGTTGACAGCGAGCAGACCGGAGAATTCGACGAGACCGACAAGATTCTTCTATCGGGGTTCGCCGAGGAGGCGGCCAAGCTGGTGCATTTCCACCAGAGCCACTCGGCCCTGGGGCTGGAGAAGGACCGGCTGCAGCAGTGGAACAGCCGTCTGGAGCTGATGGCCTCCCGGCTGAAGATCAACGATGTCACCAAGATAATCCAGGAGCTGATACCCCGGCTGGTGCCCTGCGACCATATAGTCCTGCTGGAGATATTGCCGGAGCCGGGAAAGGCTAGGGTGCTGCTGTCCGACCCGGCCAGTGCCGGCTATCCCGCACCGGGAACCGAAATAAACATAACCGGATCCCTTTCCGAGCAGGCGGTCAACCTAAAGGAATGGCGCTCGGTGGACGATTTTTACCGCCGGGCCATCGGCATTCACCGGTACTCCGGTGAGGAGCGGCCGGACCACGGGTTTCGCTCGGTGCTGGCGGCGCCGTTGTTGTACGAGGATGTCTGCCATTATGTGCTGGTGCTGGAGAGCCGCCACCCACAGGCCTTCGAGGCCGACCGCGACACCATCCACATCATCGCCGGTCAGTTCTCGCTGGCCCTGAAGAGCGCCGCCATGTACGAGGAGAAGGAGAACCTGGCCATTCGGGACGGCCTGACCGGCCTGGCCAACCATCGCCGGTTCCAGGAATATCTCGAGGAGGCCATTGCCAGGGCCGGCAGTCACCCGGTGGGGATAGCCCTGTTCGACATCGATCATTTTAAGAAACTAAACGATAATTACGGGCATCCCATAGGCGATGCGGTGCTAAAAGAAGTGGCTGTCAGACTGAAGAAAAGTATCTCATCGTTCGACTTCGTGGCCCGCTACGGGGGCGAGGAGTTCATAGCGGTGTGGCCGGGGCGGAACGACAAGGAGGCCGCCCAGCTGGCCGAGCAGGTGCGTCTGGTCATAGAAGGCGATAAGTTCAAGACCACCGCCGGGGACCTGCCGGTTACCGTCAGCCTGGGTGTGGCCTCCTATCCCCAAGACGCCAAGAAGAAGGCCGAGCTGATCAAGGCGGCCGACGAGGCGTTGTATGCGGCCAAGAAGGGCGGAAGGAACAAAGTGGTGCGCTTCGCCGCGATGGAGAAAGTTGAGAATTGAACCGCTGAGACGCAAAGGAACTGATGTCATCCCGAGGGGACTTCGAGGTAACACAAGTTGAGGGATAAGGAACCGTCACCCGTTCGGCTAGTAAGATATTAGGCAAGTCTCATGGTGACAGAATGAATTGATATTTTTAAAATAAATGCCCATTAATAAATTCATAACATATATCAAAGTCCAGCGCAATCTGGCAGACAACACCTGCCAGGCCTATCAGCGGGACCTGCGGCAATTCTTCGATCACTTCAAACAAGAAGATCTGAATAAGATCGACCGTAATACCATCCGTAATTACCTGGGTATACTACAGAGGCAGGGACTGGACAAACGCTCTGCGGCCAGGAAGCTTTCGGCCATCAAAGCCTTCTTTAAATACTGCGCCCGGGAGAACATCATTCCCTCCAATCCCGCCTTGGGCTTGAGATCCCCCAAATTGGACAAGAAGCTACCTTCATTTCTTTCCGAGAAACAGGCGGAGAATGCCGTCCAACCCGGACAGGAAAAGCCGGAGGAAACCACCCGAAACAATGCCCTAATGGAGCTGTTATACGGCAGCGGATTGCGGTCGTCGGAATTGCTGGGCCTGAAGGTCGGGGATCTGGACCTTTCCGGCGGGCAGGTAAAGGTCATGGGCAAGGGCAGCAAACAAAGGATTGCGCCTTTAACCCGCGAATCCATCAGCGCTTTGAAAAAATATATTGCCGGGCGGGAGAATCAGGAAATAGTTTTCCTGGGGGCGCGAGGGAAGGCCCTCAACCGAAGGCAACTGCAGAGGATCGTTCAGGCCCGTATCCGCTCAGCCCATTACGGCGGCAAGGCCAGCCCCCACGTCCTGCGCCATTCTTTTGCCACTCATCTATTGGATAGAGGCGCTGATCTTAAGGCGGTCAAGGAATTATTGGGCCATGCCAACCTGTCCACCACCCAGATATACACCCATATCACCACCGACCGGCTGAAAAAGGTCTACCAGCAAGCCCATCCCCGAGCGGATGATGATGATGAGCAGGAATAGAATATTTCTATGATATATAAATGCCTATCAATCGTTATACCCAACGGCGTAAATATAGCCAGAGGAATTAAAACCATTGAGGTCAGAAGGTGGGAACTGCCGTCTTTACCTTTGAAGAATCTGATCATAGTGGAAAACGACAATTATCTTTCGAAGCAATACCCGGAAGAAAATGGCATGGTTGTGGCAATGGTCGATGTGATTGCAGTCAGGCCATGGGAAGAAAATGATCTTAAGGCATCATGCGCAGCAACATACGAAAATGGCTGGCATGCATGGATCTTGTCAAATATAAGAAAGATTGATTATCCGTATGCTGTTCCGGCGAAAAGGAAAATATATGAAATGGAATTTGATGACGGAAAAATGATATTTCAATAAATATTGTTATACCATAGGGGCGGGTTTTAAACCCGCCCTTATGACCGCCCCCTTGGCCCCCTCCGATGCGGAGGGGGTTTGTTGTTTTCCCTCTCCAAATGCTTTTGGAGAGGGCGGGGTGAGGTCAAAAAACATCCCGTTGCAAATCAAATTCATTTGTGCTAAAATTATCCTTTGTTTTGAAAACTAACAATCTATAATATATATTGCCGTGTGATCACGGCAGGAGGAGTTCAAATGTCCAAGTATGTCTATTTCTTCGGCGGAAAATCGGCCGAAGGAAACGCCAGCGACAAGAATCTTTTAGGCGGCAAGGGCGCCAACCTGGCCGAAATGTGCCACCTGGGGATCCCGGTTCCGGCCGGATTCACCATCTCCACCGAGATGTGCACCGTCTTCTACAAGAACAACAAAAAATATCCGCCGGAGCTTAAAAAACAGGTGGAGACCGCCCTGGCCAAGGTGGAAAAGGTGATGGGCATGAAGTTCGGCGATAAAAATGATCCGCTGCTGCTTTCGGTGCGTTCCGGGGCCCGCAGCTCCATGCCCGGCATGATGGAGACCGTGCTGAACGTCGGCCTGTGTTCGACCACCATCCCCGGTATGATTAAGAAGGCCAACAACCCCCGCTTTGTCTACGACGCCTACCGCCGGCTGATCATGATGTATTCCGACGTGGTGATGGAAAAGGCCGCCGGGTTGGAGCCCAAAGAGGGCCAGGGTATTCGCCGGCAGCTGGACGATATGTTGGGCGAGGTCAAGAAGAACAAGGGGTACAAGACCGACGCCGACCTGACCGAGAAAGATCTGATCGAATTATGCGACCGCTTCAAAGCCAAAGTCAAAGAGGTCATCGGAAAAGATTTCCCGGATAACGCCAGGGACCAGCTGTGGGGCGGCATCGGGGCGGTGTTCTCCTCCTGGAACGGCAAGCGGGCCATCTCCTACCGCCGGATAGAGGGCATCCCCGACGAGTGGGGAACCGCGGTCAACGTGCAGGCCATGGTGTTCGGCAACATGGGCGAATCCTCCGCCACCGGGGTGGCTTTCTCCCGCAACCCGGCCAACGGTGACAACCACTTCTACGGGGAATGGCTGGTCAACGCTCAGGGCGAGGACGTGGTGGCCGGCATCCGCACCCCCAATCCACTGAACGAGGACACCAAGAACGAGCAGAACAAGCATATGCCCTCCCTGCAGACCGCCATGCCGGAGGTCTACAAGGAACTGAATGGCTTTAGGAACCGTCTGGAGAAGCACTACCGCGACATGCAGGATATAGAATTCACCATCCAGGAAGGCCAGCTGTGGATGTTGCAGTGCCGGATTGGCAAACGTACCGGCACTGCGGCAGTCCGCATGGCTGTTGAAATGAAACGAGAAAAACTGATTGACACCAAGATCGCTGTGACCCGCCCAACACCGGATCAGTTGAATGAACTGTTACTTCCTATTCTTGATCCCATGTCGGAGTTGCAGAAAAAACCCTTTGCTAAGGGTCTTCCTGCTGGCCCAGGTGGTGCGTCGGGACAGGTTGTATTTACTGCATCTGAAGCAGTAAAGTGGGCTAAAGATAGTAAAAGGATAGTATTGGTGCGCGAAGAAACAAACCCCGAAGATGTCGAGGGGATGAGAGCAGCACAGGCTATTTTAACTGCTCGTGGGGGGATGACCTCACATGCGGCGCTTGTAGCCCGCGGTTGGGGAAAGTGTTGTATAGTCGGTGCTGGTGGCATCCATGTTGATATTGAACGTAAAATCTTTCAAGCAGGAGACATTGTTATAAAAGAGGGTGATTGGATTTCATTAAACGGAACTAAGGGACATGTTTATGAAGGCATGATTCAAACCATGCCAGCACGGCCATTAGAGAACGAATATTTCGTCGAATTCATGAAATACGTCGACTCTTTCCGCAAGCTGAACGTCCGCACCAACGCCGACACCCCGGAGGATGCCGCCAAAGCGCGCGGTTTCGGGGCGGAGGGCATCGGGCTGTTCCGCACCGAGCACATGTTCTATGGCAAGAATTCGGAGGCCCCGCTGTTCTGCCTGCGCAAGATGATTATCTCCCAGAGCGTCGAGGAGCGCCGGGCGGCCCTGGCCGAGCTGTATCCCTTCGTCAAGAAGGACATCAAGGCCACTTTGGAGGTGATGGACGGATTCCCGGTCACCATCCGGCTGCTGGATCCGCCGCTGCACGAGTTCGTGCCCACCCGCCAGGACGAGCGCAACAAGCTGGCCCAGGCTCTGGGCATCACCGCCGAAGCGCTCGATAAACGGGCCGACGATCTGCACGAGTCCAACCCCATGATGGGCCACCGCGGTGTCAGATTAGGCGTCACCTATCCCGAGATAACCGAGATGCAGGTGCGGGCCGTGCTGGAATCCGCCGTGGAGCTGGTCAAGGAAGGCAAGAATATCATGCCTGAGATCATGGTCCCGGTGGTGGGGATGAAGAACGAGCTGGTGGACCAGAAGGCCATAGTGGACAGGATCTACGCCGAGGTATGCGCCAAGTACGGCGTCAAGAAGATAGATTACATGTACGGCACCATGATCGAGATCCCGCGGGCGGCGCTGACCGCCGGCCGGATCGCCGAGACCGCCGAGTTCTTCAGCTACGGCACCAACGACCTGACCCAGATGACCTTCGGTTTCTCCCGCGACGACATCGGAGGCTTCGTGCCGGATTACGTGGAAAAGAAGATCCTGCCGGCCGATCCCTTCCAGATGCTGGACCAGGAGGGCGTGGGCGAGTTGATCGAGATCGGCATCAAGCGGGGCCGGGCCGCCAGGCCCAACCTGAAGGTGGGCATCTGCGGGGAGCATGGCGGGGAGCCATCCTCGGTTGAGTTCTGCCACCGGGCCGGAATGAACTACGTTTCCTGCTCGCCGTTCCGGGTGCCGATCGCCAGGCTGGCGCTGGCCCAGGCGGCGATAAAAGACATGAAAGCGGATAAAAAAGGTTTAAAAGTTAAAAGTTCAAAGTTGAAAGCGACACCTCGACGCGGCTCGGTGTCCACAACCAAGAAGGCTGTGAAAAAAGCAGTCAAGAAAAAAGGCACACCTCGACGAGGCTCGGTGTCCGCATTGAAAAAAGGCAAGAAGTAACCAGAATCATATAAAAAGCCCCTTCAGCAATGAAGGGGCTTTTTGTCTGTAGAATTATCTTGAAAATATAAGGATTAAATTGTATATTCATATGCGATTATAAAAAGAATTAATTATGGTTTATAGAGAGGATAATATAAATGAAAACGATTAAAGTAACAACGTTTGTAACATTACTAATTATAGCATTATTTCCAAACAATGTTTTGGCAATAGATCAAAAGGATACCTTGCTGACTTTATTTAATGCAACAAGGGCGCAAATGTATGCTAATTCCTTGTCAGAGGTAAGCAAATTATTGGATTCAGAAATAGAAGTTGACATTGCTAAAATACATGAAGCTTTAAAAATATTAAATTATTTGAAAGATAAAAGGTGTTTGACGGTGCTTTTAAAAATAGTTGAAAGAAAAGAACCGATAAAAATATTGCCGGGCACGCTTGCTACAGGCATCGACCCAATTTGGGGAATTAAGCAAAGTATAAAACGTATATTAACGAACATTGCTGATGAATCTAATCTTGCTGAGATTAAAAAAAGTAAAAATAATATACAAAGCAGGTTAGAAAGAAATGATATTGATGAACTTATTAAAATCATTTTACAGAGAACTAGAACAAGAAAAACCAACAATATTATAAAGAAGTTAAAAAATGCAAAAGGCGAGAGGATTAAAGTTGAGTTAAACAACACTTATAGAATTGAATCAGAACTTCTAAATGAGCAAAGATATGACCCGGCCAAAGTGCTGCCAATTGTATATAATATTGCCTTAACAAACCAAGATACTGAAACACGGATCCTTGCGGTAAAAGTGTTAACTTCGGTGGGATTTCATAATGCCATACCGTATTTATTACCAATGATGTACGACCCTAACAAAGATGTAAGGATAGCAGTTGTTAAGCAAATAGGATACTTGGGCTTGTTGAAAGATAAATCTGTAATACCAATCTTGGAATATTTAATAAGTAATGATTCTGATAAAGATATTAAAGATGCAGCCATTTCTGAATTTGAAAAAATAAATTTAAACGATGAAGGATTATTGAACAATTAATTATACCACGACATGAATGGCATCGCCCAAAATCATCCAGGCCTCAATATGAGGCCTGTTTTTTTGCCCGAAGTGCGGTTTTGTAGGCATTTCGCAATGACCGCCCTCCGCCATTAGCCGGTAGTCCATATAGGCGGACAGGCCAACCCCCTCCAATATGGAGGGGGCTTTTATATCCCTCCCCGCATCGGGGAAAGCCTGCACTGAGGATGCCCCATTGTTTTTCTATCGAAGTGGGTAGGGGAGAGGTCGGTTTATGGCTCACCCCTCTCGATCCCCTCTTTTTAGAGGGGAAGCTGGTACCGTGGATTCCCGATTGCTCGGGAAGGACAATTGTGGATTGCTTCATAAGGGAAGCGGGGAAGTCATTTCGCAATGACGGGCTAACCTAAAAACCTTTGCGTCCCCTTCGATTTCACTCAGGGCAGGCTTAGCGTCTTAGCGGTAAAAGAATAAAAATTAAATATTTTTCACAAATATATTGCAAAGTTGACATAAAATTTGGTATTATGTAAGTTATTGTAGATACACAAATAAGGTCATTTTTATCGCTACTTCGGAAAAATCAAAAATAGATGTAATAGTCATCGGCGGTGGTCCTGCAGGCATGATGGCGGCCGGAACGGCAGCCAAAAGCGGATCGTCTGTTGTATTATTGGAAAAAATGTCATCTTTGGGCCGGAAACTGCTGATCACCGGCCAGGGCCGATGCAATATCACCAATAACCTGGAGGTAAAGAAATTCATCGCCGATTGCGGCCCCAGGGCCCGTTTCCTGTTCGGCCCGCTGACCCGTTTCGGCTTTGAGGCCACGCTAAAATTCTTCGAGGAGCTGGGCCTTAAGACCAAGCTGGAACGTGGTGGGCGCTACTTCCCGGAGAGCGACAACTCCCGCGATGTGCTGGAGGCCCTGGAGAGATATCTTTCGGCCGGAAAGGTCAAAGTGATTACCAATGCCCGGGTCTCGGGCATCATCAAAGAGCGGGAAGGATTCAGCATCACGGCCGGGACCGAAGTTTACAAATCAGCCAGATTGATAATCGCCGCCGGAGGCAAGTCCTATCCCGGCACCGGCTCCACCGGCGATGGGTATTCCTGGGCTATCGCCCTGGGCCATACGGTCACTCCCTTGAAGCCTTCGGATGTGCCGCTCAATGTCAAAGAGGATTTCGTAAAGGAACTGCAGGGTTTAAGCCTCAAAAATGCGGAGCTGACGTTTGCCCAGGGCTCCAAAAAAATAAAATTCTTCGGGGAGATGCTTTTCACCCATTACGGCATCTCCGGCCCTATAGTGCTGGATGCCAGTCGGGCGGTCGGCCCCTGGCTGGATGACGGCCCGGTGGACTGCCGGCTGGACCTGAAGCCGGCCCTGGATGAGGAGACCATCGCCAAACGACTGCAGCGCGAGATACCGGCCTCCGGCAAAAAGACCTTCAAGATTTTCATCAAGGAATATCTGCCGGCCAAGCTGATCCCGGTGTTCATAGCACTGTGCGGGATAAGCGAAGACCTGAGGGTCAACCAGCTGAATGCCGGGCAGCGCAAAAAAGTCATCGAACTTTTAAAAGATATCCGCTTTACTATAACGGGACTGCGCGGCTTCGACGAAGCGGTGGTGACGGCCGGCGGAGTGGATCCGGATGGGATAGACCAGGCCACTATGGGATCTAAAAAGATCAAGGGATTATATTTCTGCGGAGAGATGCTGGACCTGGATGGGCCCTGCGGTGGGTATAACCTGCAGATAGCCTGGTCCACCGGGTTTCTGGCAGGCAAAAGTTCAGGGGAAAAATAGATGCCGAACCGAGCGAAAAGAGCCATACACATCATCTCCTTTGAGGAGCGGATAACCGGCTGGGTCAGGTGGGCGGTGCTGTTCCTGGCCCTGCTGCTGGTGGCCCTCCGACCCCAGGATCTGGCCGGGCATTACCTGGGCCTGTACCTGACCCTGGGCCTGGCGGCCCTGTACAACCTGCTGGTGTTCTTTGCCGGAAGAAGGATGCTCAAATTCCTGAGGGCCTTCTGGCTGAGCCTGGTGTTCGATTTGGTCTTCGCCAGTCTGTTGATCGCCTTTACCCTGGGGGCCCAAAGCCAGTTCTTCTATCTCTATTACCTGACGATATTTCTGGCGGCGGTCTCCGGCAACCGGCAGGCGGCCCTGAAGGTTACCCTGCTGGCATCGGGTATGTATTTTCTGGCCCTGATATGGAGAGGCGAACTGAGCTGGGACCAGTACTTTTTATACGACCTGTTGTTCAAGATCGGGCTGCTATCGCTGACCGCTTTCTGGGCCGGACTGCTCTCCGACCAGCAGAAAAAATGGCGCCTGCGAAATCAGGAACTCAGCCAGATCGCCGACGAGTGGACCAAGACGGCATCCGACATCCAGTCGGCCGCCCTGTTCGGGATGGGAGCCCTGCTGTCGTCGTCCCGCAATATAGAGGAGACCCTGAACCTGACGCTGGATGCGGTTCAGGACTTGCTGCAGGCCGACCGCTGTTCCATACTGCTGCTGGACCATGATTCCAACGAACTGGTCCTGAGGGCCTCGCGGGGCATCCGGGCCGGGGCGGTGGGCAAACTCAGATTGAAAAGCGACCAGGGTCTTGCCGGAGAGGTTTTAAGGACCGGACTGCCCCTGAGCGTGCCCGACACTGAAAAGGACTCCCGGTTCGTGCCGTCGCCCAAGAGCTACAGCAACAGAATACGCTCCATGCTGGTGGTGCCGCTGATCATCCGCGAGAGACGGATCGGGGTGATCAACATCTCCGAGGTTAAAACCAACCGCAAGTTCAGCGAGAGCGAAATGTCGGCCATGATGCTGGTGGCCAGTTATACCGCAGTGGCCCTGGAGAACGCCGGGATCATGGAGGAAAAGGAGAAGGAGGCCACCACCGACGGACTGACCGGACTTCATAACTACCGCTACTTCATCGAGGAATTCGACCGCCGTCTGGAGCAATGGCAAAAGAAGAAAGACATAGTGTCGCTGATCTGGCTGGACCTGGACTTCTTCAAGGACTACAATGATAATTTCGGCCATCTCAAGGGCAGCGAGATATTGAAACGCCTGGGTGATATTCTGAAAACAGCGGTGGGGATGGATGAAGCGGTCTATTTCCGCTACGGCGGGGATGAATTCGCCGTGATTCTGCCCGGCATCGCAAACGATCAGGCGGTGGAGAAGGCCGAGAGCATCAGGCACAGCATATATCATACAGAATTTGCCGCAAGGAAACCTGGGGGCAAGCAGCTTTCCGCCAGCATCGGGGTGGTGAGCTGTCCCGTTGACGGGCAGGAGTACCGGGCGCTGATAGAGAAGGCCGACCAGGCCATGTATCACGCCAAGGAGAGGGGAAAGAACCAGGTGGCTTTCTGGCAGGACGATAATATAACCATCAACAGGAGGAAGGAATGAAGCTGGCAGTGGTGGGCACCGGCTACGTGGGCCTGGTGTCGGGGGTCTGTTTTGCCGAGTGGGGGCATCAGGTGATATGCGTCGACAACGACGCCTCGAAGATCGATATGCTGAAGAAAGGCCAGATCCCGATTTACGAGCCGGGCCTGAAGGAGCTGATGGACAAGAACATCGGGCGTCTGGAGTTCACCACCTCCATCGAGGAGGCCACCGACAGGGCGGACATCATCTTCATAGCGGTGGGCACCCCGCCCCGGCCCAATGGCGAGGCCGACCTGTCGGCGGTGGAGACCGTGGCCGCCACCGTGGCCCGAAGGATGAAGTCTTACAAGCTGGTGGTGGAGAAATCCACCGTGCCGGTGCAGACCGGAGACAGGGTCAAGCAGACCATGGCGGTCAACAACCTCAACAAAGTGGAGTTCGATGTAGCCTCCAATCCGGAATTTTTAAGGGAGGGAACCGCCATCGAAGATTCCCTGAAGCCCGACCGGGTGGTATTCGGCACCGATTCCGAACGGGCCAGAAAAATGCTGCTGGATCTCTATTCGCCGTTAGGCTGCCCCATCGTGGCCACCGATATCCAGAGCTCGGAGTTGATCAAGCACGCCTCCAATTCCTTTCTGGCCATGAAGATCTCCTTCATCAATGCGGTGGCCAACGTCTGCGAGAAATCCGGGGCCAACGTGGAGCAGGTGGCCGAGGGCATGGGTCTGGACCGCCGGATCGGACGGAGCTTTTTAAACGCCGGGATAGGTTTCGGAGGCTTCTGTTTCCCCAAGGATCTCCAGGCCTTCATCCGGATCTCGGAAAAACTGGGCTATGACTTCCAGCTGCTCAAGGCGGTGGAGGAGATCAACGAGGATCAGAAAAAAATGTTCGTCAAAAAGATCGAGGAGCTGGTATGGAACATCTCCGGCAAGACCATCGGAATATTGGGGCTGGCCTTCAAGCCTAACACCGACGATATGCGATTCGCACCCTCCATCGACATCATCGAAGCCCTGCAGAAGGACGGGGCAAAGGTCAAGGCCTACGATCCGGTGTCCATGGACCGGGCCCGGCAGGTGCTGAAGGACGTCCAATACTGTGACAATCCCTACGATGTGGCCAAGGACGCCGACTGTCTGGTGATCGTCACCGAGTGGGAGGAGTTCAAAAAACTGGACCTGGCCAGGATCAAATCGCTGCTGAAGGTGCCGGCCATCGCCGACGGCCGGAATATCTTCGATCCGGAAAAAATGAAAGAGCTGGGATTCATCTACCGGGGCATCGGCCGATGAAAATGCTGGTGGCCGGGGGAGCCGGCTTTTTGGGCTCCCACCTGTGCGACCGGCTGCTGGCCGACGGGCATCAGGTCATTGCCCTGGACAATCTGATCACCGGGAGCCTGGATAACGTACGCCACCTGAAGGGAAGGGAAGATTTCAGCTTCATCGAACAGGATGTCACTCAGCCTTTCAAGATAGAGGGCAAGATAGATTTCATCTTCGATCTGGCCTCGCCGGCCAGCCCCATAGACTTTGTAAAGATCCCCATGGAGATCCTGCTGGTGGGGTCGTACGGCGTTCATAATCTTTTAGAACTGGCCAGGGAGAAGCAGGCCGGGTTTCTGCTGACCTCCACCTCCGAAGTGTACGGCGATCCGCTGGTGCATCCCCAGAGCGAGGACTACTGGGGCAATGTCAACCCCATCGGCCCGCGCAGCGTCTACGATGAATCCAAGCGCTACGCCGAAGCCCTGACCATGGCCTACCACCGTTATCGCGGCATCAACACCCGTATCGTGCGGATATTCAACACCTACGGGCCGCGGATGCGCTTAGACGACGGGCGGGTGGTCCCCACCCTGATCGACCAGGCCTTGAATAACCGTCCCCTGACGGTCTTCGGGGACGGCAGTCAGACCCGCAGTTTCTGCTATGCCTCGGACCTGATAGAGGGCATCTATCTGGCCATGAGATCGTCGGAACATCAGCCCATAAATCTGGGCAATCCCCATGAGATGTCCATTCTGGAATTCGCCCAAGCCATTAAGAAATTCACCGGCACTTCATCGGCCATCGAGCACCAGCCATTGCCGGCCGACGATCCCAAGGTGCGGCGGCCCGATATCAGCCGGGCCAAGAAGATACTGAACTGGGAGCCGGTGATTGGCTTCGAAGAAGGCATCAAAAAGACCATTGACTGGTTCGCTGCAAAAAAATAAACAACAGCAGGCGGGATGCGGATAAATAAAAAGGTCCTTTCATATTTACTGCTGGGGTTGATACTGCTGAACGGGCTGCTGCTGAGGGTGGGCGGCCTGAACTGGGGCATCCCCCGGGCCCCCTACTGGAAAGCCTATCACCCCGATGAAAGCGTGGCCTTCACCACCCTGATAAAGATGTCCGCTTCGGAGGATGGCCTCAATCCGCATTATTTCGTCAATCCCACCCTGCACTACTACCTGATAGGCATGTTGTGGTGGGCGGCCCAAACGATAGATTTCGTCCCGTCGGCCAGGGAGATAATGGACGAAGCCCCCACGGTGACCCTGGATCATGTGCACAGGATCTGGCTGCTGGCCCGTTCCCTCAGCGTGGTTCTGGGGGTGCTGACCATCTGGCTGACCTACTTGCTGGGCAGGGAGTTCTTTAAAAACGAAGCCTATGCCCTGACCGGGGCCTGGCTGGCGGCCGTAATGCCGACCATGGTGATACAATCGCACTATCTGACGGTGGACGGTCCGGTGGGGTTCTGGTTCCTGGCGGCGCTGTGGTTGATCATCAAGGCTTTCAAGGATAAAAGGCTTTGGGTGTGGGCGGTCGCCGGGCTGGTATCGGGATTAGCAATGGCCACCAAATACAACGCCCTGGTGGGCGTAGTATCCGTTTTCAGCGTTCTTTTGATACGACAGAAAATGAACCGCGAAGATCGGATTGAAAAGGCACCGATCAAAGTTCCCCTTTTTGCCGGCTGCCTGATCGCAGGCTTCCTGCTGGGGTGCCCGTATTCGGTGCTGTCATTCAGCGAGTGGAGGGGCGGGATAAACAGCCTGCTTACTTACAACGATTTTGCCACCGACTGGCTGTATCCCTGGCTCTACACCAGCCGCCATTCCCTGGGCTGGCCCGGATGGATATTGTTCCTGGCATCATTGCCAGCGCTGGTTATAAAGCCCGATAAAAACGGCCTGATACTGGCGGCCGGCATCATCCCGTATCTCCTGATCTACGGCTACAAGGCTTCGCCCTTTATGCGGCACATGGTGCTGTTGGTCCCCCTGATGGTACTGGTGATCATATATGCGGCGGAAAAGGCCGGGAGATATTTTAAACACCGCAGTTTTTCATTGATAACCGTCGTACTGGTCCTTATGGCCTCCAGCTATGCCCTGGCCAACAGCCTGGCCTGGGTAAAGGTGATGTCCGGCCAGGACCCCCGTGAGGAAGCGGTGGAATACATCAAGCAGGGCGTGCCCCTGGACTCGGTCATCGGTTTGGCCGGCCGGCTGTGGTTCTATACCCCGCCCCTGGATGAGAGCCAATATCACCTGTTGCGGCTGGATTACGATCCGGCCAAACTGGAATATTTCCATCCGCCCCTGATCATCGTCAGCGAATACGAATCCAAACAGTATGCCTTCTGCCGGGTGGCCCCCGAGGTGCGGGATGAATTCTTCAAAGATCTCAAAGAAGATTACCGGGCCAGCCGGGTGTTCAAAAGGATCCCGCAGTACTGGGGAATAAAATTCGAAGGATACCCTCTGGCCGATTGGAATTATTTCTATCCCGAGATAACCATTTATGAAAGGTCCCTTTAAATGAAACTTTCCGTGATCATGCCGGTCTACAACGAAAAGGCCACCATCGATAAGATAATCGCCCGGGTGCTGGCGGTGCCGGTGGAAAAGGAACTGGTGATCGTTGACGATTATTCCACCGACGGAACCAGGGACATCCTGAAAACTTACGAAGGACGGCCGGGCATAAAGATATCATATCATCCCTACAACCTGGGAAAGGGGGCCGGGATCCGGACCGGCATCCGGGAATGCACCGGGGATATAATCATCATCCAAGACGCCGACCTGGAGTACTCGCCGGAGGAATATCCCCGCCTGGTGGAGCCCATCGTGCGGGGCGCGGCCGATGTGGTCTACGGCTCCAGGTTCTACGGCACCCACCGGGTGTTCATGGTATGGCATTATCTGGGCAATAAATTCCTGACCGCTCTGACCAACGTTCTGTATAATACCATGCTGACCGACATGGAGACCTGCTACAAGGTGTTCCGGTCGGAGGTGATCAAGGATCTTAATCTTAAATCATTCCGGTTTGATATCGAGCCGGAGATCACCGCCAAGATATTCAAGAACCGCCGCTTGAGGGTTTACGAGATGCCCATCACCTACGATGGCAGGGATTACCACGAGGGCAAGAAGATCCACTGGTACGACGCCCTGCCGGCCATCTGGACCCTGATCAAATACCGATTTGTTAATTGATGGGTCGAAAGAAAAAAATACCGACTCAAAACAAAGCCACGACCGAAGGCGGTTTTGATTTTACGGGATGGGCGGCAAAGCATTCCCGGTGGCTGCTGATCTCAATTCTGGCGCTGTTCATTTTGATCTCCCTGCTGATGTTCGATCCCAAGCCTTTCGTGGGGGGGGATAATGCGGCCTATGTGTCATTGTCCAAGTCGCTGGTCCAGGGAAAGGGCTTGAGCGAGATATGGACCCCGGAAGGGAAAGCCCATACCCAATATCCCTTCGGGTTCCCGCTGCTGCTGGCGCCGATATCATTACTGAAAATGCCGTATGTCTGGTACAAGCTGATACCCTGGCTGTCGGGCTTCCTGTCCCTTCTGGCTTTCGGGCTTTTGATAAAAGATGATAAAAAAATTCTTTACATCCTGCCGCTATTTTTGCTGGCGATAAATCCATATTTTCTGGAATACACCCACTGGGTATTGTCCGAACTGCCGTTCACCATTTTTGTTTTGCTGACATTTCTGTTCCTGCAACGCTGGGAAGAAAAGGGCGGATATCTGTGGCTTTCGCGGGTCATTTTATCGGCGGTCTTTGCCAATCATATACGTAGCGCCGGGATCGCCCTTTACCTGGGGATCTTCATATACCTGCTTTTTAAGAGAAAGTTCAAAGCATCGGCGGTATTCATAGCCGGCTGCATCGCGCTGACCCTGCCCTGGGCCATGCGCAACAGCCATTACGGAACATCGGGCGGATACCTGGAACAGTTCCTGATGCGGGACCCCTACCAACCGGAACTGGGCTTATTGGGGATCGGCGGGTTGTTCCAGAGATTTTTTGCCAATATAGAAATATATTTCACCAGTGCCCTGCCCCGGATGCTTTTCCCGGCGGCTGATAAATGGGGGCTTTCCGGCGGCTTGATAATAATAATGCTGCTGACCGTGATTCCGGCTGTAACTGCTTTGATAGCCAGGATCATCAAAAATCCCAAGGGCTACGATTGGTTCGTTCTTATATATCTGGGGATGTCCTTGTTGTGGCCGGAGGCCTGGTCGGATATCAGATTCTTACTACCGCTGTTGCCGTTTTTGTTGTTCTATCTGGCGCAGGCCTATCAATACGTTCTTTCTTTTATTTTTAAAAGAAAGGCATTATGGCCCGGGGTGATGCTGTTATTCCTTATAGCTGCCGCAAATGTTTCAACAGGCTGGAACAGAATCGGCAGTAACCTGGAAGCAAGAAAATACCACTCACAGGATAAATATTCCGGCTATGACTCGGCCTGGCGCAGTTTTTTCACGGCGGCGGAATGGGTCAAAAATAATACCCCGGAGAACAGCATCGTGGTCTCCCGCAAGCCGACGCTGTTTTATCTTGGCGCTGAACGAAAGGCCTATTGCTATCCGTTCACCACCCAGCAGGACTCTTTGCTGAAAGCGATAGAAAGGGCGGATTTTGTGATGGTGGAGCCGGTCAGCGGGACCGGGCAGAGATATTTGATCCCGGTAGTCCAGCCTCTTTTGGACAAGAAATTTAAAATAATTTATGCCAATGGCAACCCGCCGACCTATGTGCTGCAGGTTATTAAGTGATTTTAAACTGAGAAGTTAAAAGCTGTCTTTTTAACCGCAAAGACGCAAAGAACGCCAAGTGAATTACTGGGGTTTTATCCTCAACTTTCGATCAACCATAAATCATGATTGCAATATAATCATTCGTAGTTAAAAACGCGAAAGGAATTGGTATGAAAAACCAAAAAGGTTTATCGTTATTGGAATTCCTGATGTCGTTGTTCATTGTTTCCTTGTTGGGTACTATCGGGTATTCCCAATATGTCTCTTCTTGGGAGAATGCCAGACAAAGTGCCATAAAAGCTAACATGCATACAATACAACTATGTGCTGAGGATTTTTCCACCCAGGCCGATGGTGTTTATGCGGGTGGTATAAATACAACGGTTGAGCAAGTGAATCCGTTGGCTGTAGGTAATGACCGTGTAATAGCCGGTGCAAATAAAAAACCGTTTCCGGCCAATGCATTAATCCCGGCCAATTTTACCAATCCAGTGGACAGCACCCATGCTTCCATAAAAAATGGTCCCGCAAAAAAACCATTCGGGTGCGTATATTACATGGCCTATGATGTGGCAGGAAATAAAGTGAAAGACGGGCAGGCCGCTTTTTCATATAAAATAACTGCGATGGGCGCGTATCGCCCCATTTCTTTTATGCTTTCCTCCGCTAAAAAGGAGACAAAACAATGAAGAAATTATTATGTTTTTCAACGCTTGTCGCTATTTCGGCTTTGACGGCCTGGGGCGGGAATGATATCAAGGTCAACAGCGACACCGGTAAAACCTGGCAGGGATGGTCGTCCATTGCCTCCGGAGAACAAGGAGCGGCTTTGGTGTGGCAGGAAGATATCTCAGCGGACAGTTCTTTTTTGTATTTGCAGGGTCTGGATACCGCCGGAGCGCCAATAAACGGCAATTTAAAACTGGGTTCCCCAAAATACCGGATGCTGCCGGCAATTTGCACAAGAGCGAGTTTGGGATACGCCACAGTTTGGATGGAGATTGGCGATTCTTCCAACGGCTGGGATGTATATGGCCAACTGTTCGATGTTAACGGGGATTCCATCGCCCCGGCCTTTAAAGTAAATGACGACAGTATAGCCGAAAGATATTGCCCGGATATAGCCTCCGACAGCCAGGGAAATTTTACCCTGGTTTGGATGGATTCCCGCAATCAATGGAAAATATACGGACAAAGATATTCTGCTTTGGGCACTCCGGTTGGCGGCAACATAATGCTGGGCGATTCGGCGGGGAGCGACCCCAAGATATGTATGAAGCCTGATGGCAATTTTGCCATAACATGGCAGGCGGAAACTGACAATATTTTATGGCGCAGATTTGACGCGGCAGGCAATCCTGTAAGCAATTCCTTGCGGATAAACGCGCGCAATATCAACCTGGACTATGCCCAACCGGCCATTGCGGTGAACGATTCCGGCAATTACTGTATGGCCTGGGCCAGGACCACCAGCAGCGGTGCGGCTATTATGGCCCAGTTCTGTGATTCGTCTGGTGCGGCTATCGGCGCCAATATTGTGGTCAATCAGGATACGTTGATATGGGGCGGGCACCCCACGGTGGTTCCGGTTGCTGATAATCGTTTTGTTGTAGGCTGGACCGACGAGAGGGATTGGGTGGACAATTATTGCCAACGCTTTAGTAACTGCAACCAGCCGGAGGGCAATAATGTCAGGATCAGCAGCGCCACTGCCTCCGGAGAGAGATACCGGCAAAGCCTGGTGCTGTCATCCAACGGAAACAACATTATCGGCGCCTGGATGGACCTGCGAGATACTTCCATGAGCTGGGATATTTACCAGAGAAGCATTGATTATGATGCTTTGGGCGTTGCTGCTTTGCCGGGGGGTATAAATAACATCCTGGCGGATAGATTGACAGCCAAATGCTGGCCCAACCCCGGTGGCGGGAAGTTCAATATAAAGTGCACGACCAATATACTTAAAGGGAATATTAAATTATCCATATACAACAACTGCGGCCAGATAGTTAAAACCAAAACCGTCAAGGTTTCATCAAATGGACAAAATAATTTTATCTGGAACGGAAGAAATGCTGACGGGAAAAATGTTTCGCAAGGCGTCTATTTCTACAAAATATCGCTGGGAGACAAATCGGCTTTCGGAAAGATCATTTTAATACGATAATTATTACAGAGAAAAATATGTCACAGCCAATAAAACTTTCAATCGTCGTTCCGGTCTACAACGAACAGGAGAACATCCCCGAGCTGTCCAGCCGGCTGACCCAGGTCTGCAGCTCACAGAAGACATCATACGAGATCCTGTTCGTAAACGACGGCAGTACCGACGGAACCCTGGATGCCATCCGCAAGGCCAAGCAAAAGGATCCCAACATATCGGCCATAGACCTGGCCAAGAATTCCGGCAAGGCCCAGGCCTACACCGCCGGCTTCGCCGAGGCCCAGGGCCAGATCGTCATCACCATGGACGGCGACCTGCAGGACGCCCCGGAGGAGATCCCGAACTTCCTCAAGAAGATGGAGGAGGGCTACGACCTGGTGACCGGCTGGAAATACACCGGCAAGGGCAAGCGGTCGCTATCATCAAAATTATTCAATCATGTGGCGGGAAAGCTGACCAAGCTTTCCATCCATGATTCCAACTGCCCGTTCAAGGCCTATCGCTCCGAGGTGGTCAAGAACCTGAAGGTCTACGGGGACCTTTACCGCTTCATTCCGGCCCTGGCCTACTGGAAGGGCTACCGGATCGCCGAGATCAAGGTGGAGAATTATCCCCGCCAGCACGGGGTCACCAAATACGGGGCCTCACGGGCCCTGAGCGGATTCTTCGACCTGATGACGGTGGCCTTCCTGACCCAGTACATCAAGCGGCCCCTGCATTTCTTCGGGCTGGCCGGGCTGATATTCGGCAGCATAGGATTCCTGATAGACCTGGTGATCGTGATCGAAGGCCTGATAATTGGCAAAGTGGGGCATCAGGCCCTGCTGCTGCTGGGGCTGGTGCTGATAATCATCAGCGTGCAGTTCATCTTCACCGGGCTGCTGGCCGAGATGCAGTTCCGGCTGTTCCAGGAGCAGGGAAAAGATATTCCGGTATATAAGAAATATTAAAGTGTTTAACCATATAAGATAATCTATCGTGCCCGTGGAAACGAGCATCTAACCCTGGATCCCTGCCTACGCAGGGATGACGCTAATTGTTATAAGGCTTTTACATTTGATCAAACAAAAGAAAATAATAATCATGGGCTCCACCGGGTCCATCGGCACCCAGACAGTGGAGGTCATCAATAAACACCCCAAACTTTTCCAAGTGGTGGGACTGGCGGCCAATTCCCGGTTCGACCTGCTTTTGCAGCAGATAAAAAAGTTCCAGCCCAAAATGGTCTGCATCGGCCAAGGGGCATCCGGGCATCCAGCTATTGATGAACTCAAAGCACCTTTCAAATTAGTAAGAGGGCCGCGGGGATTGAAACAACTGGCATCATTGGCAGGAGCCGACATGGTGGTCAATGCCCTGGTTGGTTCGGCCGGACTGGACCCCACCCTGGCGGCCATCAATGCCGGGCATGACGTGGCCCTGGCCAACAAGGAGACCCTGGTGGCCGGCGGGCAATTGGTGATGCGGGCGGTGAAAAGAAAGAAGGTCCGGCTGCTGCCCATAGACAGCGAACATGCGGCCCTGCACCAATGCTTAGAGGGGCGGGACCCGTCAACCGTCAAGAACCTGATCCTGACGGCCTCGGGGGGGCCGTTCCGCTCGCATTCCGCAAAGCAGCTGCACTCGGTTCAGGCGCAACATGCCCTCAATCATCCCACCTGGTCCATGGGGCGGAAGGTAAGCATAGACTCGGCCACTTTGATGAACAAGGGGCTGGAGATGATCGAGGCCCACTACCTGTTCGGCATCCCGCCGGAACGAATAAAAGTGGTAATCCATCCCGAGTCAATAATCCACTCCATGGTGGAGTTCAACGACGGTTCCATCATCGCCCAGCTTTCGACGCCGGATATGCGCCTGCCCATCCAGTATGCCCTGACCTACCCGTCCAGGTTGCCATCCCTAGTCAAAGATTGTCGTTTGGATGAACTGGGCCAGCTTACTTTTCATAAGCCCGACAAGATGACCTTTCGGTGCTTGGATCTGGCCTATAGGGCTATCGAGAGTAACGGCATCATGCCGGCGGTGATGAACGCCGCTAATGAGATCGCGGTGGAATCTTTTCTGAATGGCAGAATAGGATTCCTAGATATCCCTGCCGTCATCCAAAAGACAATGGGCAAATTTGCGGCCGGAGGGAAGATCAGCTTAGATAAAATACTGGCTGCCGACAGTCGGGCCAGGGATACGGCACGGGAGATAATCAATGCCATCATTAAAATGAAGGATAGGCGCTAAACATGGATATATTATTGACATTATTGTTGGCCGTTCCACCGATACTGTTCGCCATCACCGTGCATGAAGTATCGCACGGCTGGGTGGCCTTCAAGAGGGGCGACCCCACCGCATACTTGATGGGCCGCCTGACCCTCAATCCCCTGAAGCATCTGGACATCTTCGGCAGTTTTATTTTCCCCGGGATGCTGATCCTGCTCAAGGCGCCGTTCGTGTTCGGCTGGGCCAAGCCGGTGCCGGTCAATTTTATGGCCTTGAAGGACCCCAAGAAGGACATGATCTGGGTGTCGCTGGCCGGTCCGGTCAGCAACCTGATCCTGGCCGCCGCCAGCGGGCTTTTGTTCCGCCTGCTGTATCCTTTTTATGAGGGTCCGGGCACCCTGCTGTATCCGGTGATGATGATACTGTTCTACCTGGTGCTGGCCGATTCGGTGCTGGCGGTTTTCAATCTGATACCCATTCCCCCGCTGGACGGCTCCAAGGTGTTGGCCGGGCTGCTGCCGGGGAAGCTGTCTCTGAGATACCTGAGCCTGGAAAAATACGGCATGTTCATCTTTATCGGGCTGATCATACTGATGCAGGTGACCCGGATAAATATTTTGTCATATCTGCTGCTGCCGGCATCCTTCGTGGCCAGGTTCTTTGCCGGTCCGGAGATATTCAGTTTCCTATAAAATAAAAACCTTCGGAGAATGATATGGAAACCTACAGCAATAAGCATTATCCGGTAAGGGAGGGGCTGGGCCTGATCACCATCAAGGGGATGCTGGCCCGCTCGGCCGGGCTGTATCCCCACAAGACGGCATTACAGATCAGGCGGGGATCGGACTTTTACAAGGTCACCTACAAGGACCTGAAAGAAAGGACCGAACAACTGGCTTCGGGGCTTTCCAAAAAGGGCATCAAACACGGCGACAAGGTGGCCATCATCGGAGAGAACTGCCCGGAGTGGGTGGAGAGCTACATTGCGGTGGCCAGCACCGGGGCGATACTGGTACCTTTGGACACCCAGCTAAAAAGTCAGGAAATCCGGCACATTCTGATCGACTCCGAGGCGGTGGCCCTGATCGTCTCCAACAATTTCAAGGAGGTGGCCGACGAGGCCACCGGCAAGCTGCCCGGCCTGAAGCATGTCTTCTCCATGAACAACCTATCAAGCCTTTACGAGCCGCCCGAGCCCAAGACCCTCAAACGGCAGGTGCAGCTGGACGATCTGGCGGCCATTATCTACACCTCGGGAACTACCGGGCAGTCCAAGGGGGTGATGCTCTCCAACCGGAACATCATGTCCGATGTGGATGGAAGCTACCAGATATTCCATTACGACCATCACGACATCTTCATCTCGGTGCTGCCACTGCATCACACCTTCGAGGCCACCTGCGGGATGCTGGTGCCGCTGTACGTGGGGGCCACCATCACCTACGCCCAGTCTTTAAAATCGCGCGACATCATCAACGACATCCGGGACAGCCAGGCCACCATGATGGTGGGGGTCCCCCTGTTATTCGAGAAGATATACCAGGGGATAATGCGGGCGGTCAAGGAGAAGCCCATGCTGACCCGGATGGCCTTCTCCACCTCCAACGGGATAGTCAAGTCAATCAAGTCCATCACCGGGAAGAGGGCCGGGGGCAAGCTTTTCCAGTCCCTGCGGGAGAAGGCCGGACTGTCCAGCCTCAGGCTGTTCGTCTCCGGGGGGGCGGCCCTGAACGTGGAAGTGGGCAAGGGGTTTGAGACCCTGGGTTTCGAGATCATCCAAGGGTACGGGCTGACCGAATCGGCCCCGGTGCTGAGCATCAATACCATCAAAAACCCCGATCATGCCTCGGTGGGTCCACCCATCACCTGCGTGGAGCTGAAGATACTGGACCCCGACGCCAACGGCATCGGAGAGATAGCGGCCAAGGGTCCCAACGTGATGCTGGGCTATTACAAAAACCCCAAGGCCACCGAGGCGGTCATCAAGGACGGCTGGCTGTTGACCGGGGATCTGGGATACATCGACAAAAGGGGCTGCCTGTTCATCACCGGCCGGGCCAAGAATCTGATCGTTTCGGCGGCCGGCAAAAACATCTATCCCGAGGAGATCGAGGCCCAGCTGTTGAACAGCCCTTATATCTCCGAAGTCCTGGTGATCGGCGAGAAAAATCCCCAGACCGACCGGGAGGAGGTTCATGCCATGATCTATCCCAGTTACGAGGCTTTTGACGAATATGCCCTCAAGCACAAGATGACCATGGATACGGCCCAGATCGAGAAGATCCTCAAGGACGAGGTCCGCCACCAGTGCGGCCACCTGGCCGATTACAAGCGGGTCAAGCACTTCTCCGTCCGGGAGGAGGAGTTCCCCAAGACCACCACCCGCAAGATCAAACGCTACCTGTTCGTGGGCAAGAAGGTCAATGTATAATCAATTTTCAAATCAGATAAAACAAATCTCCCAAATATCGGAGGCAGAATAATATGTTGTTCTCCAAAAAGAAGGAAGACAAGGCTCCGGCCAATCCCCTGGAGCAGATGAAAAAGGAGGAGGCCGAGGTGATCGCCCAGGTGGAGCAGGGCCGCCGCAGCTATACCTCCTTAGACCAGCTGATAGCCGAGCGAAAGAAAACCATGGACGAGATAAACTCCCGCTTGGCCGAATCGCTGGGCGAGGAGATGTCCATGTCCCAGCGGATGGACGAGGCCAAGGAAAAGCTGGACGAGGTCAACAAGAAGCTGGATGAGAGGTCCAAGGAGGACTCCAACCTGGCCACCAAGATATGGGAGAAGCGGGCCGAACTGCTGAACGTCAACCAGCAGATGGACGAGGCCAAAAAGACGACCGATGCCGCCGTCCAGCAGAGCCAATCGCTCCAGGCGGACATCATGCTGCTGGAACAGCAGGCGGCCGAAGGCCAGAGCCAGGCGGATAAATGGAAGAAGGAACTGGATGACTTGGGGAAGCAGATCGAGCAGAAGCGCCGGGAACAGGAGACCGTGGTCTCCCAGTTCGCCGAGAAGGAAAAGACCCTGGCCGAGTTCCAACAGACCCGGCAGGCCCTGCAGGACGAGGAGAAGAAACTGGGTGAATCGGTGGGAAGCCTGAACGATCAGCTGAAAGATCTGCAGGCCAAAATAGACCAGGCCCAGGGCAAGCAGGCCCAGATATTATCGGACCTAAGCGCCGCCGAGCAGGAGAAGAACGATCTGGCCTCGCAGAGAGAAACCTACAGATTGGAAACCAAACAGCTGGAAGATGCGGTAGGTGAGCTGAGGAAACAGAAGGACGAGCTGGAGAAGGGGATCGCCGAGATCAGGAGCTCCGAGGCCCAGGTGGTGGAGCGGCATGAGACCCTGAAGAAGGAGGAGAACGCCATCAAGGGGCGGATCGAGGAGCTGACCGGCCAGGAGGCCAAAGTTTCCACCAAAATGGAGGCGCTGAACGGCGGCATCAAGGAGGCCGAGGAGAAACTGCAGGCCGTGGTCAAGGAACAGCACGAGCGGAAACAACAATTGGATAAGATCTCCCAGGAATTGGAGACCAAAGAAAAGGATCTGGCAGAGAAACAGGGGCGGCTGGAGGGGATCGAGCTGGATATAGACCTTAAGACCGAGGAGCAGGCTAATGCCGCCAAATCGCTGGAGGAGGCCCAGGCCAGCGTCATGGGAGCCGAGACCAGGCAGGGGGATTTCGATCAGAAAATTAAGGAATTGACCCGGATCATGGAGGAAAAGGAGAAACGGGTGGCCGAGCTGGAGAAGGAGGAGGCCCAGAAACAGCACGAGGTGGAGGCCATACGCGAGCTGGAGACCAGCCTGGCTAATCTTAAACAACAGATATCCCAGGCCGAGGCCAGGCGGGATGAGATCAACACCCAGATCCTGACCTCCGAGGAAAAAGTTCCGGAGCTTTTGCAGAACCAGAAAGAGCTTGAGGCCCAAGTTGAAAAGCTGAGCAAAAAGGAGGAGAAGCTGGGCCAGAAGGTGGAGGAACTGGAAGGGAAACGGAATCAGCTTAAGGAGCAGAACGACGAACTGGCCGGGCAGAGGAAGGATATGGAGACTTCGTTGAAACAGCTGGAGGAGCAAAGCCGCCAGCTGGACGATATCCGGAAACAGGTTGACGAACTGAACGGCCAAAAGGAGAGCGCCGGACAGGAGCTGGCCCGGCTTCAGGAGCAGAAGGAACAGGTGGCCGGCGAATACGCCCAGAAACAACAGCAGCTGGACAATTTCCATAATGAGGTCAAAGCACTGGATGACCAAAAGACGGAATTGGAGAACAGCCACGGCCAGTTGAAGCAGGATATATCCCAGATGGAACAACAGAAAAATGAACTGCAGGAGTTCCTGTCCCAGAAGCAGGATTTAAGCCGGGAGGCCGAGGAGATCAAGGGCAACATTGAAGCCTTAAGGGCCGAGCTGGAGGCATCTCAACAGAAGGTGCAGGAGCTGCGGGAATCGGAGCAGCAGCTGTCGGCCAGCGTTCAGGAGAACCAATCCAACCTGCGCAGCCTGGAAAAAATCCTGGAGAAGAGAAGATCCGAGGAGGAGGAGATAACCCAGAGGATCGCCAACGCCGAGAAGGCCAACCAGGAGATCATGAACCTGATAAACCAGATAGACGACAAGAAACAGCAGATGGGCGAGCTGGAACAGCAGGTGGCCCTGCTGCAGCAGGAGGAGGCCAGGCTGCTTAGGGAGCGCGATGAGAGGGAGAAGCTGGAGGCCCGGCGCAAGGAAGAGGAGAGGGCCGCCTTCCTCCGGATAAAGGCCAAGGGCCGCCCGGTGACCGGGTTGTCGCAATCCGCTCCGGCTCCAAAACCGGAGGCAGTCCAGGACCGGAGCGAGGAGCCGGAAGCCCAGGAACCGACCGCCCCGATTCCGGCCAGGCAGCCGACACCGCTGATGGCCAAACCCAAACTGGCTCCCATCAAAACCGCCGAGGAGGCTCATCAGCCCTCATTACTGCCGACTAAGGAAAAACCCCTGCAGCCCAGGCAGCCGTTGCTGTCTCCCAGGCATGAGGAAAAGCCGATTCCCAAGGCGGCCCTGGCCCTCAAGCAGGCGGTCAACCCCTTTGCAAAACCGGCCCTGACCCCCAGGCCGGCTCCGGCCCCATTATTGAAAAAGGAGATCTCCCAGCCCGAACATTCTTTATTAAAACCGCCGGCCCACAAGTCGCTGCTCAAGCCGGCGGCCGACAAGGATAAACCGGCCAAGGAAATCACTTTCGGATAATGGTTGCCACGAGAGGGGTTCAATAGAACGCGGATTGAACGGATAATTACGGATTCAGACGGATTAATTATTTAAGGAATTCCTTTGAACAACAATCCCGAGATACTGGACAGGTTTCTGGGACATTTGACCGTGGAGCGGGGGCTGGCCGGAAACAGCATCGAGGCCTACTCCCGCGACCTGCGTCGGTATTTGGATTCTTTGGAAATCCAGGGGATAACCGATCCCTCGAAAATACTACGCAGCCATATATCCCAGTTCCTTTCCCAGTTGGCGGGATACGGGCTCTCTCCCGGCAGTCTGTCGCAGAATATTTCAGCGGTGAGGGGGTTTCACCGCTTTTTGGTTGGAGAGGGCCTCTGCAAAACCGACCCCACCGAGAATCTGGATTCGCCGAAGCTGGCCAAGAAACTGCCCGACGTTCTGGATACAAACGAGATCGAGGCCCTGATGGCCCAGCCCGACACTGCATCATTGCTGGGCTTAAGGGATCGGGCCATGCTGGAGGTGATCTACGCTTGCGGCCTGCGGATCTCGGAACTACTGGGTTTAAAAAGATCCGATCTGGCCTTCGACCAGGGATACATCCGATGTTTCGGCAAGGGATCCAAGGAACGGGTGGTGCCCATCGGCAAGACCGCCCGCCACTGGACGGAAAAATATCTGGATGGCTCCCGCCCGGTATTGACCAAGAAGTTCGCCACCGATGTGCTGTTCCTGAACAACCGGGGCCGGCCGATGTCCCGGATGGGTTTCTGGAAACTGTTGAAAGCCTACGCCCAAAAGGCGGGGATCAAGAAACGGGTGCACCCGCATATTTTAAGGCATTCGTTCGCCACTCATCTTTTAGAGGGTGGAGCCGACCTGCGCTCGGTGCAGGAGATGTTGGGCCATGCAGATATCTCCACCACCCAGATATACACCCATGTGGACCGGGAGTATTTGAAAGAGGTTCATAGACAATTTCATCCCAGAGGATAATTGTTTTTTACAAATGAATTAATGTTAGTGAATTTATATGTTGCAAGAATACATAAAATCGCTTGTTGATACTGCACAGGCAGGCGATGCCCGCGAGGAAAGTTACTATTCTTCGCTGGAACGCCTATTTATTGCCTATGCCGAAAACCAAAAACTAAAAAACATTCACGTTACTACCTTGCCCAAAAAGACCGATGCCGGAAACCCTGATTTCCGGATCTGGGACGGCCAGCACGATATCATAGGCTATATAGAGGCCAAGGAACCTACTAAGGACAATTTAGATACCATTGAAACATCCGAACAACTCAAACGCTATCTTCATACCTTCCCCAATTTAATCTTAACCAACTTTCTTGAATTCAGGCTTTATCGCAATGGCGAATGTATAGATACCGTGAAGATCGGGCGGCCTTTTATACTCAATAAACTTAAAGCCGCTCCGCCGGTAGAACATGAAGACGCCTTTTATAAATTGCTGGAAAAATTCTTTGCTTTTAGCCTGCCAAAAACGTTTACCGCAAAAACACTGGCTTTGGAATTAGCCAAGCGAACAAGATTTTTACGCGACGAAGTAATCACCGAAGAGTTAAAAGAAGAGGACAGCGCCAAAGCCGGAAATATATTGGGTTTTTACGAAGCATTTAAGCAGGCTTTGATAGCCGGTCTGACCAAGGAAGAGTTTGCCGACCTGTATTCGCAAACCCTGACCTACGGCCTGTTTGCCGCCCGGACCAGATGCCCGGGGCAATTCAACCGCGAGCTGGCTTTTAAATATATTCCCCGAACCATCGGCATTTTGCGTTCGGTGTTTCAGTTCATTTCTTCAAGCGATATACCAAAGCCCTTGGAATGGGCGGTGGACGACATCGCAGCAGTTTTAAACGCCGCCGATGTCAATAAACTTTTGCATGAGTACTATGAACAGGGCAAGGGTAAAGACCCAATAGTTCACTTTTACGAAACATTTCTAAGCGAATACGATCCCTCCTTGCGTGAAAAGCGCGGCGTTTACTATACGCCTGAGCCGGTGGTAGGCTATATCGTCCGTTCTTTGCACCAGATACTGAAAGATGAATTTAACAAGGCCGATGGCTTGGCCTCTCCCGATGTAACAGTGCTTGACCCGGCCGCCGGAACGCTTACCTTTTTAGCCGAAGCCGCAAAATTGGCGGTCAGTGAATTTGTGGGCAAATATGGTAAGGGAAGCAAGGATAAATTCATCAAAGAACATATCCTGAAAAACTTTTACGCCTTTGAACTGATGATGGCCCCTTATGCGGTGGGGCATTTAAAAATGGGTTTTCTGTTGGAGGAGTTGGGCTATAAACTGCGAGATGACGACCGCTTTAAGTTGTATTTGACCAATACCCTTGAAATGGATGAATTCAAGCAGACCAATATCCCATTTATGGCCGAATTGTCCAAAGAGTCCAAGGAAGCCAACCATGTTAAACGGCAGGAAAAGATTTTGGTAATAGTGGGTAACCCGCCATATTCCGGCCATTCCACCAATAAAGGCGATTGGATAAGCAAGGAAATTAAGGAATATTTTCAAGTTGACGGAAAGCCTTTGGGTGAGAAAAACCCAAAGTGGCTACAAGATGACTATGTAAAATTCATTCGTTTTGCCCAGTGGAAAATTGACCAAGCCGGGAAGGGCGTGGTCGGCATGATTACAAATCATAGCTATTTGGACAATCCTACATTCAGGGGTATGCGCCAATCGTTAATGGACACTTTTGATGAAATACGGGTACTTGACCTGCATGGCAGTGCACTTAAAAAAGAAAAGTGTCCTGACGGGTCAAAGGATGAGAATGTTTTTGATATCATGCAAGGCGTGGCAATAGTTCTTATGATTAAGCATAAAACACAAACTAAAAAAAGCAAGGTATTGTATGCTGGAAAATATGGCCTGCGGGAAGAAAAATATAATTGGTTGGTGAAAAAACAACATGGAACCACAAAGTGGGAAAAACTTATTCCCAAAAGTGAGTTTTATTTCTTTATACCAAGAGATGAAGAGTTGCTGAAAGTATATGATGATTTTTATAAAATAACGGATATTTTCCCTGTAAATAGTGTTGGGATCGTTACCGCAAGGGATGAGTTTGTTACCGATATGGATAAAAGCAAGTTAATCCGGCGGATAGAATCATTTGTTGACAAAAAAATGCCGGATGAGTTAATTACCCAAAGTTATGGATTGAAAAGCAAGCCTGGGTGGGAATTATCTAAAGCACGTGAAAATTTAAAGAGGGATAATAACTGGAAAGACAAGATAGTCCCTTTATTATACCGGCCATTTGATATTCGCTGGATTTGCTACCACGATGAAGTAATTGAAAGAGCAAGGCCAGAAGTGATGCAAAATATGATAGATGGTAAAAATCTTGCCTTAATAGCTAATAGGCAAGTACACACAGAAAATATTTGTCATAATTTTGTAACAAATAATTTAACGGATTTACATATTTTAGAGACAGCACATGCAAGTGCGTATATATTTCCCTTGTATGTTTACCCAAAAAATAATAAACAAAATAGTTATACTCCCGGCGTTATGATGCTTTTCGAACCCAGCGCTGAATACAATACAAAAAAGCCCAATTTAGCGCCGGAGTTTGTGGCAAAACTTGCCAAAACCTACGGAAAAGCACTCAAACCGGAACAGATATTCAATTATATTTATGCCGTGCTTTATTCCAATACTTATCGGACTAAATATGCCGAATTCCTAAAAAGCGATTTTCCCCGGGTGCCGGTTACGGCAGATTCTAAGCTGTTTGTAAAACTTTCCGAGCTTGGAGAACAGTTAACGGAACTACATTTGCTTAAATCCAAAACTCTCAATAAGCCTATTGCGAAATTTGAGGGGAAAGGCGACAACCGGGTTGGCAAATTGACCTATGAAAAATCAAAGTTATATATTAACGAAACCCAATATTTCTCCGGCCTTTCACAAAATATTTACGAATACCAAATAGGCGGTTATCAGGTCTGCCATAAGTGGCTAAAGGACAGGAAGGGCAGGATACTTTCGTTGGAGGAAATCCAAACATATTGTAAAATCACCACCGCATTGCACGAAACCATTGCCACCCAAAAAGAAATAGATAAACTTTACGACAAAATAGAAATTAAAACGATATAAGGATTTTCATAATGCGTCAGATAATCAAGACCGACAAGGCCCCGGGTGCCATAGGGCCCTATTCCCAGGGCATCGAGTTCGACAGCAAATTAGTCTTTACCTCCGGGCAGATACCGCTGGACCCCAAGACCGGGCAGATGGTGGAGGGCGACATCAAGGTCCAGACCAAGCAGGTGCTGGAGAACCTCAAAGCGGTGCTGGAGGCCGGCGGCTCAAACCTCAAGAAGGTCATCAAGTGCACGGTGTTCCTGGCCGACATGAACGACTTTGCCGCCATGAACGAGGTTTACGGCGAGTATTTCAACCAGGCCCCGCCGGCCCGCTCGGCCTTTCAGGTGGCCCGGCTGCCCAAGGATGCCAGGATCGAGATAGAGGCGATTGGGGAGATCTGATAAAAAAGAATATAGAATATTGAATTTTGAATACCGAATAGTTGAGTGAATATGAATAGAGAACCTGCGAAAAGCTTTAGTGATCTGATCGTTTGGCAGAAGGGCCATCAGCTTGTTTTAAAGATTTACAAATATGCTGACAATTTCCCCGGCAAGGAAATTTATTGCCTGGTTCCGCAATTACGGCGGGCGGTCATTTCCGTCCCGGCTAATATTGCCGAAGGTTTTAAGAAAAAGGGGAAACCGGACAAAGTTCGTTATTTGAATATCGCTCAGGGATCGCTGGAAGAGGTCAGGTATTACCTGATCCTGGCGGCTGATCTGGGCTATGGAAGAAGTGATGAATTGATATCGGAGCTTGATGTTGTAAGCAAGTTATTGGAAGGCTATATGACGACTATTCGGAAAAGCATGTGACTTTATAATTCAATATTCCAAATTCTAAATTCAATAGTCTTGATTATGCTACGCACCAAAGTGATCTTCAATCCCAAGGCCCACGGGGGCGAGGCGGCCGGACATCTGGAGCAGGTCAAGGCCCTGATGAAGGCCGCCGGCATCAACTTTGAGATATCCCTGACCGACAAAGAGGGCGACGCCCGGCAACAGGCCAAGGAGGCGGTGGAGCGCGGCTTCAAGGTCATGGTGGCCTGCGGCGGGGACGGGGTGGCCGGCGAGGTGGCCGGGGCGCTGGTGGGCACCAAGGCGGTGTTCGGGATGATTCCCCTGGGTTCGGGCGATGATCTGGCCAAATCCCTGAACATCGGCCGCAACATATCCCACGCCGTCAACCACATCAAACAGCACCGCACCAGGATGATGGACGCCGGGGTGGTCAACGGCTGGTACTATTTCAACTCGCTGGGCATCGGGCTGGACGGCGAGGTGATCATAGAAAAGCAGAAGATCAAGGGTCTGCGGGACCTGAAGCTTTACCTGCTGGCGACTGTCAAGGCCCTGATGCGCTACAAGGGCCAGCGGATTAGCCTGGATTTCGGATCAGGCAAGGTTTGGGTGGAGGCCCTGCTGGTGGAGATCATGAACGGGCGGAGTGTGGGCGGCGGCTACCTGCTGACGCCGGATGCCGAGATAGACGACGGCTGGCTGGATTTGTGCATCATCCACAAACTGACCTGGCTGGAGTTCTTCCGGCACGTGCCCAAGACCTTCAAGGGTAAACATACCCATCTCAAGCAGATCGTGATGGGCCGGACGCAAAAGGTGACAGTGGAATCGGAGCATCCCATGGCCGCCCAGGTGGACGGCGAACTGTGGGCCAAAAGGGAGAAGCGGTACGAGATATCCGTACTGCCCAAGGCGGTGGAGGCCATAGTGGGTGATCATAAATGGTAATGGTAACAGCGCTGGATAGTCTGATAGATACCACAAACGGCCAGGTTAGCGGCTTATGAAAGCATTAACACTTCTCTCCGGCGGGCTGGACAGCATTCTGGCGGCCAGGGTGATCATGGAGCAGGGCATCGAGGTGATCGGGGTCTGCTTCGTCGCGCCGTTCTTCGGACCGGAGAATGCCCGGGCTGCCGCCAAGGCACTGGGCATCAAACTCATTGAACACGATTTCACCGAGGAATATTTCGCCATGATGAAAAACCCCCGCTACGGTTTCGGGGGCAACATGAACCCCTGTATAGATTGCCATGGCCTGATGCTGAAAACGGCCCACAGTCTTTTGGAAAGGTTTGAGGCATCATTCCTGATCACCGGGGAGGTGCTGGGCGAGAGGCCCATGTCCCAGACCCGCGGCGGCCTCAATGCCGTCCTCAAATTATCGGCCGATCGGGACCTGGTGCTGCGCCCGCTGTCGGCCAAACTGCTGGAGCCCACCAAGCCGGAACGGGAGGGCTGGGTGGACCGGGAAAAACTTTACGATTATTCCGGCCGGGGCCGCAAACGGCAGGAGGAGCTGGCCAAAAGCTTCGGCATAAAAGATTATCCCCAGCCGGCCGGAGGGTGTCTGCTGACCGAGGAAAAATATTCCCAGCGATTGAAGGAACTCATCGCTCACGAGGGGTTAAATCGTCGTGATACGGAACTTTTAAGCATCGGCCGTCATTTCCGGCTGGATGAAAAAGCCAAAATGATAGTGGGCCGCAACCGCTCGGAGAACCAGCGTTTATTGGATCTGGCGGGAAGGGATGATACCGTCATCCGCCCGGCCGAGAATATCAAGGGCCCGGTGGGCATCATCCGTGGGGAGATTCCGGATGATATCTTACAGACCGCCGGAAAGATCCTGGCCAGATACTGCGACCGTCAGGAGGATCAGGCGGTGGGGATAAATATCTATCGCAATGACAAAAAGGATAGTTTTTCGGTGATGAAACCTCAGGAGCAATTTGTTTTAAAGTGGCAAATATGAAATCCAAAAAAGTATTATTATGGGTTATCGCCGTTACGGTTTTTCCCGGCGTGATATCCGCCCAGCTGGTCAAGGAGGAAAAGAAGCCTCACCGCTCGCCGCTGTTGTCGGTGTGCTTCTCGGCGGCCCTCCCCGGCGGCGGGCAGCTTTACACTCAGCAGTATCTTAAAGCGGCGGTCTTTGCCGGAGGCCTGGGATATCTGGGCTATTGCTACAACCGGGAGGATCAGGCGGCCATCGGAAACCTTGTTCAGGACGATTACAATTACCATGACCAACGACGCCGAAAATACAAATGGTGGTTCATCGGCATCTGGACCCTGTCGCTGGCCGACGCCTATGTGGACGCCCACATGTTCAAGTTCGACGAGCACGGTGAGCCGGACCTGTCGCTACAGGTGGCACCAGGGTCGGTGGCCCTGGTCAAAAGATTTTGAATATCAATAATAATCATAAATCTATTAGGGATTCTTCGGATAGTAGGGCACGGCTGCCTGGCTCAGAATGACGCCAAACACATTCCAAGTAAGATAATCAGAAATAAATTGTGAAGCGTATATGAACAAGGAATTCAAAAAGATAATCTGGCCGATAGCCTTCATTGCTTTATTGGTGATATTGTCATCGTTCCTGCTTTACGGGCTGGCCCGGATGGAGGGCAAGGATATCACCCTCTTAAAGAGCCTGTACATGGTGGCCATCACCATCTCCACCATCGGCTACGAGGATATGATCGGCACCCAGGGCAGCCGACTGCTGACCGTGGTCAACATCGCCCTGATCTTCATCTACATGATCGGGGTGGCCTATGCGGTCTCCAACTTCACCGCCTTTCTGATCGAGGGCCGGCTGAATAAATTCTTCCAGCTGAGAAAATTACATAAGAGGATAAAAAGAATGGACAAGCATTACATAATCTGCGGAGCCAAGGATATCGGGATCTATGTGGCCCGCGAACTGAAGGAGACCAAGCGACCCTTCATAGTGATCGACGAGAATCCCCACGTGCTGGACGCCATCCGCAAGGAGATCCCGGATGTGGTGGCGGTGGAGGGCGACCCCACCGACGATAATGTCCTGCTGGAGGCCGGGATCAAAAAGGCCCAGGCCCTGATCGCAGCCTTAGAGAGCGACAAGGAGAATCTCTATCTGGTGGTGGCGGCCAAGGACCTCAACAACGACATCAAGATCGCCTCTCGTTTCAACAATCCTTCCACCCGGCATAAATTCGTCAACGCCGGGGCCTTGTCCTTGGTCTCCCCCAACATGATCGGCGGAATGCGGATCGCCTCGGAACTGGTGCGGCCGGCGACGGTCTCATTCTTGGACACCATGCTGAGGAGCAAGAAGCACGATGCCATGAGGGTCGAGGAGTTCCAGGTGCCCAAGAATTCCGGCTTCATCGGGCGGACCCTGCTGGATGTGCACAAGGAGACCGGGGTGCTGGCGATCTCGGCCAAGCGTCCGGACAGCGAAGATTATGATTACAACCCCGATCCCATGATGAAACTGGCGGCCGATGTTGTTTTGATCTTCATTGCCACCCCGGATAAAAGGATCGTGTTGGAGGAGAAACTGTCCAAGTGAGAAAATTGCTTTTAACCTCGTGCCTGATAGCTATGGCCTATAGCCTAAGCCAGGCCCAGGCCCTTTACAATCTGCAAATTATCTGGCAGAAGGCCTCGCCTGATACCGGCGGCGGGTGCCGCTATTGGGGTTACAGAATGGCCGCAGGTGATCTGAACGGCGATGGGTATTCCGATTTTGTCAGTTCTACCGATACGGTAATTGATGCTTCCGGGTGGATCAAGTCCCGGGTATATATATTCCTGGGAGGCTCCGCATTAAGCGCCGTGCCAAGCCAGGTAATAACCTACGATACTACCGGCGCCCACCAGCAAATGTGCATTGCCGATTTTAACAATGATGGTTACGGAGATTTGGCATTGGGGGATGCCTATGGCACGGGGGTAAATGAAACAAAAGGGTGCGTGAACATACATTATGGGACCGGTGTTGATCTTAACCCAAAACCTGATTTGGTAATTGGCGGTTACAATGGTATTCCAAGCACAGGGTTTGGTAGTTCTATTTCCGCCGGGGATATAAACGTAGATGGAATTGACGATTTGGTGGTTGGTGCGCCGTATTACGGCGAGGACTATGAACGTGGCAGGGTATATATATATTACGGTGATACGCTTGGCTTGCACACCTGGCCGGATATAATCATAAATGGACATATAGAAGTTGGTGTTGGCGAATTTTTTGGATATAATATTGATGCCAAGGAAGATTATAATGGAGATGGTTATAATGATTTGATAGTAGGCGCTTACGGGAATGGTGCAGCCGGCTCTAACGCGGGGAAAGTGTATATTTATTATGGCGGCAGTCCTGTGGATACCACAGCGAAGGGCTGGATTTATGGCGAAGCGTCATGGCAATGGCTTGGGGCATTTAATGTAAGTAGTACCCCCGTAGATACAACAGGGTTTTCCACTTTGGGTTGGTTCGGTACACCGTTCTGGCCTACCACTACCGGAACTTCTGGCAAAGGCAAGTGTTACTTATTACCGGGCAATACTATAGGCGAAATACCACCTTTATGGACAATAACCGGCGAGGATACTGCATTGGGTTATTGGTCATCCTCTGCCGGCTATGCCGACAATGATAAATTAGGTGATTTATTAACCGGAGCATCACCCGCATTTAATGGGAAAGGGAAGGCATACTTGTGGCTTAGGCGACCAATAATGAAAACAGAATATGATGCTTATATTTTGGGCAGATATTCTGGTGGTGTTGGTTTGGGGGATGAACTGGGGGCAAGGGTAGCCCCTGCCGGGGATGTGGATAGTTGTGGCAGGGATGAATTTTTGGTTAGCAATTATTATGCTGATAATAGCAATATGATCTGGCTGTGCAAGTATACCGGGCCGGACGGAGTGGAGGGACGACCAGCGGGCAGCGGACAGCGACCAGCGTTTAGACTGGGGCAGAATTATCCCAATCCCTTTAACAAGTCTACAGTGATAAGTTTTCAGTTGCCGGTTGATGGGCCGGTAAATTTGTCAGTTTATAACATTGCCGGGCAATTGGTAAAAACGCTCATAAATAATACCTCTCCTAATGCCTTAGGAGAGGGCAGGGTGAGGTCGGAGGGGTCCGTAACCTGGGACGGCCGGGACAATAACGGTCGGGCGGTTTCCAACGGGGTGTATATTTATAAACTTAACACAGGAGGGAAGAACATGGCGAAAAAGATGATACTGATACGTTAATTTAATGGATAACATAAAACCAAAACCCAAAGGAAGGAATTCCAATGAAAAAGCGGGGAATGATCATTACGCCAGCGCTATTGATGCTGGCATTCACACTGTGCCTGGCAGCGGATGATCCTAAAAAGCCGGTATTGCCGGTTAATGCTTGGGTTCCGGATTATGTAGCTTCCAACGCCATCAAAGACATCCAGATGATTGACGACAAGAATGCCTGGGCGGTGGGCAATGAGGGCTTGTTGTTGCGGCAGATTAATAGCGTTTGGGGGAAAATAACCATAACCGGGCTTGCCGAATACAATCTTAACGCCATTGAGATGAAAGGCCAATACGGCTGGATTGTAGGCGAGAAGATAAATGAACCCAATAAATACAATGGCGTTTTAACAAGAACCACGGATGGCGGGACTTCCTGGAATATAATTTCTTTAAAATCTTTGAATTTGCCCATCGGCACGGCCTTCAAGGATGTTTCCTTTGCCAACGATGTTCGATATGGATATATTGCCTGCGGTAATGGAATCATACTTAAAACTAATGATGCTGGTGCATCATGGACTAAAACCGCAAAAACTCCCATTACAGAACCTTCTGATGTTTCCGGCTGGTTTAACAGCATTTATACCGACCCTGTGAATTCGGCCAGGATTCGGGTAGTGGGCGATACTGGCAAAGTCGCAATTAAATAGTTTGAAAAGGTTCAAATAGTTTAAGAGGTTTAAACCGGTTTTCCGCAGTATGCGGCTTGGTTTCGCAAACAATGGCCTTGACAATGTTCAAGGAATAGATATACACTAACTGCAACCAGGGAATGCAAAAAACGTGAACAAAATGAAACGAATAATTATTTTAGTAATTCTTAATTTGGCATTGGTCCTGATGCCGTTTTGGCTTATGGCCCAGCAGGACTCGACCACGGCAAAGAAACCTATCATTCAGGCAAAAACAGATTCCGCTGCTACAAAAAAATCCAGCCCGGCCGCCGCTCCTCCGGCTGCGATCGATTCCAGCGATGAATATAATTATCTGGAATTGTATTATTACGGACCCGATTACCGGGGGCTTTACGATATTTACGATCCCTGGGACATCTATCCCGACCAGGAGGGCGATTCCCGGGAGCGGGATAGCGACAGCCGGGACAGCCAGGAGCGGGATGCCAGGGAGGAATGAGCATGCCTATTTACATGATGAGGCCTCTGTGAAATCAACCACTGAGTGCCTTCGCTAAAGCTACGGCACTTGAAGAAAACCTGCAAGCAGCGTAAGCGAAAACACTGAAAACACCAAGGAAAGGGACTAAAATGGTTCTTTCCCATGATTATTGTTCCGAAAATTCAGTGCTTCCGTGATAAAGCTTGTCCTGAGTAATGCAGTAACGCTTGTCGCCCGAAAGGAAACACTTTTCAGAAGCCTCATGATCTGTGTCTTATGAAGCAGCGGAGGAAATATGTCCGGTTTAAAACATAAAGGCAAACTGGTCGGCCTGACCGGCGGAGCCGGTTCGGGCAAAAGCACCGTGGCCCAAGTGTTTCAAAGGCACGGAGCCTGTATCATTGATGCCGATAAGCTGGGACATCAAATGCTGGATAAAAAATCACCCTGCTTTGCCAAAGTTATAAAAGCTTTCGGCCCCGGCATTTTGTTGGGCAAACGCAGTATCGACCGAGGTCGGCTGGGTGAGTTGGTCTTCTCCGATCCGGTAAAACTACGCCTTCTGAATCGTATCGTGCAGCCCTATCTTTTGAGGGAGATCAATAAAAATATCCATCTCTGCGGAAAAAAATATTCCACCAGGCCGATAGTAATTGACGCCGCGCTAATCGTGCAATGGGGTCTGGAGAAAAAGCTGGATATATTGATACTGGTGGACTCGCAAAAAAAGCTGCGCCTGGCCAGATTGCAGGCCCGGGGGATATCAAGAAGCAAGTCTCTGAAAATAATGGCTTCGCAATTGCCGGTTTCTGAAATCAAACAAAAGACCGGGATCATCATCAATAACGATGGTACAATCGGCGAACTTGAAAAAAAGGCCATACTTGTCTGGGGTCAGATAGCCGGAGAAAATATTCAGCCAGCGGTAAAAAATGGTTGAATTGACGGGCTCTTTTGTCATACAATAAGGTTTGCCAGCCAATTTGCAAACAGGAAAATGGTGTTTAAACAAAAGGGATTGGCTGAAAAGGTTGACCTCCCGTCTTGGTTCTCAACTGGGTATGGATTTGATCAGCTACTTTAAAAATATAAACCAATTAAGGATGATATCGCTTTGGCAATAGAGGAATTAAAAAATAACGGCCAGATTGCTGATGAGAATATAAAGAACCTGCGGAGGTATCTTTGACCTGGACCGGTTGGAGAATGAGCTGGCAGAATATGAGGCCAGGATGTCGTCCCCGGATTTTTGGAACGACAATATCAAAGCCAAGGAGGTCATAGCAGAGGCCAACCGACGTCGGGAATGGATAGATCCCTGGAAGGAGCTGAGGAAAAAGTGCGATGATGTAGCCACTCTGCTGGAGCTGGTGGAGGAATCGGACGGCGAATCCCTGAAAGAAATCCAGGACGATCTGGCCGCCCTGGAAAAAGGGTTAGAGAGTCTGGAGTTCCGCCATATGCTGCGGGGCGAGGATGACGAAAGAAGCGCTATTTTAACCATCCACCCCGGGGCCGGGGGGACCGAATCCCAGGATTGGGCCGAGATGCTGCTGCGGATGTACACCCGCTGGATGGAGCGCAATGGCTATCAATATAAGGTGATCGACCTGCAGCCGGGCGACGAAGCCGGCATCAAGAGCGTAACCGTGGAAGTGGCAGGAAAGTACGCCTTCGGCTATCTCAAGGCCGAAATCGGCGTTCATCGTTTGGTAAGGATATCTCCTTTCGACTCCAACAAGCGTCGCCATACTTCGTTTGCCTCCGCCTTCGTTTATCCGGAAATTGACGACAACATTAAAGTAGACATTCCTGAATCAGATATCAGAATAGATGTCTACCGGGCCGGCTCAGCCGGCGGTCAGAACGTCAACAAAGTGGAGACCGCCATCCGGATGGTTCACATCCCCACCGGGATAGTGGTCTGCAGCCAGAACGAACGCTCCCAGCACCAGAACCGGATCAACGCCATGAAGGTGCTGCGCTCCCGTCTGTATCAGCATTACAAGGCCGAGGAGGACAAAAAGCGTCAGTCCCTGGAGGCCGCCAAGACCGACATCGCCTGGGGCAACCAGATCCGCTCCTATGTCTTCCACCCCTACAGCATGGTCAAGGATCACCGGACCCTGGAGCAGACTGGAGATGTAAGAGCAGTAATGGACGGGGAGATAGATCGGTTCATAAACGCCTATCTCAAGAAGGGCGGCAAGTTCGACAAGATGGAATCCGGGGATGACCTCTGACCAGATAGGTTTTTTTGAACCACAAAAGGCACAGAGACGCAAAGGCTTTTATTCTTTAAGGGCTGGCTTTGGTATGAAACCGTACACCCCCCTATGTTAAGTATTGAGGGTGAACATAGGTGCTGTAATCGAAAGTGGGTCTGCTATAGTTGATTTGCTTAGAAATCTATAATGTTGTCGTCTAATTTGTTGCCGCCACCCATTTCTTTTTCTACGTTAAACAACCTGGATAACACCCACTTTCGACTACAGTACTTAAAATATCACTCAGGGGTGTACGCTTTTATTGCAAAGTTAGCATTTAAGCTTTGAACTTTCAACTTTAGACTTATAGAAGACCCAAAATCAAAATAATGGAAGGAGGTGTATTGAATGGTAGCAGCTTATGAGTTCATCAATTGCGATGCCGGCAAAGCCGAACTGGTGGTCAGGGCCCTGCGCAAGATCAAAGGTTTAAAGCAGGCTCACGTGGTGACCGGGCTTCATGACATCATCGCCTACGTGGAGGCTCCCTCTATGAAGGATCTGACCAAACTGATCATTTCCCAGATCCAGGGGACCAAGGGCGTCGGACGGACAGTTACCTGTATCGTGGTCAACGGCAACTAAAACGATTGACAGAATTTAAAGGCCGTCCTAAGGGGCGGCCTTTTCTATTATATGATGGTGTTAGAAACCCAAAGCGGACGAACAGTAACCATCCCCAACAGGTAGAAACAACAATTCAACATCTTGTATGAAACTTTCTCATTAGCCGGTTTTTAAGTCTATGTAAAAAAATATTTAAAAATATTAATTTTTTTTATTTTAGGGATTGACATTTTGTATGAAATCTTATATAATATCAATTCTTTAGGAAAACTTTTATGTATGCCATCTTCCTGCCTTATCAAAGAAAGTAGGACGGGACATGGGGATTTTTGTTTTTAATCCCCCGGCAGCATCAACGGAAAATCGGTTAAGGAGATCCCATGCCGACCATCAACCAACTGATCCGACACGGAAGAAAAACCAAATCAAAAAAGACCAAGGCCCCGGCCCTGAAGAATTGTCCCCAGAAGCGCGGCGTTTGCACCCGGGTCTACACCACCACCCCCAAGAAGCCCAACTCGGCCCTGCGCAAGGTGGCCAAGGTCCGGCTGTCCAACGGTATCGAAGTATTGTCCTACATCCCCGGCGAGGGCCACAACCTGCAGGAGCATTCCATCGTGATGGTGCGGGGCGGACGGGTCAAGGATCTGCCCGGCGTGCGCTACCACATCGTCCGCGGGACCCTGGACACCTCCGGGGTGGACGGCCGCAAGAGAAGCCGCTCGCTGTACGGCACCAAGCGCGCCAAGAAATAATATTTCCAAAATAAAAATATAACACCGAGACTGGTAAAAAATGCCGAGAAGAAAAAGAGTCATAAAGCGGGAACTGCTGCCCGATCCCAAGTACCACGACACCATGGTCACCATCTTCATCAACAACCTGATGGAGAGGGGCAAGAAGAGCATAGCCGAGAGGATTTTCTACAACGCGGTGGAGATCGTGGAGAAGAAGACCAAGGCCTCGGGGATCGACGGCTTCAAGCAAGCCCTGAACAACATCAAGCCGGTGCTGGAGGTCAAGCCCCGCCGGGTGGGGGGCGCCACCTATCAGGTGCCGGTGGAGGTAAAGCCGGAGCGCCGGACCGCACTGGCCATCCGCTGGATGATCGCAGCGGCCAAGTCCCGCTCCGAGCAGACCATGCGGGAACGCCTGGCCGGAGAGATCCTGTCAGCCATCAAGAACGAGGGCGGCGCCATCAAGAAGAAAGAGGACGCCCACAAGATGGCCGAGGCCAACAAGGCCTTTGCCCACTACCGGTTCTAAAATCAGCTTTAATATCAGGTGAATTCAATAGACTAATGAACAACCTGTCGCCATTTTACATCGCATACCACATCTGATCGGCAGATCGATATTCCGACTGCCTGATAGGTAAAAGCATACAGGCGGCGGGAGATAGGAAACGAATTGGCTCAGGAATCATTAAATAAGACCAGGAATATCGGCATCATGGCCCATATCGATGCCGGCAAGACCACCACCACCGAGCGGATACTTTATTTTACCGGCAGGCTCCACCGGATCGGCGAGGTCCACGACGGGGCCGCCACCATGGACTGGATGGAGCAGGAGAAGGAACGCGGCATCACCATCACCTCGGCCGCCACCACCTGTTTTTGGAAAGACCACCGGATCAACATTATAGACACCCCGGGCCACGTAGACTTTACGGTCGAGGTGGAACGTTCTTTGAGAATATTAGACAGCGCCGTGGCGCTGTTCTGCGCGGTGGGCGGAGTGGAGCCGCAGAGCGAAACGGTGTGGCGCCAGGCCGACCGCTATCACATCCCCCGGATAGCTTTCATCAACAAGATGGACCGGGTGGGGGCCGACTTCGACGATGCGGTCTCGATGATGCGGGAGAGGCTGGCCGCCAAGGCGGTGCCCATCCAGATGCCCATCGGCCGGGAGGACGCTTTCAGCGGGGTGGTGGATCTGGTGACCATGAAGGCCATGACCTTTGACGACAAAGGCGAGAGGGCCCCCGAGGCCGGATCCATTCCGGCCGACCTGGCGGAGGCCGCCCAGAGATACCGGGATAACCTGGTGGAGCAGGTGGCCGAGTTCGACGAGGAGGCCATGCATGCCTATCTGGATGGCCAGGAAATAACCCCGGAGATGCTGAAACGCTCCATCAGAAAAGGCACTTTGGATATCAAGATCTTTCCGGTGCTGTGCGGGGCCTCGTTCAAGAATAAGGGGGTCCAACTTCTGCTGGATGCCGTAGTGGATTATCTGCCGGCCCCCACCGATCTTCCCCCCATCACCGGGATCAACCCCTATACCAGCCACAAGGAGGAGCGGCACGACAGCCCCGAGGAGCCCCTGGCCGGGCTGGTGTTCAAGATAGCCACCGATCCTTATGTGGGCAAGATCTCGTTCGTCAGAGTATACTCCGGAGTCCTCAAGGCCGGCGAAACGGTCTATAACAGCAACCTTGATAAGCGGGAACGGGTAAGCCGGATACTGATGATGCATGCCAACAAACGCGAGGATGTGGATCAAATATCGGCCGGAGACATCGCCGCATTGGTGGGATTAAAGGAAAGCCGCACCGGGCATACCATCTGCGACAAGGCGCATCCCCTGGTGCTGGAAGCCATGAAATTCCCGGATCCGGTCATAGCGGTGGCCCTGGAGGCCAAATCCAAGGCCGATCAGGACAGGATGGGGTTGGCCCTGGCAAAACTGCTGGAGGAGGATCCCACTTTCAGGGTGAAGACCGATGAGGAGACCGGCCAGACCATCATCTCCGGCATGGGCGAGCTTCATCTGGAGATAATCGTGGACCGTATGCTGCGGGAGTTCTCGGTGCAGGCCAACGTGGGGAAACCACAGGTGTCCTACCGCGAAACCATCCGTAAATCGGTCACCAGCAACATCAAATTCGCCAAGCAGACCGGCGGCCACGGGCAATTCGCCCATGTGGTGATACAGGCCGAGCCCAAAGAGGCCGGGACCGGATTTGAGTTCGTAAACTCCATCATCGGGGGCAACATACCCAAGGAGTTTATCCCCTCGGTGGAAAAGGGCGTTAAGGACGGCCTGGAATCCGGGGTGCTGGCGGGATATCCGGTGGTGGATGTTAAAATTGAGCTGACCGACGGCTCCTATCACGAGGTGGATTCTTCGGACATGGCTTTCAGGATAGCCTCTTCTATGGCGGCCCGGGACGCCCTGCAGAAAGCATCGTCGGTTCTTTTGGAACCGATCATGGACGTGGAAGTGGTGGTCCCCGAAGTGTATATGGGCGACGTGATCGGAGACCTCAGCGCCCGGCGGGGCAAGATCCTGGGACTGGTGAAACGCAAGGACGCCCAGGTGATAGCCTCGATGGTCCCCCTTTCCGAGATGTTCGGCTACGCCACCAGATTGAGATCCCTCACCCAGGGAAGAGCCATCTACACCATGCAGTTCCACCATTATGAGGAGGTTCCCCGGTCAGTATCCGAGGAGATAATGGAGAAAAGCGGAAGCCGGTACTAATCACGTCAGTTGACAAATAAAATATCAAGCGAAAAAATTTACCAGAATATAAGGAGATTCCAGGTATGGCCAAAGCAAAATTCGAGCGAACCAAGCCGCACGTAAATATCGGGACGATCGGTCACGTTGACCACGGCAAGACTACGTTGACCAGCGCCATCACCAAATATCTGGCGGAGAAGGGACTGGCCAAGGCCAAGAGCTACGAGGAGATCGACAACGCCCCTGAGGAAAAGGCCCGCGGAGTGACCATCAACGTCCACCATGCCGAGTACGAAACGGTG
>JAGVNJ010000069.1 GCA_020053305.1 Candidatus Edwardsiibacteriota bacterium | reverse complement strand
TCGCCAAGGATCCCCCGCCATCCCCCTGGATCAGAAAGACCCTGACCGCTTAAGTTATTATCCGAATAGACCACATAAAAAGGCCGCAGATAATCTGCGGCCTTTTTTAATTTTCCTATCTTATAATTTTTAAAACGGCTCACCCCAGGCCACCATCCACCTCCAGTATTTTATCTGCCCCATCAGGGTGCCGGGAGCGGCGAAATCCAGCCGTCCGGCGCCGAAGGGCAACGCATATCTTATTCCCAAACCGGGGCTGGAGACCATATCGCCAAAGGATTGTTTTTCAAAGGTCCTGTTGCTGAGCATGCCACCGTCAATAAATGCGGCTAAGCCCCAGTTTTTGCCCAGATTGACAACCGACTGAAGATTGATCAACGTCATGATCCTTCCGCCGGTCACCCGGCCCTTGTCGTCCACCGGGCCGATCGAACTGAGGGCATACCCTCTTACCGTTGACGGGCCTCCCAGAAAGAACATTTCATAGCTGGGAATGGTGGACCTTTGCGACCAGTCTCCGATGATCCCGTACCGGAAACGCCCGGCAAAAGACAATCCGTGCGAAGGAGCTTTGAAATAGTAGGCCCAGTTATTGACAACCCTCTGGAAAGTCTCCGCCCCGCCCATGATGCCTCCGGTGTACTCCAGTTCCAGATCGCTGCTTAATCCCTTTCGTGGATTTACCGGGTCATCCAGGTTCTCGTAGCTGGAGACAACGGCCAGAGACCTTCTGCCCTTATAGCTTAAGGTATCGGAGGTATACTTGGTAAGCTGCCAAGTGGGCGAAAGTTTCAGCCATTCCTGTTTCCAGCGATAGTCAATATTAAAAGCATTTGATATCGGTGTGCTTACAGAAAAATTAAAGCCCACCGTCTCCAAGCGGTAATCGGTATAGCTGGGTCTGAAATCATCATAATAAACCTCCCCCCGGGCCGGTTTATTAAATAAATAAAAATATGGGTCGGAATAACTGATCTGGGAACGGCCCCTGGTCATTTTGAGGGGAAACTTGGTCTGAAAGGAAACCAGTCCGTTGTGTTCAATTCTGCGGCCCAGCCCGAATAGATTGCGATGGGCCCATTTGGACATCAGCCTTACCGCATCGCCGCTGCCGTAGCCAATGCTGGTCTCGAACAACCGTCGGGGCTTTTCCACCAGCCGGATGTCCACCGCGATATCGTTGCTCAGGGAGTCGATCTCCCCTGGGGAAACGGCAACCATCCGGAACAGATCGCTGGATTGAAGCAGATATTGGCTTTTTATCAACCGGCTCCGGCTGAATACATCGCCCGGGGACATCCGGATAGTGTTCAGGATATACTTCTCCTGCACATGGACATTGCCGGTCAAAGCAATGCGGGAAATGTTTACCTGGGGGCCTTCTTTGACTTGGTAGGTGATGATCGCCTTATGTCCGTTTTGGAACTCCAGGTCATGATCCACCTCGGCATAGATATATCCGTGATCGGCATACAACAGCATCAAACTGAAATCGTCCTGCCCCAGATCCTCAACATTCAGGGGCCTTCGGACCTTGTTGGCTATGGCCCGGTTCAACACATCGGCGGGTAGTTCCCGGCTCCCGCTAAAATCTATCCGGTCCACATAATATCTGGTGCCCTCGGTAATCACCAGTTTTATTCCGGTAGTACCCGGCTGGCTGATGCTGTCTATCATGTATTCTACTTCGGCATCGACAAAACCGTTCCGCCGGTAGAAGGACCGTAACCGGTAAATTGACTGCTCCAGGCTATCGCTATCCATCCTGTTATCCGGCATTTTAAGGCTGGCCACCTTTATCAGCTGGCGCGCAGGGAAGCTGACATTCCCTTCTATGGCGGTCCTGGCTTTTCCCGCCGCCGCCGAGGACAAACAAGCCGACAGAACCGAGAGGGCAAGAATTATGTACGATCTGCGGACTACCATAAGATATCCGTGCCCATCTTTAACGCTATATGGGATTCTTTTTCCTCCGGAAGGTGATAGAACCCCAGGATGATCTTGAACGGCGCCGCATAGGAGAAAAGCCACTGGGAAGTTATTTCCGCGCCCAGGCACCGGTGGGAATCATTATAGCTCAAATGCTTGTAATTATTAGATGCCGTTCCGACATCCATCAGCAATGCCCCGCTGACGTTCTTGAGATAGAACGGCCAGGTGGAAAATCCCCGTTCCACATATAACAACGGAAAGCGATATTCGGCCGTTAACAAAGTTCGATATCTTCCGTCAATATCCTCCGTTGTGCCCCTGGGCCGCATTTCAGGAATATCCTCGTTGACATAGACCCCCTGGCCCCAGACCCCGGCCATTATCTTGCCCATCAGCATCTGATGGCGAAAAGGCAGGGGCAGATATTCGGTCCAGGAAAGTCCCTGCCAGGACTGATTCAGCTCGCCTCCCAGATATTTTCGATAAAATCTCGATTCCAAGGACACGCTCCGGCCCCTCTCCGGGCTGATGGAAAAGCCGTATTTCTGGGCGTTGCTGAAGCCCAGGTTCATCTGAAGGCGCGCCAGATGGCCGTTCCAATAAGGGTTGATCGCAAAGATCTCATTATTCAACCCGGTGTAATTAGTGTGGCAATAGGCCGCCGCCGCGGATATCACGTGACCCGAACGGGTTAGGGGTAAATATAACTGCAGCGACTGGCTCTGTTGCCTTTGATAATAGGCAACATCCGTATTCCCCGAACCGACATCCTCGGCAGTTGTATTGTCCGAAATTCGAAAATTATAGTTCAGGCTGCGGTCGGCATCGGAGTAGGCAATATCATAATAAAACCGTTGCGAGTTGAAGCTGGGGACGAACACGGCAGTATAAGATTTGGCCATCAGGTCGTCCGCGCCCAAGAGGGCAACTCCCAGCGCCCCTCCCTTTTCGTCAATTGAGGCCATGGGAAACCAAAAGAACGGGAGCAGGGTCTTAAAAGGCCGGTATTTCACAGAAGGATAATTGACGCTATCTGTCGCTTTTTCGACAAAGGACGTTGTATCAATGTATGCTGTATTTGTAAAACAGATTGAATCGGATATTTCTGTCACCACTATATCGAATCCCCTTGAACTGAGACTCAGGAAATAAACATTAGCATCACAAACCGCTGGATTGAAAGCCCCTCCAATGACATTGGTTACCCTGGACATGGCCGCAGTCTGAAGGTCATATTTAAATATATTCCACACCCCGGAACGGTCAGAGGCAAAATACAAATATTTACCATCGCCGGACCAGGCCGGGGTTATATCCTGGGCTTTATCGGCCATCAGTGCCCGCCATTCCTTTTTGGCGATGTCGTAAAGATAGATGTCCTGATAGCCCCCATCCTGCCACACCGCAAGGGCGATCTTTTCTCCATTGGGAGACACCGACGGATGGCTGAACAATTGCGACTCATCTAACTCCGTCAGGGATTCCACCTGCTTTGTTTTCAGATCCAGGACCGCCAGAGCATTCTGATCCATACTAGAAGCTACAAAATACAACATCTTTCCGTCCCGGGAGAAGGCCGGATCCCTGGCCCGCAAACAGCGGGTGATTCTCTCGGTTTTACGGTTTACCGTATCATAAATATAAATATCTCCGTATAAGTTTTCTCCGAATCCGGAATATTCCATCTTTCCGTAGGCCAAATATCTCCCGTCGGAACTGAACTGCATGGAGCCCAGAAATATCCCCTGGTCAATCGTCCGGTATTTGCCCGATCCGATATCATATAATTTCAGACTTGACCTCCGGTGGCTGTTACGATCGGCATAGGCCAGAGACTTGCCATCCGGAGAGGAGGATAAGAAAGTTTTGTCAAAACCATCATCGGTCAAATGCCGGAAATCGGTGAGACCCTGGCCTTTTAGGGACTCCGCCTGGGCCGAATATCTTTTAAAGGCATCGCTCCTCCATTGGGTCCACAGATCGGAAAAGCTTTTACCGAAGACGCTCTTGGCCGGCATGTTCTGCATAAAGGGAATCACCAGGTTGCTGTGCTTCCGCTGGTAGAGGGCCAGTTTTTTGGGGCCGTATTTATCCGCCAAGTATTCGTAGAACTTGCCGCCGTAGATGTAGGAAGCATCGCGGGGCCAGCAGGGCGAGGCTACCCCGACCCGGTCCAGGGGCACCCATTTCCTTTCGTCCACCGCGGAGCGCAGCATCCCCTCTGTAAGGGCCGAGCGGTTGCGGCCGAAACCGGTATACCGGGTCTCGGAATATACCGCCAGCCCCTCGATCTGGTTCAGGGGCTGAAAGATATTGGGTAGAAAGATCCTGCCGAATAGGGAATTGAATCCGGCAGGGATGCCGCTCTGCATGTCCATCTGAAGAATGTGGGTATATTCATGCACCAATACTTCGTCCAGCCAGTCGCCGAAATTGTTCCGGTCCCCGGCATTCTGGGCGGGATAGATTATTATGGTCCTTTTAGGAAGGGGCGAGGCATAATCGTTGACGATGTCGGTATGATCGGCCACTATGATATTGGTATGCCCGTAGGGAAGCCATTTCAGGAACCCCACCAAATCAACATGGACATCCTCGGCCTTATTGGCTACCTTTTGGGCATACTGTTGCTGGCCGGGCTGGAAATAGACCTTGAAATGCGGGGATTGCAGGTAATGCCAGTCCCCGTTCAACGGCAACAACCCGGCAAGCGCAAAAGAATTCCAAACTGCCAGAATAAATATCAGCGATACGATGTTTCTGCTAAATTTCAATTCGGCTTTCTTAAATATTTATTGTGGCTTCTGCAAAAGTACCTTTTAACACGGGGTGCCTTCGCTGAAGCTATGGCACTTGAAGAAGACATGCAGGAAGCGTAAGCGAAAACACTGAATTCTCGGAAGGAAATCACTAAGAAAATGAAGATTTAATGGATATTATTCCGCGTTTCTAAAACCTCCGTGATTCCGTGGTTAGTTTCGCAGAGGTTTCTTATTGATTCAGTCCTTCGGCAATCTTTTCCAGGCTGCTTCTTTTGTCAATCTCCAGCCATTCCGCCTGGGTCATGCCCCGGAACCAGGTCATCTGCCTTTTGGCATAGCGTCTGGTGTTCTGCTTGATCAGGCCGACCGCGGTGCTTCGGTCCATTTTTCCATTGATGAAAGCTATGGATTCCTTGTATCCCACAGTGTTGAGCGAGTTGAGTTCCGGAGAATAACCCATCTTAAGCACCCCGGCTGTTTCTTCGAACAGCCCCTGCTCTATCATCTGGTCCACTCTGATCTCTATCAGACGGTAGAGCAGATCGCGCTCCCGGTTGAGCACCACCAGCCGGTAGCGGCGCTTATCCTTCACCCGTTCCTTCTTCTGCCACTGCGATATTTTTATGCCGGAGAGTTTAAATACCTCGATGGCCCTGGTTATCCGGACTGAATCGTTGGGTTTTAGTTTTTCGGCGGATTCGGGATCAAGCTCTTGAAGCATTTCATATAATCCTCCCTTGCCTTTATCCGCCAAAAGCGAATCCAATTCCCGCCGGATATTCTCATCGGCCGAAGGGATCTGCGACAGGCCCTCGATAAGCGCTTTCAGGTAGAGCCCCGAGCCCCCGGCAATGATATATCTTTTGCCCTCCTCATCAAGCTTGTCCATTATGCTCCGGGCATCGGCCGCAAAACGAGCGGCGCTGTATGCGTCATCCGGTTCCAGGAAATCTATCAGATGATGCTTGATCTTTTGCCGTTCGGCTTTGGTGGGCTTGGCGGTGCCGACATCAAGATACTTGTACACCTGCCGGGAATCGGCCGAGATTATCTCGGCGCCAATCTTTCCGGCCAGCTCCAGCGCCAGCGTGGTCTTTCCCACGGCGGTGGGGCCAGCGATGACCAGAACCGAATTCATATCCGGCCGAATCTCCGCTCCAGGTCGTCCAGGGTCAGCCTGATCACTGCCGGGCGGCCGTGGGGGTCGAGGTATGGCGAGCTGGTGGCGAACAGCCTATCTATCAGCCGGTTCATCTCCTCTTGGGAAAGCGGCTGGCCGGCCTTGACTGCCGCATGGCAGGCGAACGACATGGCCAGCTTCTCGGCCGGCTCCACAGAAGCGGCCGGGTTCTGGCAGAGGTCTGACAGGATATTTCTGATCAGTTCTCCGCCCTCCACCCGATCGCCGGCCGCGGCCGGCAGACCTTCGATGACGATGGTGTTCCCGCTGAATTGCTTGACATCGAATCCCAGGGAGGAGAAAACGTCCTGAAATTGTTCCCAGGCTATTTTCTGCGAGGGGTTCAACTCCAGAGTGACCGGGAACAGCAACTGCTGGGAGAGCCGTTTCTCCCGGGACTTTAAAAGTTCCTCAAAAAGTATCCGTTCATGGGCGGCATGCTGGTCCACCATGATGATGCCGTTCTTGATCCCGGCAAAGATGTACCGGTTATGGGCCTGCCAATAACTGACCAGGGAAACATTTTCGGAACGGGGCTCGGCCACGCCGAAAAGTTCGCCAATGGCTTTCGGCTCCTCCGACCCGTACAGTTGATATACGGCTTTTTTATCCTCCAGAGTCAAACCCTCTTTGCCGGTATACTGTTGGCTGCTTGATCCAAAGAAGCCGCCGAAACTGCCTGGCGATAAACTATCCGGAGCGCCCGGCTCCTGGAACATCGCCCGATGAATGGCGGAACGAACGGTGTTGAACACCAGCCCGTCATCCCGGAACCTTACCTCGCGCTTGGCCGGATGGACATTGATATCCACCTGCCGGGGGGAGATCTCCAGGAAGAGCACATAGGACGGATGCCTGCCCAGCAGGCTGGGGCCGTAGCCCCGGTAGATGGCCGATCCCGCCAGCCGGTCGGATACCCGCCGGCCGTTCACGAACAGGTACTGATCCCGTCGCCGGGCCAGCAGTTTGTCCGGGCTCAAGGCAAATCCTTTGACAGCCAGAGGTCTTTGGCCGAACTCTACCGGCAGCATGCTGCGAAAAACATCGGCCGTCAGGATATCCTCCAGCCGCTGTTCCAAAGGTCCCGTATGATAATCGAAGCTCTCCTTCCCGTCTATTATCAGCCGGAATGAGACTTCCGGGTTGGCAATGGCCTGGCTGACCACCTCATCGGCCACCTTGCGGGCCTCGGTCATCTCGGCTTTGAGGAATTTTCTCCGGGCAGGGACATTGGCAAACAACTCCTCCACAATAATTGTGGTTCCCCGGTTTCCGGCGCTCTCCTTTTGGGCGATGATGCGCCCGCCGTCGCATTCTATCACCCAGGCCGAGGAGGCCCCCTCCGAACGGGATGCCATGGTCAGCCGAGAGACCGAGGCCATGCTGGGCAGGGCCTCGCCCCGGAATCCGTAGCTGGCGATGGATAACAAATCATCATAACCGGCGATCTTGCTGGTGGCATGGCGCTCCAGGCTCAGGCGCATCTCTGCGGGGTCCATCCCACTGCCGTCATCGGAGACCCTGATCAACCGCAGCCCGCCTTGCTTTATCTCCACTTCGACGGCCGAGGCCCCGGCATCCAGGCTGTTCTCCACCAGCTCCTTGACCACCGATGCCGGGCGCTCCACCACCTCCCCGGCGGCGATCTTGTTGACTATGTCTATGGGTAAGACTTTTATGGGCATGATATTTTAAGCATCAAGATGTTTATCATTGATCTCCCTGAGAAATGGAATCAAGATTTTTAGCCCGTTCATCAGATTTCTTCTTTACCTCCTGGGCCCGGTCAATCCCCTGGCGGTAAGTGTCTATCGGTGTGCCATCACTGGAATCGTTTTCTGTTTTCTTGCCACATCCGGCCATCAACAGGAACAATGGAATGATTAAAATTAGACGCTTCATGACGACCCCTCAGATCCCATAGGCTGGGTTTTCCACCGGCGGTGCACCCAGTACCAGTGGTCGGGGTATTTTCTGACATATCTTTCCATGGCCGCTGTGACATAGGCGGTCAGCCGTTGGGTCTCCTGTTCCTTGTCTTTTGTCGGATCGGCATAGGCCGGGGGCTCGATATAACCGGTATGCCCGCCGTCGGCCTGCCGGACGATCACCCCGGTCAGCAGCGGGGCCCCGGTCCGGATGGCAAACACCGCCGGCCCCTTGGCGGTTGATGCCGGCCGCCCCATGAAATCCACAAACACCCCGTCCTGCCCGGCGTCCTGGTCGATCAGTATGGCCACGAAACGGTTTTTGGCCAGGGCTTTCAGTATGGCCCGGGGGGCGTCCGGTTTGAAGATGACGTCGATGTTCTTGGCCCGGCGGATGTCGTTCATCATCCGGTCGGTCAGGGGATTGTGCTGTTCGTAGACCACCACCGAGATGGGATACCCGTAAGCCGCGATGGAGGCGGCGTAAAGCTCCCAGTTCCCGAAATGGCTGCTGATCAGCAGGGCCCCCTTGCCCCCTTCGATCGCCCGGTCGAAATGCTCCCGACCGATGAATGTCACCTTATGCCTGATGTCCTCCCCGGACAAATTTGGAAACCGCAAAAACTCCAGCAGGTTCTTTCCCAGGTTGCGATACAGGCTCCGGGCGATAGCTTCGATCTCAATCGATGATCGTTCGGGAAAGGCCTGGAGCAGATTATCCAATGCCACCTTCCGGCGGAGCTTGAAAACGTCAAAGGCCGCTTCGCCCAGCCGGGCTCCGGCCGCGGCGGCGGTATTTTCGGATACCGCCCGACCCAGCGTTCCCAATGATGCCAGCAGGGCATATTCCAGACGGTGTTTGAGTGCCCTGCTTTTCATCGGACCAGCTTCGCTATCGGACTGCGCTTTTGATAGATCGCCTGCCGGGGACAGACCTCGCTACAGCAAAGACAGTTTATGCATATCTTATAATTGAATTCGGGCACTGGCCCGATCGAGGTCAAAGCGCTGACCGGGCAGCTCTCCACGCAGTACCCGCAGTTTATGCACTGGGCGGGGTCGATGGCCGGCCGCACCCAGAACAGCCGGGCGGCATATCGGGCCAGAAAGCCAGGAATGAAGGAATAGAACCAGTTGGAGGGCCAGATAAAATCCTTCAGCGGTTGGAGATCATCCCCCAAAACTTCAATCCGGCCCAGATCGGCCTCTCCCAGTTTACGGCGGTAGGCTATTTTGGTGGTGGGAATAGCCAGCGGCTTCCGGCCCAAAAAATGCGCCGCCCAAGCATCCACTGCCACCCCGTCCGACCCGGCCAGGATCAGGCCCAACTGGCGGGGCTTGCCGGCCGAGGGCCCGAAGCCCTCCATGCCGGTCACGGCATCGACTATGTTCAACTGCGGCCTGGCCAGGGCAAAGACATCCACCAGGAGTTTTGAGAATTCCCAGGGCTTGGGGGCCTGCTTGTGGTACATGGATTTCTTCAGTCCGGGGATGACGCCGTACATATTCTTCACCGCCCCGGTCATCACCGTCAGGCTGTGGGTCTTCAATTTGGGCAGGTTGATGATGACGTCGGCATCCAGCACCGGCTTGGCGATATGGTACCTTCTGCCGTCAAGCTCCCTTTGATAGACCCCGGAGCTTTCGAAGCTCACCAATTCGACCTGGTGCCGGCGGCAGACCTCCAGCATTCCGGTGGCGCTCCAGAACTCATCCAGGCTTTTGACGGCCCCGGCCGGGCTGTCGCCCAGAATCGGGATCCCCCCGGCCTCCTTCACCAGTTCGACGGCCGCCTCCGCCACCGCCGGGTGGGTGGTGATGGCCTGCTCCGGGCTCTGGGCCGAGAGCAGGTTGGGCTTCAGCAGCACCTTGTTCCCGGGCTGGACGAAGCTGGAGATGCCGCCCAGCAGGTCCAGCGACCGCCTGACGGCGGCCCGGATCTCATCCGTTTGATAGGAACTGCATTTTATGACTGTGATCTGGGTCATCTATACTCCGGTTTGTTTAGCTAAAATTCTTAACTATTCAGCCACCCAACTATTACCTCACGTCATTCTGTCCCCATGCTTAGTTATCGAATAATCTAAACCAGATTCTACACAGGTAAGGCAAGGCGTCGGGTTCAGAATGACGATATTCAGCATAAGGCGTGTTCATCACTATTTTACCTCGCCAAAACCTAAACCGAACATTTTTACCCAAAAGCCTATAAAGTTACAAAACTTTTTATTACAGCAGAAAACTGATCATAGCTTCACGAACATCTTCCCGGGCATCTGCCTGATTAAGCCCTTCATCTCCAGCGTAAAAAGTATCCGCAGGGTGTCGGCCGAACTTCGCCTTATCATTTCGGCAATTGAATCTATATGCCGGGGATCATCGGCCAGGCTGGCAAACACCGAGCGTTCATCGCCATCCAGTTCTGTTTCGGGAAGGGTTTTTTGGGGCGGCGATTTATCGGGACCCGATAGCTTCAACTCCTCCAGGATGTCGCTTATATTGAGGACCATCTTGGCCCCCTGCTTTATCAGCTGATTGGGACCGACGCTGGTGGCCGAGGTTATGGGGCCGGGAACCGCAAAAACCTCCCGGCCCTGCTCGGCCGCCCACCGGACGGTGGAGAACACCCCGCTGTCCTCCCGGGCCTCCACCGCCAGCACTCCCAGCGAAAGACCGGTGATGATCCGGTTGCGGTTGGGAAAATAGGCCGGCATGGGCTTTTCGCCGATGGGGTATTCCGAAATCACCGCCCCGTTCTCCACGATGGAGTCCCGGAGCTTTCTGTTTTCGGCCGGATATGCGATATCCACCCCGCAGCCCAGCACCGCGATGGTCCTGCCTCCGGCGGCCAGCGCCCCCTGATGGGCGGCAGAATCGATGCCTCGGGCCATCCCGCTGACCACGGTTATTCCTGCCAAAGCCAGCTCCCGGGCCATTCCCGAGGAGGTGTTCTTGCCGTAGGTGGTGGCATTGCGGGAGCCGACTACGGCCACCGCCCGTTGGTCGGAGCTTTTCAGGGAGCCCCGCACAAACAAAATTGGCGGAGCGTCTATGAAATTTTTAAGATTTTCAGGATATTCCGGATCATCTATGGTCAGGATATCGGCCCTCAGCTTAACGGCCTGCTCCAACTGCTCCTCGGCATAGCCCGGAATATGCTTGAAGTTTCGTATCTCCTGTATGATCCTGGCATCTATCTTGGGAACCTCTGACAGCGCTGCGTCGTCGGAAACAAATACCTTTCGAGGGTCGCCCAAAACCCTGATCAGTTCATTGAACCTGATGGAGCCGACTCCCCGGACCGACTGCAATCGCAGCCACCAAAGCAATTCCTCATGCGTCTTCATTGCCGTCCCTGTCGCTCTGCCTTAATATGGTTTTTATCTCTCGCCTCAAGCTCTGCAGTCTCTCGGACGCCCCGGGCTCAGCGGCCAAGGGGGGTACGCCGGAGGCCGTATTGGTCGGGAGGCCGGCCATATGGGCCTTGAGGTTTTCCGCCAGGTTGGTGTTGGATTCTGATACCAGACTGACCAAAATATCGCGCTGTTCTGATTTCATCTTTTCCGCCTGGGCCAGTAGTGCGCCCATCTCAGTCTTTCCGGTCAGGACGCTGACCGCTTGGCGGGCGGCCTCGGACACGCTACGGTTGGGATCTTTGCAGAGATCCAGGACGGCATTCAAAGCAACGATGTCCCCGATAAGCTCCAAAGCCTGCAAAGCCGCGGCCCGGGTGTACCAGACACCGTCCCGCAGCAACCGGATCAGAGGCTGGACGGCCTGATGCCCGGCCAGGGCTGTTTTCCTGATGGCATATTCCCGCAGGCTCCAGCTTTGGTCCTGAATGGCCTTGATAAGAAGCGCCACCGACCCGGCGGTGTTCAGCTCGGCCGCTATGTCCACCGCCGTCCTGCGCTTTTTGGCATCCCGGGACTTCAACAGCTCCACCGCCTCGGTCAGCCGGTGGTCAGTCATTTTTTACCTTGCTCAATGCTTTGGTAATGGCTTTTTTCAATTCGGGGATGCCCTCCGCCTTGAGGGCCGAAATATAAATGGCCTTTAGCCCCTTGGGCGCGGATGGTTTTTTCTTGACCAGGTCCATCTTGTTAAGGATCAGCAATGACGGCCTTTTGGCAATAGCGGGGTTGAATTCGATCAGTTCATCCTTCAATACCCGGTACTCCTTCCAGGGGTCAGCCACCGAAGCGTCGATCACATAGACCAGCAGCTTAGTCCGCTCCACGTGCCTTAAGAAACGGGTGCCCAGCCCCTTGCCTTGGTGGGCCCCTTCGATCAGCCCCGGCATATCGGCCACCGTGCAGGTCTTGAACCCCTCCAGTTCCATCACCCCCAGATTGGGCGAAAGGGTGGTAAAGGGATAATTGCCCACCTTGGGTCGGGCCTCCGACAGACAGGACAGCAGGGTTGATTTTCCAGCATTAGGGAACCCCAGCAAGCCAACGTCAGCCAGCAGCTTCAGGTCCAACAATAAAGTCTTGCTTTCGCCTATCTGCCCCTTTTCGGCCACTCGGGGTGTCTGGTTGGTGGAGGTGGCGAACTTGGCGTTGCCCCGGCCGCCGATACCCCCTTTGGCCACCACTATCCGGCTGGCCGGCTCTATCAGGTCCGCCAGCAGTTCGCCGGTCTCCTTGTCGTATACCAAAGTGCCGGGAGGGACCTGGATGACGCAGTCCGGCCCGTTGGCCCCGTACATTTTTTTATAGGCCCCGTTCTGACCGGGCCTGGCCTTGAAGCGGCGCTGATATCTGAAATCCCGGAGGGTCACCAGATTGGGGTTGACCTCCAGAATCACCGAGCCGCCCTTGCCGCCATCTCCGCCGTCCGGGCCGCCCTTGGGGACGAATTTCTCCCGGCGGAAACTGATGGCTCCTTTGCCCCCGTTCCCGGCCGTGATCTCCAGTTCTGCTTTGTCTACTAAACTCATTTATGGTACTTCGCTTTTAATTTTTTCAGCACTTCCCCCGGCACCAGGGAAGAAATATCGCCGCCCATGCGGGAGATCTCCTTGATCAGGCCGGAGTTTAAATATACGTACTTTTCCGAGGGCATCACAAAGAAGGTGTCCATCTCGGAATTCAGCTTTCGGTTCATCAGGGCCAGCTGGAACTCGTATTCGAAATCGGACACCGCCCGGAGGCCCCGGATGATGACCCGGGCCCCCTGGGCCCGGGCATAGTCCACCAGCAGGCCGTCGAAGGATTCCACCGTCACTCCTTTATATCCGGCGGTGGTTTTTTTGAGCATCTCCACCCGCTCCTCCAGGGAGAACAGGGGATTTTTATTCCGGCTGGAGGCCACCGCCACTATGATCCGTTCAAATATCTCCGACCCGCGCTGGATGATATCCAGGTGCCCGTTGGTCACCGGGTCGAAGGTCCCGGGATAAATTGCCAGGTTTCCCATTTCATTCCTCCCCATCATAACGATAAAAACTGACCTGGGTCTTGCCGTAGGTTTTGTTCTTCCACCTTTTCAGCCCCCCGAAGCTCTCCGGAGAGTCCTCCTTCAGGGAGTGCTGGATGACCAGGGTGCCGTAATCGGTGAGCGTTTTGCTTTGCTCCACGGCATTCAGGATATCCGGCAGGCAGCGCTCGGGATACGGCGGATCGGCCAGGATCAGGTCGAACTGTTCACCGCAGCTCCTCAAAAACTCCAGGGCGTCGACGGAATATAGCCTGGCCCGGTGGGATATCTTGAGCGCTGCCAGGTTGTCCTTTATGGCCCCGGCCGGGCCGGATCCCTTCTCCACCAGCACTATCGATTCCGCCCCGCGGGACAGGGCCTCGATGCCCAGGGCGCCCGATCCGGCGTAAAGGTCCAGGGCCCGGCGGCAGGCCCCGCCCTGCTGTAGGACGTTGAAGATGGCCGTCCGGGCCATGCTGGAGGTGGGACGGACATCCCGGCCATCCGGGCAGTTGATGTTCCTCCCCCGGAATTCTCCGGCGATTATCCTCACCGGCATCAGTACTCGCTGCCCAGCACGAAGGATATCCTGGCCTTGTCGGAGATCGAGGACAGGTCCGTCTTCCAGGAGAAATCCAGTTTCATCATGAAGGGCGATATTATCATCCTGATCCCGGTGCCCAGGCTCCCGTTAAGGTCCTTCATTTTCAACATGGCATAGGGATCGCGCTGAAAAAGCTGAAACTGTCTGCTGTCGGACCAGGCGGCCCCGACGTCGAAGAACAGCGCCCCCCGGATGCCGTAGAACGATATGGGCGGGATGGCCATCTGGATCCGGTCCACAAAGGGCACCCGCAGCTCCAGGTTACACAGGGCCATCCGGGTGCCGTCCAGTTCGTTGTAATCATAGGCCCTTAAGGTGTAGGGCCCTCCCAGCTCGAAGTACTGGGCGTCGGATCCCAGGGAAAGCCCGCCCATCAGCCGCAGGGCGAATCCCGACCTTTTGGTAAGCGGCCAGTACTGCCGGATGTCGGTGAAATAGTTGACGAAATTCAGGTCGCTGCCCAGGGCCCGGCTGCTGCCCTCCACCGCAGCCATGGCCCTCCGGCCCTCCCGGGGGCCGTAATATGACCACTGAACGTTGTCGTGCACCAGGGACACCGCCGGTATGATCACGTTCAGACTGGCGTCGGGCGCCGAGTAATAATAGTATTCCTCCTGATAGTGGCTCCAGCTTCCCATGAAATCGATCCGCTGATAGCGATTGAAGGGATAGGAGAGTATTCCCTGGACCCCGTTGATCTTTTCGATGATGATGTCGTTGTTGGAGGCCAGATAGTAATTATGGTACTGGTAATAGCTGACCCCGTAATCCCAGCGCCGGGGGCGGTAGAAATAGGTCAGCTGGTAATCAGAATTCTGCAGGTTGATGACCATGTCCGACTGCCAGAAGAACTGATGGTTGCCCATCACGTCGCTGACCACGATCTCGGCCTGCCCGCCCAGCCCGCTCAAGGTATTGTAGTTGAATGATCCCTGGGCCCAGTCCACCGAGAATTTGGTTTGGGCCTTGCCGGGTTTATATCGGTTGCTGTCGGCCAGAGGCTGCTCGAATTTCCTGGGCTGGTACCAGCCGGTGTCGGCCGAGGCCCAGAAGAAGACCTTCTGGCTGTCGATATCCGGAAGCTTGTCTAACGGATTTTTAATGGTGAAGATGTTCCAGCCGGTCTTGTGATACCCGATGAAGACCAGCTTGCTGCCGTCCCGGGACCATTTGGACTGCAGGCAGCCGGTGATGGCATCGGTAACTTGCAGGGTGCTGTCCCCGGAGATGACAAAGATGTTGCTCACCCCCTGGCGGATGGCGGTATAGGCTATCCCTTTGGGGGACCAGCTGGGACGGGAGACCATGGCCTCCTCCGGGGTCAGGCAGCCGATGCTGCCGGAGACCGGATCCATGGTGAACAGGCGGTACCGGCCGAAATGCAGGGTGTCGAAGTAGGCTTGGTTTTCCGAGACCGGGCGATCCGAGACGAAAACCAGCTCCCGGCCGTCCGGGGACCACTCCGGCTCCCGGTCGTCGTACAGATCGTCGGTCAGCCGCTCCAGGCTGTAGACCACGTTGTGGCTGTCGGCGATGTCCGCCACATATAGGTCGGACTGGCCGTCCTTGAGCCCGCAGAAGGCGATCTTGTCGGAGGCCGGCGACCAGCTGGGATAATAAATCCCGTCCATCGGGAACTCCAGTTTTTTAAGGACCTTCCCGTTGTCAACCCGGACCACATACAGCTTGTCGCCGGTGGTGGACTTGGCGGCAAAGGCCAGCTTCTTGCCGTCCGGGGACCAGGTCAGTCCTCCCCGGAACCAGGCCAGGTGCATGGCCTCGAACTGGGCGTTCTGCTCGCCCTTGACCAGATGCTTGATGCGGTGGCCGTCGATGCTGGAGATGATGTATATCCCGGCCCGGCCGTCCTGATCGGAGATGTAGGCGATCTTGTCGCCCTGGGGCGAGAAACAGGGGGCCAGGTTGAAATAGGAGCCGGTCTTGAAGACGTCATGCTCGGTCAACTGTTTGGCAAAGTCCGGGACCTCCTTCTTGGCCGCCAGATAGGGCCAGTACTTTTTATGCATGTCCTTGAGCCACAGCTCGGACAGCTTTTCGACGTTGCTGCCCAGAAGTTTTTCGCAGGTCTTGTCCATGCTGCGGCTGGATTTCAGCATGTGGAACATCTCGCCGATCTTCTGCTGTCCGTACCTCTCGACTATGAACTTGATGATGGCCTGGCCCTCTTTGTAGACGAAATAACTACCGCCGTAACCGTCCAGCTCCTGGATGGGGATCAGCCGCTGGTTCAGCGCCAGGTCCTTGATTATCATCTCGGTCTCGGGATCCCAGCCCCGCGATTCGTACTCGGCCATCCCCTCCACGAACCACAGCGGCAGCTGCATCAGGCTCTGCTGGGAGAAGATGGATTCCATGGATTTCCCGAAGAACAGATCGAACATGAAGGCGTGGACCAGCTCATGGGTGATCACATGGTCCAGGTCGGCATAGGAGCCGGTGTAGGGCACCACCACCCGGTTCTTGAGCAGGGTGGTGAAGCCACCCACCCCTTCGTCTATGATATCCTGGGCGATGTTGGTCTGGGCGAAATCATTGTGGGAGGTGTACAGCACGATTGGTATCTTGTTGTACAGGGTGTGCCCCATGTCCTTGGATATCTTCCGCCCGGCGTTCTCGGCCATCCGGGCCGCCACCTGGGCCAGCTCCCGCCCTCCCTGGTAGAAGTAGATCTCGAAATTCTCGGTGGTGATCTTCTCCCAGTGGAAATTCTTGTGTTTGACCTTGTTCTTGCCGAAATAGCCGTCCTGAGCCAGGGCCGGAATGGCCAAGGCGACCAAGAAAAATACAGCGATCATTCGTTTCATGTTGACACCTAAAATAAATTTGATAAACAGCTTACAAGCGTATTTGACCCTGTTCACATTGCCGAAGTTTAACCGTTCAATATTCTGTCCGGAAGATGAAATCTATCCAGGCGTTGTCGCTCCGGGAATGCCGGTCGATCTCCCCCCTGATCAGGAAGTGCTTTTTCAACTGGTATTCCAGCACCAGGCTCTGCCCCCGGCTGCTGCGGGGCAGCCACATCACCATGCTCAGCCGCTCCTCCCAGAAACTGCGATTCATCCTGATGCCCTTGGTGCCCATCGCAGAAATGCCCCATTGTTTGGCCAGCTCCTGGATCTGGTTGAGGCGCCACTCCTCCATCAGCCGGGAGAAGTATTCCTGGAAATACCCGGAGGCCGAGTCGGCCGGTGAGGCCTGCTGGGCCCGGGCCTGTCCCAGGCCGATCAGCACTAAAAAGGCCGTCAGCAGAAAGATATATGTGAGCCGGTTCTTCAATTACTCGCTTTGATAATGAACCAGGGAAATGATATTGTATTCCTTAAGCTTCTCCCGGCCTTTCAGGAAATCCAGCTCCACCACGAAAGCGATGGCGGCCACCTTTCCTTTAAGCTTCTCCACCAATTGAGCCACGGCCATGGCCGTTCCGCCGGTGGCCAAAAGATCGTCCACGATCAGGACGTTCTGTCCCGGCTGGATGGCGTCCTGGTGGATCTCCAGGGCATCGGTGCCGTATTCCAGGGCGTATTCCTGGCGGATGGTTTTAGCCGGCAGTTTGCCGGGCTTGCGGACCAGCAGCAGGCCGGTGCCCAGCTTGTAGGCCAAAGCCGAGCCGAAGGGAAAGCCCCGGGATTCGATGACAGCGATGGCGTCTATCTTGACGCCCTTTAATTGTTCGGTTAACTGGTCCACCGCCAGTTTGAAGCCCTCGGCGTCCTTTAGCAGAGTGGTGATGTCCTTGAAGCCGATGCCCTTTTTGGGAAAGTCCGGCACTTCTCTGATGAATTTTTCCAGATTGACTGCCATGTTCTGCTCCTGATGAGTTATATGATATTTTATTTGATTTGTCATTGCGAAAAGACTAATGTGCTTTTCTAATGAAGCAATCCACAAAAGATCGTTTGTCATTCCCGAGTAATCGGGAATCCAGGACACCTTAACCACCAAGACACCAAGGCACAAAGACTTTTCTTGCCCGGCCCGCATCTCCCCTATCAAGGGGAGAAACAGTGGGGCGTCCTGGGTCCGAACTCATCCCAGCCCTTCTCTTGGCAAGAGAAGGGAATTAAAGGGTTGAGTTGGGATTTTAGACCTCACCTCTTTCCCCTCCTTGATCAAGGAGGGGATGACCTTTGTCATTCCCGTCCCGCATCATGTGCGGGATAAACCCTGAGCCAGCAGGGCTTGCTTGCCTTACTCAGGGCAGGCTTCCAGCGGGAATCCAGGGGTTGACCTCACCCCTGCCAAAGAGTCTTTCGTCATTCTGAGTCCGGCAACCTGTCCAGCTAACCGAAGAATCAACATCCTATCGGCGCAGATCCTTCAACAGCAAAGCCGGATGCCACCTTCAGGATGACGCGCCTATTAGGTCAGTGCGTTATACTAAACTCCCGGTATTTTCCGGTGGATTCCTTCCACTCCACCTGAACATCCTCCACCACCGCGCCGGAGGGGCCGGCCTTGAGGGCCTCAATGAACTTGTTTAATTTTTCCTCTTCGCCTTCGGCCTCGGCCTCCACCGAGCCATCCGGTAGGTTGCGTACATACCCGGCCAGCCCCAGATGCCTGGCCTGTTTCCAAACGTAATACCTGAATCCCACGCCCTGCACCATGCCGGTGATATGGGCTTTAATCATTTTATCCTTTACAATTTCCAATGTACTATTAAATTCATCGGAAAGTATTGCTGTTCTGCGTCAAAAGTAATTGAATAACCACTCTCGATCTTAAGCTTAATCCGTGGGCTGACTGAAAAGTTAAATCCTAACCCCAATGCCCCAAAAGGTTTTATTTCGTTTATACCGGTATTTTCATATATATCTATGATCTCATTTGTTGTTTCATCTATTATTATTTTTTCACCAATATACAAATACGAAACACCTATCTTTGTATGAAAATGCAAACCGAATTGCTCCTCATTCCCATGCAAGCGTAATAAAATCGAATTGTCTATTGAATAAGAATTTTCACCTTCTACTCTACAATTCACTAAAAATGGGTGATTATCTGACCCGACATATTGGTAATTGTTGTACTTTGTATCCCACCCGACCTTAAGTCCCGGTTTCACTTGATATATAACACCTGTGCCCATTGTCAACCCGCTTCCCCAATTGCTGAAATTGGTATTATCAAGCATTGCATTATATCCGCCTTTTATTTCTATGCCCCATTTGCTTTGGGCTTTGGCATGTGCGCCAATAAGAACACCGATAACTACCAAGATGATTTTTATTTTCATTTCTAAATCTCCATAAATCAGCGTTTATCTGCGTCCCATTTTCCCGATCACTTCCCCGCCATCTTCAACGCCATTCTCACCGCCTCCTCCGGGGTTTTCACGTGCTTTATCGGCGCCCGGATCTTCCAGGTGGAAAGGCCAACGATGGGTATCCCGAACCCAGCAGCGTAGGCGATCTCAGAAAGAGTCCCGTATTTCCCGCCGATGGCTATCAGCACCTGGGCGGACTGGACAACTATCGAATTCCGAGCGTAGCCCAATCCGGTCACCACCGGAACGGTCAAGAATTCGTTTCCCTCTTTGGCCGAGGAGCCGGGCAGTATGCCCACCGTCATCCCGCCGGCCTCAACGGCCCCGCGGCAGGCCGCCTCCATCACGCCGCCCATGCCGCCGCATATTAAGATGGCACCGTTCTCGGCTATCAATTTACCAACCGTGTAGGCCGTCTGGGCTAATTTTGCCGAGCAGGACGAGGCCCCGATCACGCCTATCCGCATCTTACTGTCCATTGGTCTGCCAGCCGTATTTTCCGATCAGCGGTACGAACACGCAGCCGCAGACCTCGCTCTTGACCTGCTGGCCCTCCACCTTGTCCACCAGCACCAGCGACTGCACATGAACGTCGCCCACCGGGATGGCTATCCGGCCGCCCTCGGCCAGCTGATCCCAGTAGGCCTTGGGAACCTCAGGGGCCCCGGCGGTAACGATGATCCGGTCGTAGGGAGCGTGCTCGGCCCAGCCGATGGTGCCGTCGCCCAGCTTGACTGCGATATCGTGGTATTTAAGCTCCTCCAGCAGTTTCCGTGAATTGTGGTACAGCTTCTCCACCCGCTCGATGGTGAACACCTTGGCCCCCATCTCGGCCAGCACCGCCGCCTGATACCCGGAGCCGGTGCCTATCTCCAGCACCTTCTCCCCGCCTTTGATGTTCAGGTTCTGGCTCATCAGGGCCACGATGTACGGCTGGGAGATGGTCTGGGCCTCCCCGATGGGCAGGGGATTGTCGTCATAGGCCCGGTACTGCAGGGCCTCCTGGACGAACAGGTGCCGGGGGACCTTTTGCATGGCGGCCAGCACCCCGGGGTCGCTCACCCCCCGGCGGATGATCTGCTGGTCAACCATCTGTTTCCGGGAAAGCTCGTAATTCATCTGATATCCGTAAAATTCTGTTATTTATTCCTCTAACCAACGTTACTGGGTCATTCCCGTAGAAACTGGAATCCAATTCATCAATATTAAAATACTAAAACAATCTTTCCCATTTTTTCAGATTTGCCAATGCCCGGTGATTGGTCCAGTCTAAATGAAACGGGGTGATGGAGACGTAATTCTGCTCGATGGCCTCGAAATCGGTCTTGGGCTGGCGTTCCCAGTCGGGATCGGCCCCGTCGATCATGAAATACTGCCGGCCGTCGGGATGTTTCTGCTCCACTATCACATCGCGGTAGATCCGCTTGCCCAGCTTGGTTATCTTGACGCCCTTGATCTTGGCAACCGGCAGGCTGGGCACGTTGACGTTGAGCAGGGTGTTCCTGGGCAGGCCCTGCTTAAGGGCGGTGGCCGCCACCAGACGGGCATAATGAGCGGCCGCCTTGAAATTACAGCCGTTCCAGGAGGTGCAGGACACGGCGATGGACGGGATGCCCAGCAGGGTGCCCTCGGTGGCCCCGGCCACCGTGCCGGAATAGGTGACGTCGTCCCCCAGGTTGGGTCCGTGATTGATGCCGGATACCACCAGGTCGGGCCTCTCCTTCAGCAGTCCCCGGATGGCCAGCATCACGCAGTCGGTGGGGGTGCCGTCCACTGCCACGGTGGTCTTGTTGCGCCATACCACTTCCAGCGGCTTGCGCAGGGAGAAGGAATGGCTGGCCCCGCTCTTTTCCGACATGGGTGCGAATACCACGGTCCGGGCTATCTTTTTCAAACTGCAGCGCAGGGCTTTGATGCCCATGGCGTCGATGCCGTCATCGTTGGTGATCAGGATCAGAGGTTTTGTCTTCATCTGTCGCTCTAACTGAATTAATCTATTATTTATCACGATTTTAAACACCACTTAAGCCTTGCCAGTCAATCTGGGAAAGCTTAAGCGTAGGGTTTGGGGCACAGTAGTGATATACCGCAGACAATAAGCCGTAAAGTATATTTTTATAAATGCAGCCGTTACAACAGTATCGGTATTTGATGCAAGCCCTGTGCCCCAAGAGTTCTTTTGACCTCTCCCTGCCTCGCGGCTTCCCTCCCCGATGCGGGGAGAGCCTGCACTGAGCAAAGCCTGTTATTGTGCCAAACGAAGTGGAGTGAGGGTGAGCTCTGTCGACACAGAAAAATAAGGAGAAAATTTATATCTTTTATAACCAAAGTGCTCTCAAGGCCAGGTTCATGAATTTTACTGTGTCACTCAGATGCCTTATATGGCTGGTGGCCGAGCTTCTGATATCGATCGGAATATGCCCGATTGAGAATCCCCTCCGCCCGGCCTTGATCAGCAGTTCCGACTCCATCTGGTAGCCGTCAGTCTCTAGATCGACCGCTTCCAGCACCTCCCTTCGGATCAGCCGGTAGCCGCACTGGCTGTCCTCGATCTTCCGGCCGGCCAACAGGGATACCACCACCGTGGTGATGTTATTGCTTAAGAAGCGGGCAAAAGACATTCTGCCGAAATAATTTCTCCGGGAACCAACTACAATGTCATAATGTCCTTCCCGGGAAAGGTCTATTAGCTCAGGGATATACTTGGGATCATGCTGTCCGTCTGCATCCAGGGTTATCACCGCATCATAGCCCCATGACAAGACCTTTTCAAAACCGGATCGCAATGCCCTGCCCTTTCCGCAGTTGGCAACATGGGACAGGCTCCTGACCGGGAATTTTCCCATAATGGCAGACGTAGCGTCACTCGAACCATCATTGACCACAATGATATCGTTTAAATTCACATACCTAGTGGCCTCGGCCAGCAGAATTTCCAGGGTGCCTCCTGCGTTGTAAGCCGGTATTATTACAGCTACTTTCATAACATTTTATTATAACTTATTCCTGCCGGTTTGTCTATTGTATTTCAAAGAAAAGAAAATTACATAATATAAGCCCCGCCGATGCGGGGCTTTGGCTTGGAATATTTGATTGCACTCTATCAGCCGTGGCGGTATTTTATTACCCGGATATCCTCCAGCGTCACTAATCCCTCAACCACATGCTGGTCAATAAACGGCATTAGCGTATTGATCTTTTCCTCGGTGTCCACGATCTCGATGACCACCGGCAGATCCTCGGACAGGTCCAGTAATTTGGCGCTGTGAAGCCGGCTGTCGGCCCCGAACCCCAGGATACCCCGCAGGGCCGTAGCGCCTGCCATGTTCAATTCGCGGGCCTTAAGGACTATTTGCTCGTATAAGGGCTTACCGTTTTTCTTATCGCTTTCGCCGATAAAGACCCTTAACAGGACCGCCTGCTCCGGAAGTTTCATCTGTGAACCCTCCCTTTTTAGAATGATTTGAACATTAATTTAGCGGCATACATACCTAAAACAACCAGCATCAGTCCCAAGACATTGCTTAAAACAACATTGATAAGGCACAGCCTGATCTCTCCCTCCCTCAGCAGATTGATGGTCTCCAGGGAATAGGTAGAGAAGGTTGTATAGGCCCCCAGAAAGCCGATGGTGATAAAACTCCTCAGGTCGGAAGGGATCATCGCCCGGTCGAAAAGTTCAAAGAACACCCCGATGGCCAGAGAGCCGGATAGATTCACGAACAAGGTCCCCCAGGGAAAGATTTGGTTGACCGACAGCTGTACGAATCTGGAAAGCCCGTAGCGGGCCAGGGCCCCGGTCATGCCGCCCAATGCGATCAAAATCAAATGTTGCATGAACTCTCCTTTTGGTGTTTGGCGCTTAAGCAGGAGTCATCAGCCGTTGCGGCATTTAAAGGCGAACCCCATCGCCTATTGCAGACAGTTACTGCTTCAACAGCTCCTCCACCTCGCGGGCCAGCATCTGGTCCAGATTCTGGCGGTAGCCGATATGCCGGTATCTGATGATCCCCTGCTTGTCTATCACAAAGGTGGTGGGGATCCCGGTCACGCCGTAGACCTGGTCAACGCCCACCCCCATCATTCCGCCCTGCAGGATGACAAACTGGTGGCCCGACTCCTCTATGAACTGCTTCACCCGCTGGTTCTTGTCGCGACCCTCCAGATTGATGCCCAGCACCACCAGTCCTTTACCCTGGTATTCCAGGTGAACCTTGTTGACCAGCGGCATAGCCAGCTTGCAGGGCCCGCACCAGGTGGCCCAGAAATCAAGGATCACCACCTGATCCCGGAATTGGGAAAGACGATATGATTGATCATCCAGATCCGGTAGGTTGAAATCGGGGGCCGGCCGGCCGACTATCTTGGCGGCCTCGGCCTCATCCTCGGCCTGCTGGCGGGCCAGAGTTTTCTCCGCCGCCAGTTGCAGCATTTTGTCCAATCCTTTTAAGGTCTGGTATCTTTCTTTATAGATGGCCTCCAGCTCGGCTTTGGTTTTGGTTTGGTCCTCCAGCCGCCCGGCCAGGCTGGCGGTAAGATTTTCAATGGCGCCGTCCAAATTGCCGGTCCGGTATAAGGCCAGCCCCAAGTGATACTGGATGGTCGGATCCTCTGCCAGCTTGAAGGCTTTCTGCAGCTCCCGGAGGGCTAAATTATATTTTCCCTTTTGGTAAAGCACCCAGCCGTAGGTGTCAAGGTAATTTCCCCTTTCCACCCGGACTATGTTTTCCCAGCGTTCCCGCGACATGCCGGCCGGCTTCTGTCCGGATATTTTCTTCTCGGCCAGGACCACCGCTTTTCTGGAGTATTCTTCGGCCTGTTCCAGGTTGAGCCCCTGCTTGGCCCATTCATAAGAAAGGTTGTTGAGCACCTCGGCATTCTCGGGATCCATCTTCAGAACGGACTCAAATATCTCATACATTCTCGGCTGGCTGCCTATCTGGGCGAAACGGCCGGCCAAGATGGTATACAGGCCCAGCCGCTGTTCCCGGGTGATGAACTTCATCCCCTTGATGTCGCCCTCCGCCCGGTCAAGGCTTTCGATATCTCGGGCTTCGCTTATCTTTTGGACCTGATCAAGGACCATCTCCCCCTGCTTGACGACGAAAAGCCCCAACACCGCCAGGGCCAGCAGGCTGGACAGGATCAGTACCCAGAATAGCTTTGGTATCTTGTTCATACTCATTCCTTTGAAAATGGATTGGCTGTTAAAAATGGGCTGATCTCTCAGCCCATGGAATTGTTTTTATATTTTCCCGTCCCGGTATTCCTTGGCGGCCTTGATGAAATCGCGGAACAACGGCTGGGGCTTCATGGGCCGGGACTTGAACTCGGGATGGAACTGGCATCCCAGGAACCAGGGATGGTCCTTAAGCTCCACCATCTCCACCAACATTCCGTCCGGCGACCGGCCGCAGAACACCAGGCCCTTCTCCTCCAATTTTGGGACATAGGTGTTGTTGACCTCGTAGCGGTGGCGATGGCGTTCCGATATCTGCTCGGTCTGGTAGGCTTGATAGGCTTTGGTGCCCGGGGTGATTACGCAGGGATAGGCCCCCAGCCTCATGGTCCCGCCCATGGTGCTGATATTCCTCTGTTCCGGCAGATAATCTATCACCGGATGCGGGGTCTTGTCGTCAAACTCGGTGGAATGAGCGTTCTTCATACCGCAGACGTTGCGGGCGAACTCGATGGTGGCCACCTGCATCCCCAGACAGATGCCGAAATACGGCATTTTCTTTTCCCGGGCGTACCGGGCCGCCAATATCTTGCCCTCGATGCCTCTTTCTCCGAAGCCGGGGCAGACCAGGATGCCGTGGCAGTCATCGAAACGCTGGGCCAGGTTTTCCTGAGCCAGGCTTTCGGTGTCTATCCAGTCCAGCTTGACCCTGGCTTTATTGGCGATGCCGGCATGGACGAATGATTCTATGATGCTCTTGTAGGCGTCGTGCAGATCGACATATTTGCCGCAGATTGCCACCCGCACCTCGGATTCCGGGTTCTTCAGTTTTTTTATCATCTCGCTCCAGGCGGTAAGGTCCGGCTTGTGGAAGCCCGCCCCCAGCAGGTGGGCCACGATCTCATCCAGCCCGTCGTTGTGGAACCGGAGGGCCACCTCATAGATGCTCTCCACATCTATGGCCTCGATAACCGACTCGGCCGAGACGTTGCAAAACAGCCCGATCTTCTCCTTGATCTCCTTTTCCATGGGCTGCTCGGTCCGGCAGATGATGATGTCCGGCTGGATGCCGATCTCCCGCAGTTTGTTGACCGAATGCTGGGTGGGCTTGGTCTTGAGCTCGCCCGAGGCGCGGATGTAGGGCACCAGCGTCAGGTGGATATAGGCGCAGTTCTCCCTCCCCACGTCCAGCCGGAACTGCCGGATGGCCTCGATGAACGGCAGGCTCTCGATGTCGCCCACCGTGCCGCCGATCTCGGTGATCAGCACGTCGGCGTCGCCGCTTTCGGCCAGCTTGTGGATCCGGGCCTTGATCTCGTTGGTGACGTGCGGCACCACCTGAACGGTCTTGCCCAGGTAGTCGCCCCTCCGTTCCTTGGTGATGATGCTCTCGTAGATCTGCCCGGAGGTCAGGTTGTTGTCCCGGGTCAGGGGCCGGTCGATGAACCTCTCGTAATGGCCCAGGTCCAGATCGGTCTCCGCCCCGTCGTCGGTGACGAACACCTCCCCGTGCTGGAAGGGGCTCATGGTTCCGGGATCGACATTCAGGTAAGGGTCGAATTTCTGAATGTTGACCTTGAGGCCCCGGGCCTTCAGCAGGTAGCCCAGTGAGGCCGAGGCGATACCCTTGCCCAGCGAGCTGACCACCCCGCCGGTCACGAATATGAATTTTACTTTTTTCTTCATAATATTAAATGTTTTTAAAATTTATTCTGAATAAAAGAACAATATACTACCCCGAGTGGATAATAGTAGGCATTTTGTGTCTGTGGTGTTCGTTTGATGGAGCGTTTTTGTCATTCCCGCGAAGGCGGGAATCCATAAATAACCGCTGGATACCTGCTTTCGCAGGTATGACATCATAAGCCAATGCTATAGATTAAACAATAAAAGCAATGTTCACTAGTTAAGTACCAAGTTTACTTTAAAATAAGTCCTCTGTCAAATAAAAAAGGCGAAGTGAAGACACTTCGCCCTAGGCTTTTTTATGGTCTACCGCACCATCACGAATTTTCTGGTGGCCCGGTAATCCCCGGCCTGCCCGCCAAAGGCGGATCCGTCTTTATTATCTTTAGGCGTGGCGGACAGTCTGATGAAATAGACCCCCTCGGCCACATTGGCATCGCTCCATTTGAAAGAGTAATATCCCGGCTCCTGCAGGCCCAGGTCGAAGGTCTTGACCGTCTGGCCCAGCACATTGTAGACCTTGATGTCCACCCGGGCCGCCCTGGGCAGCTGGTACTTGAAGTTGACCTGCCCCCGGGCCGGGTTGGGCCAGGCATTATGCAGGGCGAAGACGGAAGGCGCTGACACAGCCTCCGGCTGGCCCTCCACTCCGGTGGGAACGGCTACGAACATGCTGCAGGCCATGGCCGCCGAAGCCGCCGGAATGGCCCGGATGGCGGTCAAAGTGTGCGCCCCGCCTGTAGTGGGTGTGGTGCCGTTGAGATAGGTCACCGGATAGGCTGTGCCGTTGCTGTCGAAACTGGTTTGAGTGTTGCTGTTCCAGACATCAACAACTTCCCCGGAATTTAATGCGGAACTCCACATTTCAGAACTGTACCCAACCGTAGTCATATCTGTTTCTTCCATAGCCACACCATAGGGACGGTTCTGGTTAATATCATCTGTGGAATTGCAATTGACAGTATTGGAATTAAAGTACGTAGATGAAGTATAGGTCGTGTCAATATGGTAGATGGCCAACCCCTGACCATATAATAATAAATCCCATTGAACAGAAGAAATCGGGCCAGCCCCGTTTTTAAAACGGTTTTCTATTAGCCAGTACTGTTTGGTAGTGTCTGCGCCTAATTTTGCCAATTTATAACTGCTGTTTGTAGATGTGGTCATTATGCTATTGACAATATAAAGATTATCATTTGTTACCAAGGTTGGGTTTACCCAACCTAGGAAACGGCGCGACCAAACATCTAGCGCTACTGGACGGGCATTTGTGCTGCCATTGCCTCCCCAGGAACCTCCTGCCATCACCGACCAGTTACCCAAGCCAGATCCACCAGGCCCTCCGTAATAGGTAGGTGTACCAATGTCATACAGATCCGGCAGCCCCAAGGCATGGCCGAATTCGTGGCAGAACACACCGCAACCTATCAGATCCACATCGCTACTGCCATTGGCCCATCGTGTTTTCTCAGGCATAATGATATATTTGTCAATTTTCATATACTGCCCGGCATAGCCAGGTCTGGGATCGTTGGTGGTAAATATCTTCCCGGTTCCGCTACGCCAAGAGGTCAATTGCCAGCTATGTGACCAAATATCGTTTATACTTCCCTCCTCACCTCCAAGCCCAGCATGCACCACCCATAAAACATCAACATATCCATCGCTGTTTTGGTCATACGCAGGGTCTGAGAAATCAACAGCAGCATCACAAGCCACCAATGTATGTTTTATAAAACCATATGCACTTTGTATAGTGTCAGTGTAGGGATACGGTAATCCATTTGCTCCATTGCCAAAATACGCTAAAGCATGTCCGCTATTTACCCAAGAAGCCACGCTTCCTGAACAACTCATAGCGTTATAAGACATGTCGCGATAGTAGTTATTTACCGACATCACGTTTGTTCCGGTGTTGAATAACCTGATCTGTAAAGTATCTTTTGTATAGGTGCTTGCTGTATCGGTAAAATAACCTAAAACTACGGGGTAAGAACGGCTGCCACTAATTTTAGCATTGACATCCTTAGCTCTCAATTGTTGAATCAGTCCGTCTTTGGGGCTATCCATCCCAGCCTTTCTGGCGTTGACCACCCAAGCGGGTTCCTTGATCCCCTGATAAGGGGGCATGGCAAATAGCAATCCGACGGTTGACGATAGTATCGCCACGACCAAAAGGTATCTTACAATTGAACTTTTACCCATGACTGTCTACCTCTTTTTATATTGATTGAAGTGTTATCTGTCATGTTTATTATAAACACAAAGCGGCCCGATGTCAACCCATAGGATAAATTAACCTTTTCCCGGTTATTTTGTGTCGCTATCCTTCTTTTTTTTTCCCTCCCAGCCCCGCTCGGTGGGGAAATAGAATTTCTGGTCCTTGATCTCGTCAGGCAGGTGCTGCTGGTCTATCTTGGCGTCCGGCTCGTCGTGGGCGTAGCGGTAGCCGGCCCCATAGCCCACCTCCTTCATCAGCTTGGTGACGGCATTGCGGATTACCAGCGGCACCGGCAGGGAGCCTGAGCGGTCTATTTCCCGCATCACTGCGCCGTAGGCCTTGTAGACCGCGTTGCTCTTGGGCGCCAGGGCCATGTAGATCACCGCCTGGGCCAGGGCCAGCTCTCCCTCCGGCGTGCCCAGGAAATGATAGGCCTCCTTGGCCTGGTTGGCGATCAGCAGGGCGTTGGGATCGGCGTTGCCGATGTCCTCGGTGGCGAAGCGGATCATTCGCCGGGCCACATACAGCGGGTCCTCTCCCGAGGCCAGCATCCGGGCCAGCCAGTATAACGCGCCGTCGGGATCGGAGTCCCGCAGGGATTTGTGCAGGGCCGAGATCAGGTTGTAATGCTCCTCGCCGGCCTTGTCATACAGCAGGGATTTTCTCTGCATGGCCTCCTCAGCGTCGGCCAAAGCTATCTGACGTCTCCCTGCACCGTCCGGCTTGACGGTGCTGACCGCCAGTTCCAAGGCGTTCAAGGCGGTGCGGGCATCGCCGTAGGAGGATTGGGCTATGAATTCCAGGGCTTTTTCCTCAGCCGCCGGATGGGACTCGGCCAGCCCCTTTTCATCGATCAGGGCCCGCTCCAGAATGCCCTTGATATCCTCCTCGCCCAGGCCTTTCAGGATCAGCACCTTGCTGCGGGATAAAAGAGCCGAGATCACCTCGAAGGACGGGTTCTCGGTGGTGGCCCCTATCAGCACGATGGTGCCCCGCTCCACGTAGGGCAGGAAGGCGTCCTGCTGGGCCTTGTTGAAGCGGTGGATCTCGTCCACGAACAATATGGTGCGCTGGCCCTGGTGGCTGCGCTTGGCCTCGGCCTGCTTGATGACCTCCTTGATCTCCTTGATGCCGGAGATCACCGCCGAGAATTCCAGAAAATTGGCCTTGACCGAGCTGGCGATGATCCGGGCCAGGGTGGTCTTGCCGGAGCCGGGCGGCCCCCAGAAGATCAGCGACGGCACCTCGCCGGACTCCAGTATCTTCCTCAGCACCCTGCCCTGCCCGATAAGGTGCTCTTGGCCCACCACCTCGTCCAGGGTGCGGGGCCGCATTCGGTCGGCCAGGGGCACGGATTTGGCCTCGGCCGATCTGTCGGGAAATATTTCGGTCTGGTCAGTCATGATTACTTCGATATTTGGAAAATATGGTTTTCTTAAATTATTTCCAGCTCTCCGCAGTCAAGTGGAGCGGTTTTACAATAGTTCCGAAAAACAGTTCATTGTGCTATCTGCACACTGCCGGTTCTTTGACCTCTCCCCTACCCCTCTCCTAAAGCATTAGGAGAGGGAAGGGTGAGGTCGGAGGTCACTTCGTTTTCAAAAGAAATTCTTTCATTCCGGCAAACACCGCCTTGGCGATCTTCTCTTGAAAGACTCCATCCAGTAAAAGAGCTTCCTCGCGGGGGACGATGATGAAGGCCGGCTCCACCAGGATGGATGGAAACTCGGTGGCCCGGCACAGCACCAGGTTGCCGTAGAACAACCCGTGGTCGTTGAGCGGCAGATTTCTCTGGAACTGGCGGTGGACCTCCTCGGCCAGTCCCCGGCTGTAGGGCTGGTAGTAATAGGTGGAATAACCGCTGTTCAACAGCGGGTTGGCCCCGTCCGGCGAGGCGTTGTTGTGGATGCTGATTAAAATATCGGCCCTCCAGCCCGCCGCCCGGCTGGGCCTCTGGTAGATGCCGGCCCCTTCCGATCCTTCCCGGGTATAGAGGACAACGGCCCCCTCCTGCTTCAGCATCCTGCCCAGCCGCTGGGTGATCTGCCAGTTGATGTCCTTCTCCAAGGTTCTTAAGGGTCCCACCGCACCGTTGTCAGGGGAATGTCCGGGGTCCAGAGCAATTTTCAGCCCTTTGAAAGGGCTTTTTTTATTTAAGACCGGCGGAACTTTTAACGAAAGCGCCAAGGTGTTGTTTTGATAGGCTGCGCTGTAACCCCATAATTTACTGTTGAGAGATATCTCCAATTCCACCGTCCGGCTGTCGACCTGTCTCCAGCGGATATCGTTCACCAGGCCATCGGCCGGATCGTAACGCACCCAGTCCATGTCAGCCTGGACGTCATAGAGCACTATCTTCAGGCTGCGCCCATCGGCGCCGGGGAAGGCCTGATAGACCGAAGACCGGGACAGGATGATGCTCACCCGGCTGCCGCGGGCCTCCTTGGCCGTCTTGACCAAAGCCAGCTTGGCTGTTCGGAATATTTTCCCTGCCGGGAACAGTTCCACTGAGCTTTTTTTGACCCAGGCCTCCTTGGTTTCCGAAAGTTTCAGGCGGTAATACTGATCGTGAATTCCGTTGATCTGCAGGATCATTCCTCGGGGCATGAACATCTCATAGCCCAAATCCGGGGCGGTCTTGAGTACCGCAATGGAATCTTTCACTTTGGCAAAAAGCTGACGGGTATCATCCCAATTACTGAGAATTGGTCCGGTAGAATCAATTACAGCATTTCCTGCCCTGTCAACCAGGTAAAAATATATTCGCTGACCTTCCCAGCCCTCGCTGCTTTGTATAAGACAAGATCCGCCGTAGATGCCGGGCACCACCGCGGTATCGGCCGTGGAGGAATCGGAGAAGGCCAGGACCTTGTCATCCGCTTCGGCGGCGGCATTCTGCTCCAGCATGGGAGATCCAAGGCTCCGACCCGTTGAAAAACTGGCCTTGCAGCCCGGAGTTCCCTGGAATGTGACATATAACCGCTCGCCGGCAGACAGGCTCAATTCGTAATTGGGATTTATCGAATAGTGCAGGATGCACAGGCTGTCGGGCCTGATGGTCTTTTTGCCCCGGGACACGTTCACCTTGCGTTCCAGGGTAGCCGTGCCAGAAGCATCCAGGGCCGCCAGTTGGATGACAAATTCCCCGGGGTCGAATGGAATGTAGGCCAGAAAGGCCCCGGTCTTATAGACCTCCACCTTGCGTCCGTTGACCGAGAGCTGGCTGCCGGGGGTGACAGAGCCCAGAATGAACGACCAGGATACCGGCCCGATATCGGCCCCCTCAGGGGGATAGACCAGGTCTATTTTAGGGGCCGACTGCACCGATCCCACAGCGGTAAGCAGGATAAAGATGATGATAATTTTTTTCATTAATCTATAAACACCTTAGCGATTAATTTTAAGGCCCATTTGGCGAACTTGGCCAAAGCAAAGAACCAATTGTTAGAGGCCTTGTTGGCGCCAAGCGAGCGGATATTTATTATGGCGTTTTCTATCTGACTGATGTTGCAGTCTGCCTGCATGGGTCGTATGGATTCCTGTTGCTGAGATAGATTCAAGTACTTCATCAGTTTCTCCGCCGGGACCTGGTTGCGTCGGGCGATCTGTTTCAGGGTAAGCGTGGTATCGATCTCTATGGGCCGGGGTAAGGCCTCTGATGCCGGGACAGTGGACGCCCCGGTGGATATGATCAACAAGCACATTCCCAGCCGGACTTCAGTTGAGGTTTTCGTGAAAGGCGCGGCAAAGATATTTTTAACTATATGGGACATGATTTCATTATATTTCAATTATTCTGGATGTCCCCGATGGTTAATGGATCTTATTTCGTCAACACATACTCCGCCGCCGCCTGGCCGGCCGCATAACCCGAGCTCCAGCACCACTGCAGATTGTAGCCCCCGGTGTCGCCGTCCAAATCCAGCAGCTCGCCGCAGAAGAAAAGCCCCGGCGCTTTCTTGGACATCAGGCTACCGGGAAACACCTGCCGGCAATCCACCCCGCCGGCCGTGACCTGGGCCTCCTTAAACGGCCGTAGGCCCTTGATATTCACCGGCCAGCGGCAGAGATTTTTAACCAGACCCTGCAATTGCCCATCGGAGATCTCACGGCAGGACGAATCAGTCTCCAACCCGCTTTGGGTCATCATGGTCTGGCCCAGCTTCTCGGGCAGCAACCCGGTCAGAAAATACTTGGTTAGCCGGGAAGCCAATCTTTCCCTTCTGGCCTTCAGTTGGGCGATGACCTCGGCTTCAGCGATATACGGCAGAAAATTCAGACGGCACTCCAGTCCCTGACCAATAATTATTCGGCTGGCCTTCAGAGCCAGCGGACCGGACAGGCCGTAGTGGGTGAATAACCCCTCGTCGGTGATATCGAAAAGGACTTCATCGTTCCGGGTTATGGTCAGCCTGAGATCCATTCTCAATCCCTGGAGTTTGTGAAACCAGTTCCCGGTCAGCATCACCGGCACCAGGGCCGGTTCCGGGGAAACGACGGCATGGCTCAGTTTCGTTGCCATCTCGTAACCCTGACCGCTGGAGCCGAACTGAGGGCTGGCCGCCCCGCCGCAGGCCAGAATGACTGCATCGGATTTGTGAACCTGGCCCCGTTGGCGGACCTCCCAGCCACCGGAAGACCTGGTCAGGCTGACGATCTCGGATATCAGGTTGACCTCCACCCCCAGCCGTTCCATCTCCTGCTCCAGGCAGAACAGCACCGATGAGGCCTCGTTGCTGCGGGGGAAATATCTCCCCCGGCTGTCAGCATAGTAAGTGAGGCCCAGCCCCTGGAAAAATTCCAGGGTGCGGTCCAATCCGAAATTTTCCAGGATGCCGCCGGCCAGCTTGAGGTCCCCGCCGTGATAATTATCCCATGATATGTTCTGATTGGTGAAATTGCAGCGGCCGTTGCCGGTGGCTAAAAGTTTGCGGCCCAAGGAGCCGTTCTTCTCCCAGAGCCGCACCCGGCCGCCTTTCCCGGAGGCGATGATGGCCGCCATCATCCCGGCCGGACCGCCGCCGATGATATCGATATATCTGTTCACCGCCTCATTCCGCAACATTGACCCCTTTTACCTTTTTCTGAACTCATCCCTATGCCCTTCTCTTATTAAGAGAAGGGTTGGGTTGAGTTAAATTTTCTTTGCTCATTTAATTTGCTCACAAGCCAGTCCATCCATTCCCCCATTCCCTGTCCGGTGGCGGCCGATAGTTCAAAGATGGGAGCCTCACGGTTTATCCTCCGGACATCCTCCCGGGCCTTGGCCAGATCGAAGTTCACCGCCTTCAGCAGGTCGATCTTGGAGAATACCACCGCCCCGGCTTCGGAGAATATCAGCGGGTATTTGGCCGGCTTGTCTTCGCCCTCGGGCACCGACAGCACCACCACCTTAAAAGCTTCGCCCAGATCGAACTCCGCCGGACAGACCAGGTTCCCCACATTCTCCACCGCCAGGATATCCGTCCTATCAAGTACAAAATCCTGAAAGGCCTTATGCACCATTCCGGCATCCAGATGACAGCCCCCCTCGGTGTTTATCTGAACCACCGGTATGCCCAGAGCCGCCAGGCGTCGAGCATCATAGTCGCCGGTGATATCTCCCTCGATCACGGCAAACTCCAGTTTGCCTTTCAGTCCGGAGATGGTCTTCTCCAGCAAGGTAGTCTTGCCGGCCCCGGGCGAGGCTATGAAATTAAGCGCCAGGATGCCGTGTTTATTGAACACTTGCCGGTTGTCCTCCGCCCGGTGGCGGTTCTGGTCAAGGATATTTTTCAGGATCTTGATCTCGGTCATATGCCGTGAATTCAATTATCGATTTCTATGCTGTCTATGAACATCTCCCGGCCATCGATTATCTGTCCGCTTAAAATGCCGCATCGGGGGCAGGTGAGATCCAGTTCGTCGGATTGGTATTCGGCCCCGCAGTCCCGGCAGCGGCATCTGATGGGAACCCACTGGATGTCCAGCTCGGCCCCCTCGGCCCTGGTGCCGGGGGTCATCATCTCAAAGTTCATCTCCACCGCCTCCGGCACGTATCCGGTCAGGCGGCCGATCTTAAGGTTGATCTTCCTTATTCGCAGGGCGCCGGCCTCCTCGGCCTTGGACAGGGCTATCTTGACCAGGCTCTGGGTGATGGCCAGTTCGTGCATCAGCGCATTTTTTGCTGCAGATCGCGCAGCATCCTGCCGGCCACCGGATCGTTGGGGTTCTTGCGCAGCCAGTCCTGCAGGATGGAGGCCGCCTTGTCGTATTTTTTCTGTTCCATGTACAGCTGATACAGCCGGCCATAGGCCTCGGCCAGGTTGGGATCCTGCATCAGGGTCTGCTGGTAGTAATATTCGGCCGAGTCATACATCCGGCCCTGCTGGAAAACGCCGCCGATCTGCATCTTGGCGTAGGGGTTGGCCGGGTCCTTCTCCACTAATTTGTGCAGCCATTCGGAAGCCTTGGCGTAGTCCCCCAGTTCGGCATAGGCCACCCCCAGCCAGTTGTAGCTGGCCGGCTCGTCGGGCAGAATGTTGTAAGCCTGCTGGAACTGTTCGATGGACTTCAGCATCCATTCCCGATAGCGGTCCTCCTTCTTGGCGGCCCGCTCGGCCTCGGCCTGCTTCCGCATGGCCATCCCCAGCTGCCAGTAGGCCACCGCATAGTTGCCCAACAGCCGCTGGGTGTTGTCATCCTTGAAGACTTTGGCATCGGTGATGCCCCGGTAGCGGTAGACCTGAGTGATGTTCTTCTGGGTAAGTTCCAGGTTGACCTGCTTGTTGGAGGTTCGGGGCGTCACCCGGTAAAGCAGGCCCTCGAACGACAGGTGTTTCTGCAGCCCCGCCAGGTTGTCGTCGGAGACGGTGACTGCGAAGTAGACCGGATATTTCTCCTTGTAATCCTGGTCGAACACCAGCTTGGCAAAACTGTCGGCCGGGGCCAGCACCTGCTGGAAGGAAAGTTTCTTGCCGGCATTGGAGGCGATGATCACCCTGATGGCGATATCGGACAGTTTGAATATCTGGCGGTCCTCGGTGATATAGCCCCGGCCGGCCAGCTGGTCGATTTGGTACTCGGAGAGATCCAGCGGGACGCCGCGGCGGATGGCCTGCTTGAGATACCAGTCGGTGTTGGCCAGGGACAGGTTGACTATCCGGACATCCTGCCGGATGCCGTTGGTCTCCTGCATAAACCATACCGGATAGGTGTCGTTGTCGCCGTTGGTGAACACGATGCCGCCCGGCTGGGAGGACTGCAGGATGTTGTAGCCGTAATCATTGGGTATCCAGTTGTCCGAGCGGTTCTTCTCAAAATAATACTGTTTGACATTGAACAGCGCTACTAGAATAAAGATCGTCCCCAGGATGATGGGCGCCAGCCTGGCCCATTTGGCCGATTTCTCCCGGAGCATCTCCTTGGCGTACTGCATCAGCCGCCAGCCGCCCATCCCTATCCAGACCGCGAAGAACAGGTAGGCCGGGGCGAAGATGTAATCCCTCTCCCGGGGCTGGGGGTTGGCCATGTTCAGGTAGACCACCAGGCCCAGGCCGGCGATGATGAAGGCCGGGCCGACGATGGCAAAACTCTTGTCCCGGCGTTTGTAGACATGGAAAAAGCCGGCCACCACCCCCAGGGCTATCAGCATGGTCGCCATCGGGCTGTTGGTGAACAGGGCCACCAGGACACCCACCACCAGCAAAACCGCCGCGGTGATCCCGAATTTCTTCTCCTCCTTTTCGATCAGGTGGCATACCGCACCGAACACTCCCAGCGCCAGGGGCAGCGAGGAGATCCACAGGGCCGCCGCGCCGTGCAGGACGGATGCGCCGGGCTTGATTATGGGGGCGAACTGCCAGCTGAAGTAGCGCAGGAACATGTGGCCGAACTGGTACATGAAATCCTCGCGCCGGGTGAAGAAATTGAACGGCTCGTACTGTTTTCTCTGCAGCACGTACATCAGCGAATCCCAGTTGCGGGGGTTGCACATGTTGAGGGCCGGGTCCAGGTTGGCCCTCAACAGCAGGTAGTAATTTATGGTGATCCCGGCAAAGATCAGCCCGGCCGCCCAGCCCAAAAATTTCCAGTCCACCAGGGCCCGCCAATCGACCAGCAGGACGAACAGAAATATCGGCCCGGCCGCCAGCAGGGTGGACATGTGCCCGGCAATGCCCAGGGTGAACAGGTAGACGATCAGCAGCAGCATCTTGCGGTTGCCCACCTTCCCGATCTGGTCCCGCCACCGCAGGGCCAGCCAGACCGTCATGGACATCATGAACATGGCGATGCCGTAGACCTCGGTCTCAATGGAATTGTCCCACCAGGTGGGGCTGAAGGCCAGAAACAGCGCGGCGGACGCCCCGGCCAGGTGGATTATTACCTCTTCCAGCATATCCTTGGGCTGGCCCTTCCAGACCACGATCAGCTTGACGGTCAGCAGATAGACTATGGCGATGGTCAGGGCCGAGAAGAACGGCGACAGCAGGTTCACCCGAAAGGCTATCTCCTTGAAGAAAGGCAGCAGCATGATGGTCACCCGGCCCACGATGGCGTACAGCGGGTAGCCCGGCGGGTGCGGGATGCCCAGTATCTGGGAGACGGTTATGAACTCCCCGCAGTCCCAGAAGGAGGCGGTGGGGGCCATGGTCTTCAGGTAGACTATGAAGGCGGTCAGGAATATCCCCAGCCCGATCCACAGCCTGGTCTTGGTTTCCTTGATCATCTAATTCTCCTTGATATTTATGTCAGCCGGTTTATTTTCTTTCATCTCCGCCGGGCCGGACTTGGTGTGCAATGCCCGGTTGAGCTTTTCCCTCAGCTCCTGGATATTTTCCAGTTCGATCAGCTTTCCGTAGCGGGCGATGGAGATGGTCTGTTTCTCCTCCGAGACCACCACCGCTACGGCGTCGGTCTCCTCGGAAAGGCCCACCGCCGCCCGGTGCCGCATCCCGTGTTCCCCGGAAATATTGGGATCCTTGGTGATGGGCAGGGTGCATCCGGCGGCCACCACCGTCTCCCCCCGGATGATCACCGCCCCGTCGTGCAGCGGCCCGTCGGGCACGAACAGTGAGACCAGCAGCTGTTCGGTCAGGTGGGCGTTAAGCTCCACCCCGGTGGCGGTATAGTTCTTCAGTCCGTCGTTCTTCTCCAGCACGATGATGGCCCCATAGCCCCTGACCAGCAGGGCCTGGCAGACCTTGATCACTTCCTCGATGGCCCGCACCTCGCCCTTCAGGAATACCCCCAGAAAGCGGTTGCGCCCCAGCTGGGTCATGGCGTTGCGGATCTCGGGCTGGAACAGTATCACGAAGGCCACCACCCACACCGTCTTCAGGCTGGATATCACCCAGCTGGTGCCGGGCAGCTGGTACAGCTGGGCCACTATGGCGATGGCAATCAGCACCAGCAGGCCGAACATGATCTGGACCGCCCGGGTGCCCTTCATCAGATGGAAGATCCGGTAGATGATATAGGCCACCAGGATTATATCCAGGATGTCCAGCGGCCGCACCGTCAGGAACGACAGCACGCCGGGAAGATGGAATGTGGGAAAGAGTTTATCCATATTAATTAAATTCAATTCAATTCAAACCACTCGCAGGTGAAAAAATTAAATACACTACACCCCAAAACAAAAACACAGTGCCGATTACCGCCAGCCCAATCAAAGCCTTCCTCTTTTCCTTGCGAAGTTCTTGCTTCACGAGATTGGTTTGCCGGGTTTTCAGACTATCTTCTGCTGAAACAGTGTTTTCTACGGTGTCAGTTTTATTAGTTGCGATTGTATTAGAGATGCTGGTGTTGTGATCGTTTCTATTTTCAAGGCCATACACCGGCATGCAATGGATCAATAAAACCAGCGATATTATTATGCAGATATTTTTCACAAGATCTCTGAATATGTATTCAAACAGTGGACCGCCCTCGTCCCCTCTGATCAAGGAGAAGATTAAGGGGTGGTTAGGGCTTGCGCCACCCGTAACGCTTGCTTAGTCTCGGCCACATCGTGGCAACGGATGATTTTGGCTCCGTTCTGCACCGCCAAAATGGCCGCCGCCAGGCTGCCCGGCAGGCGTTCACTTGCCGGAATATCGTTGTTCAATTTTCCGATGAACGATTTCCGCGAAGCGCCGATGACCATGGGACATCCCAGATCCTTGAAATAGGCCAGGTTCTTTATCAGGCTCAGGTTGTGCTCCACTGTCTTCCCGAAGCCGATGCCCGGGTCTACGGCGATGGCCGATCCCTCCACCCCGGCATCCAGGGCGATCTGAATCGAACCCTTTAGATATGATCTTATCTCGTCCAGCAGATCGTCATATTGCGGGTCCTGCTGCATGTTCTCCGGCGTGCCTTTGATGTGCATCAGCACCAGGCCGGCCTTGTATTTTGCCGTAACGCCTGCCATCTGTGGATCGAAACGCAGGCCGGAAATATCATTGACTATTGAAGCCCCTACGTCTAACGCCTTTTGGGCCACCGGCGATTTATAGGTGTCTATCGAGATCGGAATATTGGTTCTTTTTACCAGGGCTTCTATAACCGGCACCACCCGTTCGATCTCCTCCTGAGCCGTGACCTTGGCCGCCCCGGGCCGGGTGGACTCGCCCCCGATGTCGATGATGTCGGCGCCCTGCTCCGCCATTCCCATGGCCCGGGCCAGGGCCTTGTCGGCCGTATTGAACCTGCCGCCGTCGGAAAAGGAATCCGGGGTGACGTTCAGGATGCCCATCACCAGGGGCTTGTGACTTACATCAAGTTTATATTTTCCGCACTGCCAGATCATAGTACAACCCCACCCTTCCCTCCCCTCGAGGGGAGGGATAAAGGGAGAGGTTACCTCACTACCACCATCTTATTAGTCACTGCTTTGCCTTCAGACTCCATTCTTACCATATATACCCCATTGGCCACTTTACGGCTATCGTTTCCTGTGCAGTTCCAATTAACGTTATAGCTGCCGGGCTGGCGGTAGTCATTGACCAGCGTTTTCACCAACTGCCCCGCGGTGTTGTAGACCGTTAAATTTACCAAGCCGGGTTTTGTCAATTGGTAATTGATCATCGTTGATTGTTTAAACGGGTTGGGCGCATTCTGCCCTAATTTGAAACTGGGAACATTAACCGGGTCAACCGGGTTGCCAGCCACCCCGGTGTATTTGGGGATAAAGGCCCCGTAAACATCGCCATCTGTAAAAGCAAAATCCAACCGGGAACCGACAACTAAAAACCAACCGCCTCCGAACCCACATCCGCCAACAGGCAGCTTGCCTGACACTGAATTGAAAATTGTAAACGGCACGTCTGCAGGAATACCCGCCGGGGTCCAGAACTGTCCCATGAGAGATATATCGATAGATTGCGTCCAGGTGGTCAGGTAGTGATCACCATCGAAAGCAACACTGGGGAAAAAGGGAGCCTTTGTGGAATCACAGATGACCAGCGATTCTTCTATTGCTCCCGAAGTGGTGATGAAACGCCCCGTTATAGTCCAGTTGGTGTTGCTATCGGGCTGTTCATGGTAGACAAGCAAGTACCTTGTGCCATCGCAGGCCAGGGATGTCGGATTGTCGCTGTAATTTGGCCCGCCATCGATCAAAAAATTACCGCCCACCAGGGAACCAGTTTTACTTACAAATTGGCCGTAGATATCTTTGTCCGTATCGGGAATCACTTCAACCCAAGCAACCAGATAATTGGTGCCATCGTAAGCGAGGGAAACATCCCGCGCATGATTATTGCTGATTTGCACTTGGCCGCCGAGCAAAATCCCACTTTTGCTTATTCGCTGTCCGTAGAGATGGGAGTCAGCCTTAACAAACACCCCGAAGTAAGTAGTATCGTTAAAAGCCATACCACCGGACCAAGGTCCCTCAGTTGATGTATTTGTAGCAATTGTAAAATAAGACCCCACCAAATTACCTGTTTCATTGATGAATTGTCCGTTTATATCGCCGGTATTTTCTTTCCAAGCCAGAAGATAGTTGGTTCCATCAAATACAACTACTACTCCTCCTCCGGGAAAAACACCGGCTCTGCCCACCGAGATTCGGTTCCCAATTAAACTATCCGGCGGATAAACCAACTGGGCAGTAACATTGTATTGACTAAGAGTATCGCCCAATATGGCTACCAGGCCTGTTGTATTGCCATAAACCGCTCCCATACTAAAGGTACTGTCTCTTCCCACGGCGATGGGAAATTCGGCAAATTTTGGCTGGGCCATGGCATTTGCCGCCGCCAGGCAGCACACAATCGCTGTCATCAGGGTGGTAAACATTTTTCTGGACATGAGTGGCTCCTTTTTGTTTTTTACTTTTGTGAATTCTGTGCCCCTTCGACACGACTCCTGGCAAGCTTTATGTGGCTAATTAAAAGTTAGGTCCGCCCCTTGATCAGCGACAGCGCCTCCAGCCGGGTGGACTCCCGCTTCATCCCCCCCCGAATGGCCGAGGTAACGACCGACGAGCCCGGCTTCTTGACCCCCCGCATGGTCAGGCACAGATGCTCGGCCTCCACCACCACCAGCACCCCCAGCGGTTTCAGCTTGGCCATCAGCAGGTCGGCGATGTCGGCGGCCAGCCGCTCCTGCAGCTGCAATCTTTTGGCCATGGCCTCCACCACTTTCACTAAGCTGGAGAAACCGGTGATCTTGTTGTGGCGGGGAATGTAGGCGATGTGCACCCGGCCGAAGAACGGCAGCAGGTGATGCTCGCACAGCGAATGAAAGGTGATGTCCTTGACCAGGATCATCTCATCCTCATTCTTGGCAGTGTAGATCTTCAGCTGTTCGATGGGGTCGTCGGCCATGCCGGACAGTATCTCCTGGTACATCCGGGCCACCCGGCAGGGGGTCTCTTTCAGCCCCTCGCGCTTTGGATCCTCGCCGACGGCCAGCAGCAGTTGGCGGACGGCTTTCTCTATGCCCGCAATGTCGATGCCGGCTGACGCTTTAGGCCGGGATTTTGGGGGTGTCATTATTTTTCTTTTCATCGTTCTTTTCCAGTTTGGGCGGCAGCTGCTCGCCCTTGATTATCATCTCCACCTCCTCGCCGTCTAAGCATTCCCGATCCAGCAGGGCCTGCGACAGGGCGTGGAGTTTTTCAACATTATCCTTTAAAAGGAGCTTGGCTTTCTTGTTGGCCCCTTCCACCAGCGACCGGATCTCGCTGTCTATCAGCTCCGCGGTCTGCTCGGAATAATTCTTGATGTGCCCGTAGTCCCGGCCCAGAAAGACCTCCTCGTCCTTCTTGCCGAAGGTCAGGGGGCCCAGTTTGTCGCTCATGCCCCACTCGCAGACCATCTTGCGGGCCAGATTGGTGGCCTTCTCCAGGTCGTTGCCCGACCCGGTGGACAGCTCATCGAACACCAGCTGTTCGGCCGCCCTCCCCCCCAGCATGGTGGTTATCTGGTTGATGCACCAGGTGCGGGAATAGTTGTGCTTCTCATCTATCGGCAGGGAGACCGTTACCCCCAGAGCCCGGCCCCGGGGGATGATGGTGACCTTGTGGATGGGATCGGTGCCGGGTATCAGCCGGCTGACCAGGGTGTGGCCGGCCTCGTGATAGGAGGTCATCTTCTTCTCCTCCTCGGAGATCACCATGCTGCGGCGCTCGGCCCCCATCAGCACCTTGTCTTTGGCCTCCTCGAAATCGATCATGAACACCTTGTCGTGGTTCTTGCGGGCGGCCAGCAGGGCGGCCTCGTTGACCATGTTGGCTATATCGGCCCCGGAGAAGCCCGGGGTGCTGCGGGCCAGAGTTTTCAGGATGACGTCATCGGACAGCGGCTTGTTCTTGGTATGGACCTTTAGGATGCCCTCCCGGCCCATCACGTCCGGCCGGTCCACCACTATCACCCGGTCGAACCTCCCCGGCCGCAGCAAGGCGGGATCCAGAACGTCCGGCCGGTTGGTGGCGGCCACGATGATCACCCCCTCGTTCCCGGCAAAGCCGTCCATCTCCACCAGCAGGGCGTTCAGGGTCTGCTCCCGCTCGTCATGACCGCCCCCGATCCCGGCCCCCCGGTGGCGGCCCACCGCGTCGATCTCGTCGATGAAGATGATGCAGGGGGCGCTGCGCTTGCCCTGCTCGAACAGGTCCCGCACCCGGGCCGCCCCCACCCCCACAAACATCTCCACGAAGTCCGAGCCGGAGATGGAGAAGAACGGCACCCCGGCCTCGCCGGCCACCGCCTTGGCCAAAAGGGTCTTACCGGTCCCCGGAGGTCCCAGCAGCAGTGCCCCCTTGGGGATCTTGCCGCCCAGCCTGGTGAATTTTTTGGGCTCCTTCAGGAAGCCGATTATCTCCTGCAGGTCATCCTTGGCCTCGTCGGCCCCGGCCACATCGCTGAAGGTTATCTTGATCCGGTCCTCGGAAAGCAGTTTGGCCTTGCTCTTGCCGAAGGAGAACACACCCTTCTGGCCGCCCTGCATCTGGCGCATGAAGACAAACCACAGCACTCCGATGACGATCAGGAATCCCCAGTTCATCAGAAATGACAGTATCGGGCTGGGAGCGGTGCTCTCGGCCTTGATCTGGATTCCCCGGCTCTCCAGTTCGGCGATCAGCCCGGGATCCTCGATGGGCAGGTAGGTCTTGAACTTGGGGTATTCGCTGCGGATGGACCTCTCCACCTTGACCTTGGGGGTCTTGAACTTGCCCTTGACCTCCCGGTCGTAGAAGGTGACCTGGGTTATGTTCCCGGCGTTGATCTCCTCGCGGAACTGGGAATAGATGATATCCATCTGCTTCTCCCGGCCGCCGGAGAATAGCTGATACAGGGTGATCCCCAGCATGAATATTATCACCCAGAACAGCAGGGTGCTGGTGCCGCTCCTCCAGGGGGGGGCCGGCGGCAGTTTGTTCATCCGCTTGTTTCTGTTTTGTTTGACGGGATTGGCCATCTATTCCTCCTCGACCCAGCTTACATATGGCAGGTTACGGTATTGCTGAGCATGATCCAGGCCGTAACCGATGACGAACTTGTCGGGTATGGTGAACCCGACGTATTTTAAAATGCCCGGCTCCTTCTGGCGCCGCTCCTTCTTGTCCAGCAAGGCGCAGAGCACCAGGCTGGCGGGATTCCTGGTCTTCAGGTTGTCGATCAGGTAGGACAGGGTGATCCCGGTGTCCACGATATCCTCCACCAGGATGACATCGCGCCCCTTGATGTTGGTGTTCAGGTCCTGCAGCAGGCGCACCACCCCGCTGGAGTTTTTCTGGCTGCCGTAGCTGGCTACCGAGATGAAATCCACCTCCAGGGGGATGCTGACGGCCCTTATCAGGTCGGCCAGAAAGACGAAAGATCCCCGCAACACCCCCACCAACACCGGATTTCTGCCGCGGTAGTCATCGGATATCTGCCGCCCCATCTCGGCGATCCTCTGCTCGATCTGCTCCCGGGAGATAAGGACTTTTTTTGCATCGTTGAGGATCATTAGACAAATTCCAGTTTCAAGATATTTTTGGTTTCCTTGTTTACCGGCGCATGGTTGGAGCGTTTCAATCCGGCCAGCCAGATTATCTCGTTCCCGCACCTGATCACCGGCCAGGGATCGCGCTTGGCTTGGGCCACCTTGGCTTCTATGAAGATCTCTTTGGTTTTCTTCTTGTGCGACGACCCGAAGGGAACCATGGCGTCGCCCGGCCGGCGTTTCCCCACGGTGATATCCATCTCTTTCAGTCTGTCCCAGTCGTAATAGACGGTATCGGCGCTTCGGATCAGGGCCTTTCCCAATATATGAGGTCCAATGATTTTCGAGATGATCAGATGACTGTTGAAAATAGTTTTTCCCGGTACCGTCAACTTTTTAACGGCGGAGTCCTTTTTAACTACAGTGCTGGTCGAAGGGATGACGATCTCCGCGGTTTTATATCCGGTGATGCACCAGATCCCCGGCAATACTTCCAACCGGCTGCCCACCCGGCCGGCCATCAGATGAATGCAATTTTCAACAGTCTCAAAGCCGGGGACAACCCCTTGCCGGGCAAGATGTAGGACTGCCAGCCTCAAAACGTTTCTTTGTAACCCTTTATTATAACTATTAAATAATGATAAGTCAATATTAATTTTGGCCTTATGGATTTTGGCCGCCTGCTTGAAAGCTTGTTCAGCCAGCTGCTCGACCAGGTCCAGATCGGACCCGGCGGACTCGGCCAGATGGGATAATGATTGGACTATCTGCGGGTTGTATTTTTTCAACTGCGGGATCAGGGTCAGGCGGATCCTGTTGCGGGTATGATCCGGGCTCTTATTGGTGCTGTCCTCCCGCCAGGCGATCTTATTTAGCCGAAGGTATTCCAATATCTCCTCCCGGCCGATACCCAGCATGGGGCGGATTATTTTTTCGTTGATAGCCGGGATCCCCTTAAGTCCGGTGAGTCCCGAGCCCCGGATGATGTGCATCAGGACGGTCTCGGCCTGATCGTTGAGGTTGTGCCCGGTGGCAATCTTTTGGCAGTTGTATTTATCGGCAATCTTATGCAGGAAGTCACGCCGCAACTCCCGGGCCGCGGTCTCGATGGAAAGCTTATGCCTCTTGGCGTATCCGGCCACATCGCGTTGGGCGGAGAGGAGCTTGACCCCCTCTTTTTTGGCCAGGGTCTTGGCGAATGCCTCGTCCCTATCAGACTCCTCACCCCTAAGGCAATGGTTTAAATGCCCGGCAATTATGTTTATCTTCAATTCTTCCCGCAGGGCCAGCAAGGCATACAGCAAGAAGACCGAATCCGGCCCGCCGGAGAGGGCCACCAGCACCTTGTCCTTGGGCTTTATCAGCCGGCGGGAAACGATGAATTCCCGCATATTATTTAATGGTTGATGCTTTGACATTTGCCATGAATGATAACATATAAGGGCCTTCCCCGCAAGGATAAACGACAAATAAAAACAGGCGGCAATTTGCCGCCCGAGGCTTTAATGGGGCACGGATGGACACATATATCATGGCTTTGTCATTCCCGTGCAGACGGGAATCCAGCAAAACAAATACGGAACGACAAAACTTCCACCCTGTAATTATATAAAACACCGCTATGATGACTTTTACTGCCTTATTATATTCAACAAATAGACGATTGATACTTATTATTACTCCGGCAAATAAATATGTGAAGAGTTATGCAGCATAGGACGCTTTGGGATGCTTAAAATAACTCCGTACATGATGGGGCCGTTTCTG
>JAGVNJ010000051.1 GCA_020053305.1 Candidatus Edwardsiibacteriota bacterium | reverse complement strand
GGGGGCGCCGTCACCACGGTCCGGGGAGCGGTCTGCACCGGCAGGGCAGGGGGGGGGGGCCTTTTCCCTACTTCTTCCACCTCGACCTCGTAGGCCTTGTTGTTGACCTTGACGATATACTTGCGAGACATAGCATCCTCTTGTTTTTATTTGATTATCATTTTGATTGTGGTGTAAAAACAGTTTAAAGGTCAAAGTTCAAAGCTTAAAGAATACTTGGCCAATGGAACTTTCATCTTTTAACTTTAAACTGCGCTGGTCTGCTTGCTTCACTTGCGCTTGTAGCCGGACATGATCTCCTGCCTTCCAAACAGGCCCCACAGATTGATCCGGTTCTGCTGCACCGGTTTCATGGAAACTATATGGAAGCCCAGCTGGTCGTCCTTCAGATACTGACCCAAGGCGGCGGCGATGGCGGTCTGGACCTCGGGGGGGATCTTGGTTTTTTTCTGCATCGTCATACCCGATTTGGCTTTTTATAATGCTTACATTTTCTTTGACCACCCCTTGATCCCCTCCTTGAACAAGGAGGGGACGGGGGAGGTTAACAATACCTGGAAGAAATTACAGCGGAATGTTTCCGTGCTTCTTGGCCGGGGACTGCTCGCGTTTGGTCTTGAGGATGGCCAGGGCCGAGACGATCCTTCCCCGGGTATCCTCGGGCGGGATCACCGCGTCCACGTAGCCGCGCTTGGCGGCCTCGTAGGGGTTGGAGAACATGGTCTCGTATTCCTCTATCAGCTCCTGGCGGCGTTTATTCTTGTCCTCGGCGGCCTCGATCTGTTTGCGGAAGATGACATTGACCGCGCCGGAGGCGCCCATCACGGCGATCTCGCTCTGGGGCCAGGCCAGCATCAGATCCGATCCCAGGTCCTTGTTGCACATGGCAATGTGGGCCCCGCCGTAAGATTTCCGCAAAGTCACTGTTATCTTGGGCACGGTGGCCTCGGAATAGGCGAACAGTATCTTGGCGCCGTGGCGGATGATGCCGCCGTGCTCCTGCTGTTTGCCGGGCAGGTAGCCGGGGCAGTCCACGAAGGTCACCAGCGGGATGTTGAAGGCGTCGCAAAAGCGGATGAAGCGGGCGGCCTTGTCCGATGAATTGATGTCCAGGCATCCGGCCAGGACCTGCGGCTGGTTGGCCACGATGCCCACCGTCTGGCCGGCGATGCGGCCCAGCCCCACCACGATGTTGAGGGCGTAAAGCTGGTGCACCTCCAAAAAGTCACCGTTGTCCACCACCCGGGCGATGATGTCCTTGACGTCGTAGGGCATCTTGGGGTTGACCGGGACGATATCGCGCATCGCCATGTCCGGGCCGGCGGGCTCATTATCGGTCTCGGCCACCGGCGGATCCTCCAGGTTGTTGGCCGGAAGCAGTGTGATCAGCTTGCGGACCCCGGCAAAGCAGTCTTCTTCGGAAGGATAGATGAAATGGCCGTTGCCGGAGACGGCGTTGTGGGCCTGAGCCCCGCCCAGCTCCTCCAGCCCCACGTCCTCGCCCATCACCGCCTTGATTACCTGAGGGCCGGTGATGTACATGTTGGATACCTTGTCCACCATGAACACGAAATCGGTGATGGCCGGGGAATAGACCGCGCCGCCGGCGCAGGGCCCCAGGATCACCGAGATCTGGGGGATGACGCCCGAGGCCCGGGTGTTGCGGAAGAAGATCATGCCGTAGCCCCGCAGGGAATCCACCCCCTCCTGGATGCGGGCCCCGCCGGAATCGTTGATGCCGATCACCGGCACGCCCATCTTAAGGGCCATGTCCTGCATCTTGACGATCTTTAAGGCATGGGCCTCGCCCAGGGAGCCGCCGGTGACGGTGAAATCCTGGGAGAAGACGAACACCGGGCGGCCCTCGATGGCGCCGTAGCCGGTGACCACGCCGTCGGCCGGGATCTCCACCTTGTCCATGCCGAAGTTGTCGCAGCGGTGCTTGACAAAGGCGTCGAACTCCACAAAGCTCTGGGGGTCCAACAGCAGGTCCAGGCGCTCCCGGGCCGAAAGCTTGCCCTTTTCGTGCTGTTTGGCGGCCCGCTTGCCGTCGGCGTCGCAGATGACCGCCTTTTGGTCCTCCAGGGCCTTGATTATCTGTTCAATGGTCTTTTCAGACATTTTGGTAAACCTTTTTATATTAAAAGTTTGTTGTTTTTGACCTCACCCCTGCCCCTCTCCAAATAAATTTGGCGAGGGGTTTTAGTCTCCCCTAATAAGGGGAGGAACGGAGGGGTGTCTTGGACACGGCCATTGCGGGGCGGCTGACGGGGATCTCTTATAAAGCAATCCCGTTACCAATTAACGAGGCAAGGCATTGCATTTATTGGGACATAAATAAAGGTTCATTATATATTAAAAGGGGGGTGATTTCAAGGAGAAAAACAGATGTGATTTTATAAATAATTGATTTGACGGGTAGGATGGTTTTTGCTACAATAGTTATGATTTTTAACAACCACTCCTTATTTTTTTAAAGGTGCTAATGAAATGCTTAAAAAATTAACCGTATTTGGGCTGGCCTTAATAATAATTGTAAATATTGTAATAGCCCAGACTCTGGCCGCTAATAATAATAAAGGAAAGGGGAAACAAAGCATGCCCAACGAAACCGCTCAGACCAACAACCCGCTTACCAAAGAGCAGGAAAGGCAAATTGACGCCCTTTTCACAAAGTTTGACCACAATACTACCCCCGGCTGTGTGGTCGGCATAATTCAGAACGGACGATTCATCTACAAAAAAAGCTTCGGGCTGGCCAACCTGGAATATGCTGTTCCGATCACGGCTGACAGCAAATTTGAACTTGGTTCAACTTCCAAACAGTTCACGGCAGCTTGCATAGCTCTGCTGCAATTGGAAGGCAAGATAAGCCTGGATGATGATGTCCGAAAATACATCCCGGAATTGCCCGATTACGGCAATGTTATCACCATCAGGCATTTACTTTACCATACCAGCGGCCTGAGGGATCATGTGGCCCTGTATTCTGGCCTTGCCTGCGGCATGACCAACGATAATTACCTTTCCATGGAAGACGCGGTGAAATTGGTTTGCAGGCAGAAACAGTTGAACTTTAAACCGGGGGAGAAGCATTCCTATTCCAATTCCGGATACCTTTTATTGGCCGAGATCATCTCCAGGGTGAGCAAAAAGAAATATTCCGAATATGTCAAAGAAAATATCTTCAGCCCTTTGAACATGCTGAATTCGAGCATTGATGAGGACTGCCGGCAAGTGGTACAGAACAGGGTTTCTGGATATAACGAGACCGGCGAAACGATCTACTCTAAGGCCGACCATAACAGCAACGATATTGGCGCAAAAGGGGTCCTGACAACCATGAACGACCTGTTGATGTGGGATGACAATTTTTATTCCGGCAAAGTGGGTGGAAAGGGACTTACTGGCCTGATGCAAACCCAGGGCCTTTTGGACAACAAGGAAAAGATAGATTACGGCTATGGATTGTTTTTTCAAATTATAAAAATATGCTGGTTATTGGCCACCCCGGCGGATGTTACGGTTTTTCGGCTGCGTACAACCGTTACCCCGATCAGAAATTAAGCCTGATCATACTAAGTAATGTTGCTTTTAACGGTACAGTATACATGGCGACGGATCAAATTGCAGATATCGTCTTAAAAGACAAACTAATAGAAGAAAAAGAAATTGCTCCTGAAAAGCCATCGGCCCCAAACAATGAGCCCCTGCCGGTAAAGCTGACAACACCAGAGATGGAGAAGTTCTGCGGCCTTTATTGGAGCGATGCCGGTAATCTGAATAGAAAAATTTATCTTAAAGAGGGTAGCCTGTTTTATTGGAGGGGCGAGCAAAGCGAATCAAAACTCATACCGGTCAGTAAAAATGAGCTTATTATGGAAGGCCAGCCCATTGAGGTCAAACTGATCTTTGATTTTGGGCACAAACCCAAGACCGTAAGCATATTACAGAACGGCAATTGCACTTCCGTATTAAAAAACTATAAACCCGTTGTTTACACTTTGAAAGATTTGAACAAATTTGCCGGAAACTATTACAGCGAAGAACTGGATGTGGTTTATAAAGTAAAAATTGAAGCTGATAAATTGGTTCTTTTCTTAAGAGACAAAAGAATAGCAGAACTTAAGGTGCTGGTTCAAAATCTTTTTAACCTTGTTGAATGGGACACAAATCTTAAATTTTACCTTGATAAAACGCATAATATAGCCGGCTTTAAACTTGAGCAAGGGGAAATTAAAAATATTGATTTTATAAAACAATAGTAAACCATCAAGGCCGCCGAAAGGCGGCCTTTGTTATTGTGAGCGAAAGGGGAATAAAAAACCCCTTCCCGCTTCGGGAAGGGGTAGGGGTTAGGTCTACTTATCCCAGCGTCTCCCTTATATACGCCAGCATCAGGTCGCGGGTGGCGGTCAATCCCTTCAAATGGGTGCGCTCCATGCCGTGGCTGGCCGAGACCCCCGGCCCGATAAGCCCCACCCGGATATCATACCCGGCGATCAACGCTATCGAGCCGTCCGAGCCGTAATGGGGGAAAATAACACTTGACAAATATTTTACAATGTTGTATATTCTATACAACAGGAGGTGTAAAATGAATAAAAAAGTATTTGGAGACTTTATTAAACAAAAAAGGCTGGATAGAAACATTACTTTGCGGCAGTTTTGCCTCGATAATGATTTCGACCCGGGCAATTATAGCAAAATGGAAAGGGGCTTGTTGGCTCCGCCATCCGCCAGGGAACATCTGGATAAATACGCCAAAGCATTGGGCTTTAAAACCGGTTCGGACGACTGGCGTGAATTCTTTGACCGCGCCTCTGCCTGCCGGGGCGAAATTCCGGAAGAAATATTAAAGGATGCCGAATTAGTAAACAAACTACCCCTTTTCTTCAGGACCCTTAGGGGCGAAAAAGTCCCCAAGGAAAAATTAAAAGAACTGGCGGAAATAATCAGAAAAGGTGGGCAATAAATGACACTGTCGGTGGCCTACCTGGAAAAAGCCAATATTAAAAGAGCGGCGGAGGATTTTAACTTACGCTATAACTCCGCCAAAGTCATTCCGGTGCCCATCGATTCAATTATTGAAAGCCGCCTGAAAATTGATATCGTACCGATGGCAGGTCTTAAAGAAGGGTTGGAAAGCGGCGGGTTTATTTCCAGTGACTTTACCACAATTCACATTGATCAATATATATACTTCAACGTTGAGGTCAGGTATCGTTTTTCATTGGCCCATGAGATAGGGCATTATGTTTTGCATAAAGATATTATTGGCACCTTAAGATTCGATAGCGTAGAAGATTGGGTGGAAATGTACGACAGTATAGATTCAAATGACTACGGCAAGCTCGAATTTCAAGCCAACCACTTTGCCGGTTGCGTGTTAGTACCGGATTTTGCTCTTAAATCAAAATTTGACGAAGCATTGAAAGATATTTTATCGGATATAAAAACGGCACAAGAAAGTGGTATTTCCCGTGAAACATATTTAGAGTCGGTTGTAAGCAATATTGCCCGTAAATTAGCTCCGGTTTTTAACGTTTCGTCATCATGTATGGAAAATCGAATAAAAAACGATGACAATTATCTTAAATTAATCCCGTGAGTAATCATCCTAATTAGAAAAGCCGTGGAATATAAACCACGGCTTTTTGTATTTGCCTCATTATTAGGTCAACCTATCCCAACGTTTCCTTTATATACGCCAGCATCAGGTCCCGGGTGGCGTTCAGGCCCTTCAAATGGGTCCGCTCCATGCCGTGGCTGGCCGAGACCCCCGGCCCGATAAGCCCCACCCGGATATCGTACCCGGCGATCAAGGCTATCGACCCGTCCGAACCATAAAGAGGGAAGACATCCAGCTTGTGCGGTATCTTGTTCTTGGCCGCCAGCTCGGCCAGCTTACAGCGCATGGCATAATCGTACGGCCCGGTGGAATCCTTGACGCAGATGGACACCGAGCTTTCGTCGCCCTCCACTTTTTCGCCCACCACCCCCATGTCGGCCACCAGCATCTCCACCGCGGTCTCCGGCAGGCCGGAGGCGGCTCCGTGCCCCACCTCCTCGTAATTGGAGAAGAAGAACGACACCGGGACGGTCTTCAGCTTCTCGGCCCCCAGGGTCAGCATGGCGTCCAGCATGGCGGCCGAGCCGGCCTTGTCGTCCAGAAAGCGGGATTTTATATAGCCGGTATCGGTGAACTCAAAACGGGGGTCAAAGAAGATGAAATCGCCGATCCGGATTCCCAAAGCTTCGGTATCCGCCTTCTTGGCCACCTCGGCGTCCAGCCGGATGTGCATATTCTCGACCTTGCGGACGGTCTTTTCGACCTCTTCATTAACATGCGCGGCCGGGTTGTTCAACAGCAGGGTCCCCCGGTAGTCTTTTCCCGAAACTGTCTTGATGGTTACATATTCGCCTTCAAATGACTGCAGGACAGGCCCGCCGATCTTGGTGATGGACAGGTGGCCGTCGGCATTGATGCCGCTGACCATGGCCCCCAGGGTATCAACATGCCCGGCCACCACCAGTTTGGGTTGGGGATGGTTGCCGGCCACCAGCCCGCCCTTATTGGTCCGCGTGGTCGTGATCCCGGCCTGACGGGCCAGGCTTTCGATATGGGCAATGATCTTTTCGGTGAATCCCGAAGGGGAGGGGATGGCCTCCAGGTCCCGCAAGATCTCGACGATGCGCTCCATGATGCTCCTTAGAATTGTTGTTTGTCAGCTGAAAATAAAATTGATTATAAAGCACTTTTGACCCATAGTCAACCAAGCGGAGAAATATATTGATGTAAAGAGGCCGGGGTATGCAGAATATTGTAGGGACGGGTTTAAAACCCGTCCCTACAATTATATTCGTCATATCGTGTGTTTCCCGCCATTAGCCTGGTGCTTTTATGGGCGGACAGGCGCGGGAAAGGGAAGACGGGGTCTTACCCTGGCCCAATTTTCCACCGTCCAGGCTAAAAGCACCATCAGGGCCACGGTCAGGATCAGGGCTGCTATGACCTGCGGCCAATCAAGATTCCTCTGCAGGCCGGAGGTCAGCCGGCCGTAGATCAGGGAGATGTGCACCCAGTAGATCATCAGCGAGTGGCGGCCCATCAGCCGCATGAAGGAAAAGCTCTCCGGCTTGAAAAGCAGGCACAAAAAGAAACACCCGGCCAGGATCACGGCCTGCATCCCTATCCGGATGAAAGAATACTCCGGGCTGTTGTAGAACAGTATCCAGCCGGGGGAATGGGGGATGCTGACGGCGGCCCAGATCCCGCCCAGCATCAGCAGCATCCCGGCTGCGATCAGCCCGTAGTGCAGGAGGATCAGCTTCAGCTTGTCGCCCCGGAAACGGCGGGTCAGCAGGCCGATGGCTGCTCCGGCCGGCACGAATACAAAATAGGGGAAGATGGGAAAATGCCCGAATTCGACGGCCGAGGTGAAGAAGTTCCTGAAAAACCAGGGCAAAGAGTTGACGGCCGAGGAAGTCCAGATGGCCGGGGATGACAGAGCGACCACCACGGTTGTCAGCGCAAGCGCCCAGTATCTCAAACGATTATTTTTTATAATTGCGAAAAGCAACCCCACTAATATCAGTGATATTCCGATATTGTTGAGAATATCGAACCTAAGAAGGTCCCGCCACTTCGAATATGGCACCCACTGCAAAAATTCCTCCAGCCGGAACAGGTAGGCGATGCCCAATATTTCCAAACCACGGCGGGTGGAGAGCCACAACCTTCGCCCGAATGCCACTTCCATCTGGTCGATCTTGGCATAGCTCAGCCCCACCGACAGTCCGGCCAGGAACAAAAAGGCCGGGGCGGTGTAGGCCCCCAGCATCTGCCAAAAGCCGAAGGCCTGGGACTGCCGGAGATCAGGGGCCAGAAAGGCGTCCATCACATGCCCCCGGATCATCCACAGCACGGCCAGGCCGCGGGCCCAGTCGATATGCAGCAGGCGGGGGGAAGGTTTTGGTATCTGGTTCATAAATTAATTGACCCTGGTTTTAAGGGCTTATTGTGTAAAACCGATAGACCACCCCCGTCCCCTCCTTGATCAAGGAGGGGATCAAGGGGAGGTCTGTTGATGTTGAAAAGGTTATTGCCTTGCTTGGCAACAGGGGAAATTATACGATAAACATTAACGTGGAGTCAAAGGAAATGTCGTATATAAAATTGTCTTGAACTGCGGCAGGCCATGTGTTAAAATATTCCCTCATATCAATCCAAACATAAAAATGCGAGAGATATATGAAGAAGGCTGCTGGAAAGACGAAGATTAATCCCGATGCCGGGAAGATCAACCAGGTCCTGGCCAAATATAAGGGCAACAAGGGGGCGTTGATCCCGGCGCTGCAGGAAGTGCAAGTGGCGCTGGGATTCCTGTCGCAGGACAGTTTGAGGGCCATCTCCCAGGGCCTGGCGATACCGCTGAGCCAGATCTACGGAGTGGCCACTTTTTATACCCAGTTCCGCCTGAAGCCCATCGGCCAGCACCTGGTGAGGGTGTGCCACGGGACGGCCTGCCACGTGGGCGGGGCCGAGAAGGTCAGCGCGGCCATCGAGGCCGGCCTCGGCGTCAGGGACGGGGAGACCACCGCCGACGGCAAATTCACGGTGGAATCGGTGGCCTGCCTGGGCTGCTGCAGCCTGGCCCCGGTGATGATGGTGGACAACGACACCTTCGGCCGGCTGACCCCGGAGAGCGCCATCAAGGCGGTGAAGGAATACTGACCCGGTTTTACGGGACACGGATAAACACGGATCATTGCAGAATTTTAATACAGGCGTGTCATTCCCGAGAAGTCGGGAATCCAGTCTTTGACCCCTCTCCAACCTCTCCCCGCAACGGAGAGAGGCCCTTGGGTTTTAAAAAATATTTTATATACAAGGAGGATCCTGTCTTGAAAAAAGCGACCTCTAAAACCCTTCCCAAAAAGAAGGCCGTAAAAAAGCCGGCGGCGCCGGATTACCGGATAGTGGTGGGCCTGGGCAGCTGCGGCATTGCGGCCGGCGGGCACAAGGTTAAGGCGGCCCTGATGGAGAACCTCAAAAAGGCCAAGCTCAACCTCCAGGTCTCCGACACCGGCTGCGTGGGCATGTGCTACAGCGAGGTCCTGCTGGACGTCCATGACAAGCACGGCCAGGTGTACACCTACGGCAACATGACCCCGGACAGGATGCCGCGCTTCGTGGACGAGCATCTGGCCAAAGGACAGCCGGTGGCCGACTGGCTGGTGAAGGCCAGCGACCGGGCCCTGCCGGACGACAGCTTTTACGCCAAGCAGAAGAGGATCGTGCTGCGCAACTGCGGGCAGATGGATCCCGAGAAGATAGAGGACTACATGGCCCACGGCGGATACCAAGCCTTGGGAAAGGCCCTCAAGAAGATGACCCAGGACGAGGTCATCAAAGAAGTGCTGGATTCGGGCTTAAGGGGCCGGGGCGGGGCCGGCTTCCCCACCGGGCGGAAATGGCAGTTCGCCCGGGGCTCCAAGGGCGACAAGAAATACATCGTCTGCAACGGCGACGAGGGCGACCCCGGGGCCTTCATGGACCGCAGCGTGCTGGAGGGCGACCCCCACAACGTGCTGGAGGGGATGCTGATCGCCGGGTACGCCATCGGGGCCGATGAGGGCTATTTCTACGTCCGGGCCGAATATCCCCTGGCGGTGGAGCGGATTAAAATGGCCATCGAACAGGCCAAGAAGAGGGGTTTCCTGGGCAAGAACATCATGGGCACCAAATTTTCATTCGAGATGAAGATCAAGGAGGGGGCCGGGGCCTTCGTCTGCGGCGAGGAGACCGCCCTGATGGCCTCAATAGAAGGACAGCGGGGCATGCCCCGCCTGAGGCCGCCCTTCCCGGCGGTGTCCGGCCTGTGGGGCAAGCCCACCAACATCAACAACGTGGAGACCTTCGCCAACGTGCCATGGATCATCCTCAACGGGGCGGCGGCCTTCGCTTCTCTGGGCACCGAGAAGAGCAAGGGTTCAAAGGTGTTCGCCCTGGCCGGCAAGATCGCCCGGGGCGGGCTGGTGGAGGTGCCGATGGGCATCACCATCAACGAGATCATCCACGAAGTGGGGGGCGGCATCAAGGACGGGCGGACATTCAAGGCGGTGCAGATGGGCGGGCCTTCGGGCGGCTGCATCCCGGCGGCCCTGGGCAACACCATAGTGGACTACGATTCGGTGGGCCAGACCGGGGCCATCATGGGCTCCGGCGGCATGGTGGTGATGGACGACACCACCTGCATGGTGGACATCGCCCGGTTCTTTTTGGATTTCACCCAGAAGGAATCCTGCGGCAAGTGCACCTTCTGCCGGGTGGGCACCAAGCGGATGCTGGAGATATTGGAACGGATCACCAAGGGACAGGGCCGGGAGGGGGACATCGAATTGCTGCTGGAGCTGGCCGAGAAGATAAAGATCTCGTCGCTGTGCGGGCTGGGTCAGACCGCGCCCAACCCGGTGCTGACCACCGTCAAATATTTCCGCCAGGAATACGAGGCTCATATCAGGGACAAACAATGTCCGGCCCATTCCTGCAAGGAACTGCTCAAATACGAGATCATCCCCGAGAAATGCATCGGCTGCACCGCCTGTGCCAGGGTCTGCCCGGTGACGTCCATATCGGGACAGGTGAAGAAACCCCACGTGATAGACCAGGAGACCTGCATCAAGTGCGGCAATTGCGTGGCCAAATGTAAATTCGACGCCATAAAGGTGAGGTGACCTCACCTATTCATAGCCCATACATTACTTGTCCGCCGAAGCTTTAGCGTAGGCGGGATGTATGGGCTATGAAAGAGGTCAAAACCAAAAATATTAAGCGAGGTGCAAAAATGCGGAATATAGCATTATGTCTGCTTGCTGTGGCAATGGCTGCGACTGCGGCCTTTGCTCAAACGCCGCGCAAGACCACGCTGGCTTTGATGGACTTGACCACGACCGGCATTTCCAAAAGCGAGGGGGCTATTTTGACCGATGCCTTGCTTTCGTATCTGGTCAACACCAATTATTACGAGATAGTGGAGCGTTCCAAGCGGGACGAAATATTAAAGGAGCAGGGCTTTGCCCAAAGCGGTGCCTGCAACGAGACCGCCTGCCTGATTGAGGCCGGAAAATACCTGTCGGTGCAAAAAATGATCGGCGGCAGCGTGGGCAAGTTCGGCCAGACCTGGACGGTGAACATTCGCCTGCTGGACGTTAAAACCGGCAAGGTGGAAAAAGCCTGCATTAAGAATTATAAAGGCGAAATGGACCAACTGCTCAACTACATGAACGACATCGCCCAGGAGATAGTGCAGGCCACCGGCATAACCAAACAGCAAATTGAAGCCTTCCGGCAAAAAGAAGTGGCCGACAGCATTGCACAAGCCGAAGCCCAAAGGCAGGCCGAACAGGTAAAGTCAGCCCGGGGAAAAGCTGTGCGAGACAGCATAGATCAGGCCCAGGCTACCATCAAGCGGGCCGAACTTGAAATCAAAAAAAAGGCTATGGACGAGCAGGCTCGAAAGAAATTCGTGGCCGATAGCATTGCCGCCGAAGCGCGAAGAACCAAGCTAAAAATGCCGGTTTTAACCTACAGCACTTTGGGCGGAACCGTTTTGCTGGCCGGGGTAACCTATATATTTTACAGCGGGGCGCAGGACAGCTACGATAAATACCTGGCGGCCACAACTTCCGACGAAGCGGTAAAATACTGGGACGAGTCCGACAGCAAAAATAACACCGCCGCCATTTGCTCCTATGCCGCCATTGGGATAGGGGCGGTAAATTTAGTTTCGTGGTTTTTAAGGGAAAAGGCGCACCCGGAGTTGAGCGGGCAAACCGCTGTTGAACTCACACCGTCCCTCTCTTTTGACCTAACCCCCAGCCCCTTCCCGAATCGGGAAGGGGAGTTAGAGGGGTTGGGTCAGGTTACCCTTACCTGGAGGTTTTAGCCATGAAAAAACATATCACGCTATACGCCACTCTATTTATGCTGGCCGTTGTGTTCGGTTGTTCGCAAAACTTTGACCGAAAGAACCCGGTGGACCCGCAAGTTCCGCCCAAAACTCCGGTTTTGTCCTCGCCTACAAATAATGCCACAGGCATTAGCATAAACCCTGTTTTAACCTGGAATGCAGCGGACGGCGCAACCAGCTATACTTTGCAGGTTTCTGCCAGCGCCGCCTGTACTAATTTTGTATATAACCAAAGCGGCATTGTTGCAACCAGCGATACCGTTACCGGGTTATTATATTCAACGGTTTATTATTGGAGGGTAAAGGCCGATAAAAAGGATATTTCCTCCGCCTGGGCAGGCATTTGGCAATTTACCACAACTTCGGCCACGGCTCCAACTGTTGTTACCGGTTCCGCAACATCTGTAACCGAGACATCGGCCCAATTGAATGGCACGGTAAACCCCAACGGCCAATCTACTACATATTATTTCCAATATGGTTTGACCACAAGCTATGGTACTAATACTGCAACACAGAATGCAGGCACGGGTACCAGTGCGTTGGCAGTAAACGCCAATATTAGCGGTTTAACAGCAGGCACAATTTACCATTACCGAATTGCAGCTACCAACATCGGCGGCACAAGCTATGGAAACGATGACAAATTTTCGCCACCGTTACCTATCGAATGGATTTCTATCCCCGCCGGAAACTTCACCATGGGCAGTACAACATCCGACCCCTACTATAATACTGACGAACTGCCCCAGCATACGGTTTACTTAGACGCTTACCAGATAAGCAAATACGAAGTAACCAACGCACAGTATAAGGCTTTTATGGATGCCGGGGGCTATAGTATCAGCGCCTACTGGGCCACCGACGGCTGGAACTGGCGAACCACCAACAGTATAACCCAGCCTTATTGGTGGAGCACAGGCGAATATAACAGCGGCACGGCCTTCCCCAACCACCCGGTGGTTGGAGTAAGCTGGTATGAGGCTTATGCCTTTTGTAATTGGGCGGGCGGCCATTTGCCTACCGAGGCCCAATGGGAAAAGGCAGCCCGGGGCACCGACTCCAGTAATTACTGGCCCTGGGGCTCTACCTGGGACGCCGGCAAATGCAACAGCTATTACAATACAGCCCCCGATACTTTTGCCTACAGCTCACCGGTGGATTTCTTTACAACGGGCATAAGCCCCTATGGGGTTTACGACATGGCCGGGAATGTGTGGGAATGGGTAAACGATTGGTATCAAAGCGACTATTACAGCGTTAGTACGTCCAGCAACCCCGCTGGGCCGACTACCGGCACCTCACGCGTGATCCGCGGAGGCTCTTTCATCGGTAACGATAACAACTGCCGCGTTTCCTATCGTGCCAGCGGCGGCCCAGACGGCCGCAACAGCAGCCTTGGTTTTCGCCTTGCTAAGTAAATTATTCTATACTTTATAGAAATATAATTGGGTATATTGCGAAACATCACTGGAAGGATATAACCATGTTATTCAACACACAAGCAGCTTTCGAATCAGAGAAGGAGAGAAATCTTTATTTTAAATTCTTTGCAGGGTATTTTTTCAACGAACTTATATCTGGGTATGAGAAGCGTGTTGAAAATTTTTGTGAGTTAATTAATGAAAGTGCTGAAGAATATATAAATTATTCACCCACAAAGAAATTATTTCTATCGCCGAAAAATACATATGCTACTTTTGATATTCACGCTTATTTATTTGATTCGTGTGCTGATAAAGGCGAGTTAGCTGATATATTGGTTTATGACATGGAAAATAAAACAATGCTATGCATAGAAGCAAAATTTTTAAGCAATTGGACGATAAAAAAAGATATTAACCAGAATGCAAGTAGAATTGTGGAAGTTGAAAAGATAAAAAAAGGAATGAATTTAATACAAGTGCTTCTTGTTACAAATGAAAAATGGGGAAATGTTCGAAAACAAATAAAAAAGGACGAAAGCAACTATCGCCGTTTATGTGATAACAAAGATGTTCCTGTTGTAATTTTAACTTGGGAAAAATTGATTGACCTGTGTGATGATGAGAATATACGCAACTACTTCACCAACCACATTTCAAAAAAGAAAGAGGAGTTTCGTTGTTCTTGCCAGTAGGATAACATATAAATCGTATAAGCATTAAGAATATAACAAGGAAATAGAAGATGCCTTCAATTAACATCACATTCAACGGCAAACAGATCGCCTGCGATTCCAATCAGACCATCGTCGAGGTGGCCAAGGAGCAGGGGGCCTTCATCCCCACCCTGTGCCATGACAGCAAGCTGGAGCCCTACGGCTCCTGCTGGGTATGCCTGGTGGAGGTCAAGAACGCCCGGGGCTTTGTGCCGGCCTGCGCCACCAAGGTGATGGACGGGATGGTGGTGGAGACCGAGAACGAGCGGGTGAGGGCCGCCCGCCAGATGGCGCTGGGCCTGCTGCTGTCCAACCATTCCGGCGACTGCATCGGACCCTGTGTGGACACCTGCCCGGCCGGCTGCGACGTCCAGGGCTACACCGCGCTGATAGCCAACGGCATGGAGGCCGAGGCCATCAAGCTGATCAAGGAGACCCTGCCACTGCCGGCTAGCTTGGGCCGGGTGTGTCCCCATCCCTGCGAGACCGAGTGCCGCCGCAACCTGGTGGAGGAGCCGGTGTCCATCTGCTACCTCAAGCGGCATGCGGCCGATTTCGACCTCAACTCCGGCCAGCCGTATATGCCCCCGGTGGCGCCCAACAGCGGCAAGAAGGTGGCGGTGGTGGGGGCCGGCCCGGCCGGGCTGACCGCCGCCTATTACCTGCGCCAGAAGGGCCATCAGGTCACCGTCTACGAGGCTCTGCCCAAGTCCGGCGGCTGGCTGCGCTACGGCATACCGCAGTACCGCCTGCCCAAGGAGGTGCTGGACCAGGAGGTCAAGACCATCACCGATCTGGGGGTGGAGATAAAATACAACCAAAGATTAGGCCAGGATATCGACCTGGAGGGCCTGAAAGACCAGTATGACGCGGTATTCCTGGGCATGGGGGCCCACGCCTCCTCCAGGATGGGGGTGGAGAACGAGGAGGACCGCGGGGTGGTGGCCGGGATAGATTTTCTTAAGCGCCTGGCCATGGGCGAACCCTTCGACTTTGCTCAGGGCAAGATTAAAAAAGTAGCGGTTATCGGCGGCGGCAACACCGCCATCGACGCCGCCCGGACCTCCCTGCGACTGGGGGCCGAGGAGGTGTTCATTGTCTACCGCCGTTCGGAAAAGGAGATGCCGGCCAACCCCTTCGAGATCGAGGAGGCCAAGCACGAGGGGGTCAAGTTCCAGTTTTTGACCGCGCCCACCCGGGTGATCGCCTGCACCCACGACAAGAACGGGGCCATCTCCTGCCAGAAGATGGAGCTGGGCGAGCCCGACGCCTCGGGCCGCCGCCGCCCGGTGCCGGTCCAGGGCTCCGACTTCCACATCGAGGCCGACCTGATCATCTCCTGCATCGGGCAGAGCCCCGACCTGTCGGGTCTGGGTGAGAATCATAATCTAAAAGTAACCCGCTGGACAACTTTGGAGACCGACCCCGAGACCGGGGCCACCGCCGATCCCAAGGTATTTGCCGCCGGGGACATGGCCACCGGGGCGGCCACCGTGGTGGAGGCCATAGGCGGGGCCCGCAAGGCGGCTCTGGCGATCGACAAATACCTGAGATACGACAAGACTGAAAAGAAAGTAAAACAATACAACATCACCAAGGGCAAGATCAACCAGGTCCCTAAGGAGCTGTTCGCCGATGAGCCCAAAAAGGCCAAGGCCAGGATGCCGATGCTGGAGCCCTCCCAGAGAAGGAACTTCGACGAGGTGGAGAAGGGCTTCTCCCGCCTTACCGCCATCGAGGAGGCCAAGCGCTGCCTGGAGTGCGGCTGCGCCGACATGCAGGAGTGCAAGCTGCGGGATTACGCCACGGTCTACGACGTGATGGTCCAGCGCTTCATGGGCGAGGTCAAGCAGCATCCCATCGACGACAGCCATCCCTTCCTGGTGCGCGACCAAAGCAAATGCGTGATGTGCGGCCGCTGCGTCAGGATGTGCCTGGAGGTGGTGGGGGCGGCGGCCCTGGGCTTCGTCTACCGCGGGTTCAACGCCATCGTGGCCCCGACCATGGAGAAGCCCTATCCCGAATCGCCCTGCGTGTCCTGCGGAGCCTGCATCGAGACCTGCCCGGTGGGGGCGCTGACCGAGCGGGTGCGGCACATCAAGCCCTCGCCCTGGAAGATGGAGAAGGTCCCCTCGGTGTGCACCTTCTGCGGGGTGGGCTGCGGACTGGACCTGAACATCATGGACAACAAGGTGGTCCGGGTCACCGGCAATGAGGACAGCCCGGTCAGCCAGGGCTCGCTGTGCTTCAAGGGCAAGTTCGGGTTCGAATTGTTGCACAGCCCGGAACGGCTGAGCGCTCCGCTGGCCAGGTCCGGGGCCAAACACAAGGAGATCGCCTGGCCCGAGGCCATAAGCAAGGTCAATTCCGATATAGACGCCATCGTCAAAAAATACGGGCCGGATTCGGTGGCGGTATTCGCCTCCGGCCGGACCAGTATCGAAGAGGCCGAGGGCCTGCGCTCCTGGGCCGAGAAGAAGGGCGTCAAACAGTTCGGCAGTTTTGCCGGCGGGAATGTCCCGGATATCCTGGCCGGCATCCTGGGGTCCTCTTCCGGCAAGGGGTATCAGTCGCTGGCCGAGGCCAAAAACATCATACTTATCGGTTCCGATACCTATGCCGAGCATCCGGTGTTCTCCCAGATGGTCCGAAAGGCCGTCAAACAGGGCGCCAAACTTTTCTCTCTGCAGGAAGGATCTACCAAGCTGGGCGAGATCGCCGCGCAGGAATTAATCATTAAGAAAGGCGGGTTATCTTTCGTCCTGAACGGCGTGCTAAAAGCCCTGCTGGCCAAGTGCCGGTCCAAATATCCCGGATACCAGGAATTGGCCAAGGCCCTGGGCAAACTCAGTTCAACGGCTGTCGCAACAAACAGCGGACTCAAAAAGAACGATATCGATGGCCTGACCAAACTGATGCTGGCCGACCAGAACTGTCTGTTGGTGTTTAACGCCGACGGCATAGATACCGAGACCGCCACGGCCATTGCCAACATCCTTCTTTTGATGGACGCTCCGCAGAACTTCATCGCCCTGCGGGCCAAGGCCAATGCCAACGGAGTGGACCGCTTCGTCAATACCGATGTCTCCGGGTTATCGAAGATCAAAGCTGCAATTCTGCTCAACGAAGATCCGGCAGGCAGCTTGGACAACGGCTCCAAGACCAAGACCGCTCTGGCCAAACTGGAAAAACTCATTGTCTGCGACATGTTCCTGACCGAGACCGCCAAAATGGCCGACATCGTCCTGCCTGCTTCGGCCTTTGCCGAGAACGACGGCAGTTTCATCAACAGCGAGGGACGCCTGCAACACCTAAAGGCCGGCATAAAGCCGCTTTCCGGCAAGATCACCAAGCAGGTGCTGATAGAACTGGGCGGCGCGCCCCTGCCGAACCTGCCCAAGGAGAAATCGGGCCAAAAGCAATTCGGCATTCCCAGCCTGAAGAAGGGCAAGGCAGTAAGCGCCGGATTCGCTTCGGACGTGATGGAGAAGAAGGCGGCCGAGCTTAAGAAGAAAGAGGGACTGATCCGGTAATTTGAATCATGTAAAAACAGCCCAGGCGACAATGCCTGGGCTGTTTTTTGAGTATGAACCCAATAAAAATCCCTCTGATTTCCAGAGGGATTTTTTACTTGTATGCGGACCTGTCGCGGATCAGTTCACTTTTGGCTTTCTAAAAATAAACAAAGAGTAGATGATCGTTATTACTGCCGCAATCAACAGCGAACCGAACAGCAACAACTCTGTCCATACCGAGGGCAGCAGCAAACCAGCCAGTCCCAGCATCCCGGATGCAACGAACAGTTTGCCACCCAAGCGGTTGGTGCGGTTCCAGACATCCTCCCACTCCAGCGTCCAGGGGAACCTGAATCCTATAAACCAATTCTGGCGGATCTTGCCCATCAGGTTGCCCATTACGATGATCAGCAGTGAAAGTACTGCCGTTGTGAATTTCGTGATCGGCATCGGATGGCCGATGTAGGTCATGATCATGCTGCCCTGAACCAAGCAGAACAGCGCGACAATGGCAAACCTGATGGTCCGGTAGGGCTGGTCGAACAGGGCGTACTTTTCTTGCTTGGGATCAATGAAGGGAAAGAACAACATTAATCCCATGATGGCCACGGTTACCAATGGCATCATCAGTGCATTCAAGACGGTTTTATCGGCGTAACCGTCAATCTCGCCCCGCAGGTTCCAGTGAATTGCCAACTGGTCCGGATAATGAGGGTACAACGCCAGGGTGATGGCAATGACCAACAGCACCAACATGATGGCCGGTATTTCTTTTTTCCAAGTAATCAGGTACATGGTTTTCTCACTCCTTGTTATTGTTCTTTTTTCCGAAGATGTCCAGCATCATGCCGACCGTCTCCTCGAAAACGCTGACATTCAGGGAATACACTAAATTCTGACCCTGCCGCTGGGCGATTACCAAGTCGGCCTGCTTGAGCATATTCAGATGGTGGGAAAGAGATGGCTGGGTGATATTGAAACTGCCTATCATTTCACCGGGCGTCATGTCGCCATTGCGGAGCAGTCGGAGGATCTCCCGTCGGGTGGGGTCAGCCAACGCCTGGAACACGCTATTTTCTTTCATTATGGCAATAATTAGAATATTAGTTAATTAGACAACCATCTAATTATAATAAATCCCGAACAGTTTGTCAAGGGCATTTATAGATTTATAAAACAAAAGATAAACTTGATAGCCCAGACATCTTTGCCGGGACTATTTTTTAGACTATTTTTTAGCCATTGACATACCGCGGTAAATAGATTATCCTTAAAAACAATAGACGCTCCCTTAATTTAAAGGCGAGAGAAATTTGAATTATAACAAGGAATTACAGATGATTCAGGCAAAATCGGGCGATCTGGTAAAAGTGCATTACACTGGGACTTTTGACGACGGAAAGGTATTCGACACCTCTGAGAACGGCGATCCGTTGGAGTTCATACTGGGCTCGGGCCAGGTGATCCCGGGATTCGACCAGGCCATCGACGGCATGAAGGTGGATGAGAGCAAAAAGGTGATCATTCCGGCCGACCAGGCCTACGGTCCGCATCAGGCCAAAATGGTGGTGGAGGTGGAACTGGACAAATTCGGCCCCCATGCCAAACCGGAGCTGGGCAAACGGGTCCATTTGAGCATGGAGGACGGGAAACACGTGCCGGTGACCATCACCGCCATCAGCCAAACCCATGCCACGCTGGATGCCAATCATCCTCTGGCCGGCAAGGATCTGACCTTCAATCTTAAATTGATCGAAACTGGGGCTGTGCCCGAGGGCTATCACCAGGGCTGCGGCGGTTGCGGCGGCGGACACGGCGACTGCGGACACGACCACGACCACGAACATGATCATGAACATGGAAGCTGCTGCGGGGGCTGCGAAGACAAGTAACAAACTGACGGAGGTTAAGATGAAAAAAACCATTGTCTTTTTAGCGAGCCTGATCATAATGGCCGGGCCGCTGGCCATCCGGGCTGGTGACCAGGTCAAGCTGTTTCCAGTCATGTCTGCCGGGAAATTCGGTTATATCAACGCCCGGGGCAGGATGACCATCAAGCCGGAGTTCGACTGGGCCTTCAACTTTTCGGAGGAGCTGGCCCTGGTCAACATCGGCGGCAGCAAGAACGAGATGGGCTATGTGATCGGCGGCAAATGGGGGTATCTAAATCCCAGGGGAAAGATCGTCATAAACCTGCAGTTCGATGACGCCAAGGATTTCTCCCAGGGTTTGGCACTGATCAACATCGGAGGGAAACCCAACGAGCTGGGGCTGTTGTCGGGCGGCAAGCGGGGATACATTGACCGCAGCGGCAAAATTGTCGTCGCACCTAAGTACGACGATGCCCGCAGCTTTTCCCACGGATTGGCTCTGGTCAGGCTGAACGACAAGTACGGCTATATAGACCAGCAAGGCAAAGCGGTCATAGAAATAAGATATAACGATGCCCGAAATTTTTTCGAAGGTCTGGCTCCGGTCAGGGAGAATGACAAATACGGATATATCGACACCTCTGGGAAAATAGTGATAGAGGCCCGGTATGTCTACGCCTCCAATTTCTCCCAGGGCCGGGCGGTGGTGCGGCTGGATGACAATATCTGGTTCATAGACAGGTCCGGCAGCAAGATCAGCCAGTTATATTTTGAGGACGCCAACGCCTTTTCCCAAGGGCTGGCCTCGGTCAAGAGCGGGCAGAAATGGGGCTATATGGACACTTCCGGGGCGCTGGCCATCGCGCCGCACTTCGACGCCGGCTCCGATTTTCATGAAAGCCTGGCGGCGATCAGGGTGGGCGGCAAGCGGGGCTACATCAACCGGACCGGCGAGGTGGTGATAGTGCCGCAGTACGACGGGGCCATGGACTTCTCCGAGGGATTGGCCCTGGTCAACAAGGGCGGCAGGATGAATGAGAACGGCATCGTGTCGGGCGGCAAGTGGGGTTTCATCGACCAGAAAGGCCGGATGGTGATAGAGAACAAGTTCGATTTCGCCTGGGATTTCAAAGGCGGGCTGGCATTGGTCAATATCGGCGGGGAGATGAACGCCAAGGGCAGCGTCACCGGAGGGGTGTGGGGATATATCAACAAGAATGGAAGATTCGTATACAAAGGAAAGAAATGATCTTTTATTCATGCATTAATATCCTGTAGGGGATGGTTTGAAACCATCCCCTACAATTGAATTAACCAGAAAATCGGTAAAATCATGTTGAAAGACATTATCCTTAAAAATCGCAGCTATCGGCGGTTTCAAGAATCATACAAAATAGATATTGCTGTTCTGCGGGAACTGGTGGAGTTGGCCCGGCTGTCCGGTTCGGCCGGCAATCTCCAGCCGTTGAAGTATATCCTAATTGCCGATCCCAAGATCAATGAAACCATTTTCCCGTTCATGGCCTGGGCCAAATACCTGAAAGACTGGCCAGGGCCGGCCGAGGGCGAGAGGCCTTCGGCCTATATCATCCTGCTGTGGGATGATTCAATCTGCCCCAGCAAATTGCCTTACGATGCCGGGATCTGCGCCCAGAGCATACTTTTGGGAGCGGTGGAAAAGGGCCTGGGCGGGTGCATGCTGGCCTCGGTGAACCGTGAGGGTTTGAAAAAAGCGCTTGATATCAGTGATGAATACGAGATGCCGCTGGTCATTGCCCTGGGCAAGCCGACCGAGACGGTGATGATAGATGATATCGGGACTGACGGAAGTATTGAATACTGGCGGGACGACAAGCAGGTGCACCATGTGCCGAAAAGATCGCTCAGCGAGATGATCATAAAGGAATATTAAATAGTATCAATAATTTACCAAAGCCCCGGGAAACCGGGGCTTTCCGTTTGAAACGCCAAACCGTAGGGGCAGGTCTGAGACCTGCCCCTACAATATTGTATCCAATAAAAATAAAATATTTTTGGGAATATTTTCCTCCGGCGGGCGGTATATCGGACAGTCAACCGTAAAAATCAACCATAAACCGGAGAAACGAAGATGAAAAACAGGATCCTTCCCCTGATCGCAGCCGCAGCGCTGGCCTTGATCTCGGCCAGCTTTATCGGCGCCGCCGGGACCGGCATTATCTCCTGTAAGGTGACTGACAGCGTCAATGACAATCTGCTGACCGGGGTCACGTTGATAATCCCGGGCACCTCGTATTTGGCAGTTTCGGACAAGGCCGGGCACTACCAGTTCACCGGCATACCTGAGGGAACATACAAGGTTCAGGCTTCCCTGGCCGGCTACCAGAGTCAGACCCGGAAAGTGCAGGTGAAGGCCAATTCCACGGTCAAATTGGAATTCAAATTGAAGGTTCACGGCAAAAAACTGCTGCAGACCCTGGGGCTGGTCAAGGACGAGAGGAAATATCCGGCTTCCCGCGGTGCCCAGAAAGCATGCTATGAAATGACATCAGCTCCATGCGACGTTAGCGGAGGGTATATGCTTCCTCCCGGTTACAACACCGAGGAATATTCCCGGATCTATGAGAACCGCTTTCTGGAGGTCACCCAGAACCCGCTGTCCACCTTCTCCATCGACGTGGACCCGGCCTCCTATGCCAATGTCCGCCGGTTCCTCAATTACGGACAGCTGCCTCCCAAGGATGCGGTGCGCATCGAAGAAATGATAAATTATTTCGATTATGACTATCCCCTGCCGGACGACGGCCGGCCCTTCTCCATCATCGCCAATGCCGGACCCTGTCCCTGGAACAGCGGGCACCGGCTGGCCAGGATAGGGATCAAAGGCAAGGAGATATCCCGCGACAAACTGCCCCCCACCAACCTGGTCTTCCTGATAGATGTCTCCGGCTCCATGCAGAGCCCCGACAAACTGCCCCTGCTGAAATCGGCCTTCAAAATGCTGGTCAACCAACTCCGGCCCAATGACCGGATCGCCATTGCGGTCTACGCCAGCTCCGAGGGCCTGGCCCTGCCGTCCACTTCGGGAAAGGATAAAAAGGTCATCCTGGATGTCCTGGACAAACTGGAGGCCGGGGGATGCACCGCCGGCGCGGCCGGGATCCAGCTGGCCTACCGGACGGCCAAGGAGAATTTCATCAAGGGCGGCAACAACCGGGTGATACTGGCCACCGACGGCGATTTCAACGTGGGGGTCTCTTCCACCTCGGAACTGATCCGGATGATCGAGCAGAAGCGGGAGGCCGGGATATTCCTCTCGGTGCTGGGCTTCGGCAGCGGCAACCTGAAGGACTCCCGGATGGAACAGTTGGCCGACAAAGGCAACGGAAATTACGCCTACATCGACAACATCACCGAGGCCAAAAAGGTGCTGGTCAACCAGATGGCCGGGACCCTGTTCACCATCGCCAAGGATGTCAAGATCCAGGTGGAGTTCAACCCGGCCCGGGTCAAGGCCTACAAGCTGATCGGCTACGAGAACCGGATGCTCAACAAGGAGGACTTCAACGACGACAGGAAGGACGCCGGAGAGCTGGGAGTGGGCCACACGGTCACCGCACTCTACGAGCTGGTGCCGGCCGGGTCCAATGAAAAGATCTCCCAGGTCGACGATCTAAAATACCAGAAGGTCCAGGCAAAACCAAGCGGCAGTTTCTCCGGGGAGCTGATGACGGTGAAACTTCGCTACAAGGACCCCGACGGCCAGGCCAGCCAGCTGATATCCAAACCGGTCCGTGACGGCGGGGCGGATATGGCCATGCTTCCCGAGGATCTGCGATTTGCCTCGGCGGTGGCCGAGTTCGGCCTGCTGCTTCGGGATTCGGAGCACAAGGGAAAAGCTAGCTACCGCCAGGTCCTGGAGCTGGCCAGAAACTCCCGGGGGAATGATCCCGAGGGCTATCGGGCCGAATTCATCAAATTAGTGGAGGCCGCCAGTCAGCTGGCGGTGAAACAGGACTGACCGTCAAATTCATTTCAAGCCGTGGCTTACATAAGCCACGGCTTTTTGTTTTAAAATGTTGCTTGACATTGATTTTGAATTAAGGTATCTTATATTTTAAACAGCCTATAGTATTATCTCAAATTGTAATGTAACTTTATTATGAGCCAAAAAGAAGCAGCAATAAAAGCCATAGAAAACCTGATCTTCAAATTCCGTCAGAACGAAGAAAGCTACAGGAACGGTTCATACAACGAAACCCAACTGCGGCGGGAATTCCTCGATCCGTTTTTCGAGGCTTTGGGCTGGGATGTAACAAATAAAGAGGGCTTGGCCGAGCAGTACAAGGACGTGATCCACGAAGACGCCATCAAGGTTGGGGAGCAGACCAAGGCCCCGGATTATTCCTTCAGAGTCGGCGGACAGCGCAAGTTTTTTGTGGAGGCCAAGAAGCCGTCGGTTTCCATAAAAGAAGATATCGGACCGGCCTACCAGGTGCGGCGTTATTCCTGGTCGGCAAAATTGTCTTTGGCTATTCTTTCCGATTTTGACGAATTGGCGGTTTACGACTGCCGCCTAAAGCCCAAGCCCGCCGACAAGGCCTCGGTGGGCCGGGTGGCTTTTTACACCTATGACCAATACCTGGAAAAATTCGACGAGATATACGACCTGTTCTCCAAAGAGGCCGTGCTAAAGGGCACGTTCGACAAGTATGCCCAGGCCGACGCCAAGAAGAAGGGCACTACCGAGGTGGACAAGGAATTCTTAAAGGACATAGAGCATTGGCGGGAGATATTGGCCAAGAATCTGGCCATGAGAAATGAAAAAGTAAGCAACGATGACCTGAATTATGCGGTGCAGACCATAATTGACCGGATCATTTTTCTGCGGATATGCGAAGACAGAAACCTGGAAGCTTCGGAAAATTTAAAAGGTTTGCTAATCTCGGAAAACATTTACAAAAGGCTGATCAACCTTTTTAAACTGGCCGATGACCGCTACAACGCCGGTTTGTTCGATTTCACTAAAGACCAGATAACCACACGGCTGAAAATAGACGACAAGACCCTAAGCGAAATAATCGGGCAGATGTATTACCCGGCCTCGCCCTATGTGTTCTCGCAAATGCCGATAGAAATATTGGGCCAGGTTTACGAGCAGTTTTTGGGCAAGGTCATCCGTTTAACCGCCGGGCACCACGCCAAGGTGGAGGAAAAGCCCGAAGTGCGCAAGGCCGGGGGCGTTTATTATACACCCCAATATATCGTTGATTACATTGTGAAGAATACGGTGGGGGCGTTGTTGGCACCCAAGTCTGACCCCTCTCCAACCTCTCCCCGCAGCGGAGAGAGGCTTGCATCCCTGACCCCGAAGGAAATCGAATCCATCAAAATCCTTGACCCCGCCTGCGGCTCCGGCTCGTTCCTGATAGGGGCCTATAAATACCTGCTGGAATACCATTTGAACTGGTACACGGCCAACGAACCCAAAAAATACCCCAAGGCCGTTTTTACCGACGGGCGCGGGGCCTGGCGTTTGACCACCAGCGAGGCCAAGAAGATCCTTTTGAACAATATCTTTGGGGTGGACATTGACAGCCAGGCGGTGGAAGTGACCAAGCTGTCCTTGCTTTTGAAGGTGTTGGAGAACGAAAGCCGGGAAGGCATGGAACAGCAGTTGAAGATGTTCAAGGAACGGGCCTTGCCCAATATTGACGGGAATATAAAATGCGGAAATAGTCTGATCGGGCCGGATTTTTACGAGGGGCAGTTATCATTGCGGGATACCGTAGGGGCGACCGGCCGGTCGCCCAAGGAAAAACCCGTAGGGACACGGCAAGCCGTGTCCGGTAACGATGACGGCGCCAAAATAAACCCGTTTGATTGGGAAAGGGAGTTTCCGGAGATAATGAAGCGGGGCGGTCATTCGACAGGCTCAGGCCAAGGCTTTGATGCGGTGATTGGGAATCCGCCGTATAGAATGATACAACCACATAATACATCAAATGATATTTTAGATTATATAAAGAGCCATTATACCGTTGCGGAATTTAAAATCGATTTATTCCACGTATTTCTTCAAAAGGGAATACGTTTACAAAAAAATAATGGGTTGCTTGGTTATATTATACCCGCAACTCTGTTAAATAATGTACATGTTGAGAACCTTAGAGAATGGCTGTTAGGCAATATACGCATTAATAAAATTAGTTTAGCTGGGGAAAAAGTATTTGAACAGGCAGACGTTTATACCTGTGTATTGGTAGTTGAAAGAGAGCCAAGAGATAATGTACGGAATAATAACATTATAAAAACAACATTAGAATTAGAAAAGGCAAAATACAATTCAGAGATCGTTTATAACCGTATTAAACAAAGTAGATTCTCGGAACTGGAAGGTAAAGTATGGAATGTTTTGCTTAATGAGGAAAATGTTGGTCTGATTGCTAAATTAAATAATGAAAATAAAAAGTTGATAGATGTTACGTCTGTCAACAGGGGATTAATTACTGGCGACAAAGATAAATATTTTTCCGACAAGAAGATGACCAATGAGTATGTGCCAATTTTGGCTGGTGGTGATGTATTTAGGTATTATGCAAACAACCCTTCATCCTTTGTTAAATTTGTTAGGCCTAAAACATCCGGCGGTTGTTGGGACGAAGCAGTTCATTTTGCAAAGCACAAAGTAGTTATTAGGCAGATAGGCACCAGGCCAACGGCAGCAATTATAGAAAAGCCAATTGCAGTAACGGGCAATATATTTACAATAATTCATCAAGATATAGATTTTGAAAAATCAGTACTTGGCATAATAAATTCAAAGTTAATAGAATATTATTGGAAACTGTCTTTTTCTGATTTTAAAAACTCGTTTCCTCAAGTTACAATATTTAGTTTGGGACAAGTTCCCATTACAAACAAAATAAATGATAAGGCCTATCGAAAAAACATGGTTGCTTTAGTTGATAAAATAATAAAGCTTAAAAGTGATATCAACGGAATTAAAAACCCCAACGAAAAAGAAACCATAACCCGCCAAATTGCCGCCACAGACAAGCAGATAGACAAATTAGTTTACGAGCTATACGGCCTAACAGAAGAAGAGATAAAAGTGGTGGAGGGGGAATGTGTGTAATAATATAAGAAACTATCTACAAAGCAAAAATGTTCTAATAACGCCTATTGTGCCAGAGAAATCACCACTAATTGTTAGATGGCTCGGAATACCGCAAATGAATGGGTGTTTGAAAACGTTGGACAGTAAAGTCCAAAAATTAATTGGGTCCGGTGCAAACGGAAAATTACAGGATTGGTTTTTAACGGGCGACATAAATTTTTTTACAAATACTGCTGAAAACTATATAATAGATTACCTCCAAGTAAAAAACAAAGTGATCCGTAATACTGGAAGAAGTGGAATTGACGCTTATGCAGATATAGACAACGAAAATATAGGTATTGAAGTCACAACCCTAAATGGTTTTATTGAGGATACGATATTTACAGAACGGCTTCAGTGGAAATTAGAATATAGCGGCTATTTGGCAGATAAATCATTAACAATGATATGTGATGCAGGCATTATAGACGGGAATTATAACAGAATTGAAAGTTATATTAATGACATTTACGAAATGATTATAAAGAATGATTTTAAGGGGCTTCAAATATCTGGAATACAGTTAGAAATAGATAAAACAGATGTCGGCACAATATCAAGAAGATGGTGTAATAATGCTTACCCATGGTTTGATGAGATCACCGTGAAAATAATAAATAAATTAACAGGTTCACAAAAGGCTAATCAATTTAAGCAGTATTCTAAAAATCTTGTTTTCTTGGGGGTAAATAATTGTTCAACAATTAACGCTGCAATACCAACAATATTCAGTGAAATGACAAACAGCGGTCAACACTATAGCCATGAAATACAAATGATAGAAACCTATTGGACCAATGCATTGAAACTACAACCACAAATTAAAGGCATTTGTTATTACAATTATTCACTAGATCAAGAAACACCATATTATCCATTAAAAATGTTTTGGCGTGATAGTAAAGATATCGTAAATATAAATTTATAAGTATTTTAAAAAACCACCGTGGCCGTCCCACCCGCCTGCCGGCCTGAAAATACAACCCCGGCATTGTAGGGACACGGCATGCCGTGTCCCTACGGGGGAATAACCAACGGGGAAACACAACCGGGGGAATTGCCAAAAGGGGAATGAAAACCAACCGATATTGTGGGACACGGCATGCCGTGCCCCTACGGTAACGCGATAACCGTTTATTCAATGATATCATGTCCGCAAACAATCCCAAACATAAACGCCGTTCTATCCGCCTGCCGGAATACGATTATTCGCAAGGCGGTGCATATTACATAACCATTTGCACCCAGGACCGAAAATGTTTGTTCGGCGAAATAGCCGATGGGCAAATGAAATTAAACCCATACGGAGAAATTGCCGATCAATGTTGGCGGGCAATACCACAACATTTTGCCAACGTTTTGTTGGGCGAATACGTAATAATGCCCAACCATATCCACGGCACCATTATAATTACCGAACCACCTGTAGGGACACGGCATGCCGTGTCCCTACCATCCCGCGCATTGTTCGGGAAACCGCAGATAGGGTCATTATCGACCATCATTCGGTCTTATAAATCTGCGGTGACCAGACAAATCAATCTAATACGGGCAAAAAACGAACCAGCCATTTGGCAGGGTCGGTTCTACGAACACGTTATCCGAAACGATAAATCATACGATAAAATCAAACAATATATCATTGAGAACCATTTATATTGGGCGCAGGACGACGAAAATCCCAACAGGGGAAAAACAGGATCATGATTTTCTAACACCATCACCGCTCCATCCGTCTACCGGCCTAAAAATACAACCCCGGCAATATATAGACACAGCGCGTCGTGCACCTATGGGTAAATAACCAATGGTAAACAGCAAATCCGCAATGACGGAGTACAACCAAAATTGAAGATAACCATCTGCCAGCTTAATCCCCTGGTGGGCGATATAGAGGGGAACGCCAAGAAGATAACCGGCGTTCTGGCCCAGACCAAGGCCCAGAAGCCTGATCTGATAATTTTCCCCGAATTGTTCCTGACCGGCTACCCGCCCCGGGACCTGCTGGAGAAACCCTGGTTCATTGAGCGTTGCAGCGCTGCCATCAAGAACCTGACGGAGACTTCCTGGGATCACCCGGAGACCGGGTTGATATTCGGGTCACCCACTCTGACCGGCAAGGATAGCGGCAAGGGATTGTACAATTCGGCCATCTTCATCCATAATGGCAGGCAATTGACAGCCCAGCACAAGACCTTGCTGCCCGGCTATGACGTTTTCGACGAGGTCAGGTATTTTGATCCAGCCGATTCCGTGGGATTGATCGATTTCAAGGGAGAGAGGCTGGGCGTAACCATCTGTGAGGATGCCTGGAATCATCCCGATCTGTGGCCCAAGCGCAAACCTTACGATTACGATCCGGTGGCCGACCTGGCCAAGATGGGGGCCAGCCTGCTGATAAACATTTCGGCCTCACCGTTCGAGGCCGGCAAGGAAAGGACCAGGTTCGAACTGATCGGGCGGCACGCCAAAAAACACGGATCGCCGTTCATCTATGTCAACCAGATCGGCGGAAACGACGAGCTGGTGTTTGACGGCCGGAGTTTCGGGGTGGATAAGAAAGGACATATGGCCTGGTCGCTGCCGGCTTTCCAGGATGACGTGGTGACCATCGACAGCACCCTGCCGGGCAAGACCGCCGAACCTCCGGTTCATGATGAGATCGAATCGATATATTCAGCCTTGAAGCTGGGAGTGAAGGATTATTTCCGCAAGTGCGGCTTCCGGCAGGCGGTGGTGGGCCTGTCCGGGGGGGTCGATTCGGCGGTGGTAGCGTCCTTGGCCGCAGAGGCTTTGGGGCCGGAGAACGTGCTGGGCATCACCATGCCCTCGCCATTCTCGTCGCAGGGAAGCGTGGACGATTCCCGCAAGCTGGCAGACAAGCTGGGCATCGCGCTCAAGGAGATATCCATCACCGAGATCTACCAGAAATACCTGGAAATACTGGAACCCCATTTCGAAGGCCGGGCCCCGGACATAGCCGAGGAGAACGTCCAGGCCCGCATCCGGGGCAACATCCTGATGGCCTTCTCCAACAAGTTCGGGCACCTGGTGCTGACCACCGGCAATAAAAGCGAGCTGGCAGTAGGCTATTGCACGCTTTACGGCGACATGAGCGGCGGGCTGGCGGTGATATCGGATATTCCCAAGACCATGGTCTACCGGCTGGCCGATCATATCAACCGGGATCGGGAGATCATCCCCCGGGCCATAATCAACAAGGCCCCCTCGGCCGAACTGAGGGCCGACCAGAAGGACCAGGATACCCTGCCGCCATATGAGATCCTCGACAGGATACTGGAAGGCTATTTGGAGGATGATCTGTCGATTGATCAGCTGGTTGGCCAGGGTCTGAACCGGGATACGGTGGAGTGGGTGATAAATGCCGTTCGGTTGAATGAATACAAGCGCAAACAGGCGGCCCCTGGCATCAAGGTCACCGGCAAGGCCTTCGGCGGCGGCCGCCGGATGCCGATAGCGGCCAAGTACTGATCAAAAAGCGATGACATATAATCGGATGATTTTAACACTAATCATAACACCTAACCCGAACAAGCCCGCCAGAGGCGGACAGGCCGGAACCAAATCAGACAGGACGCCGTCGGCCATAGCCGGTATTCAGGGCGGTAAGCTATGGCGTCGGACGATTAACACGATTTACCGGATTTCTGTTTCTATAATTACCTGTTATGCAAAATCTTGATCGTCCTGTAAATCCTGTCAAAAAATATCGTATGCAATTTGCATAGAATATTACTTGTTAGTGGATAAGTTTCGTAATGATCGACAAAATTAAGTAAAAGGAGGAGAAAGCATGGCTTCTCAGGTAGCATTGAAGGTAAAGTGTCCGTCCTGCCGCAAGAGCCTGATGGACAAGGCGCACAAGATCGACGGCCATCCCGCCATCGGCTTAAGAATGGATGTTCGGGGAAAGAAAGGCTGGCTGAGGCTCTCCCCGGTCTACGGCAGCTACAAGGTGGAAAGCGAGTTTCCCATCGCCAAGGATGCCCTGGTCAGGATGTCATGCCCCCATTGCCAGACGGCGCTGAGAAGTTCCACCGAGTGCGAGATCTGCGGCGCCTCCATGGTGCCGATGTTGCTGGAGGAGGGAGGCAAGGTCTTCATCTGCTCCCGCAAGGGCTGCAAGAAGCACTTCCTGGAGTTCGAGGATGTGAACAAGGCCCTTACCAAATTCTACGATACCTATGCCCTGGGGGGCGGACGGCAGCAGACCCTGCCAGGCGCCGCAAAACCTGCCTTGGCCGAGCCGGACGCCAAGGAGGTCATCTGTAGCGGCAGCTTTCTTCAAGCTTACTGCCCGCACTGCAAACAAACCATGATAGATCACAGCTCGTTGACCTTTGTGGTGGAGGGAAGGAGCGGCAAGGAAGGATTGCTGCTGTTATCGCCCTATCTCAACGTATTCACCAACCGGTCGACCATAGAGATCCCCCACGGGGAGGAGGTCAGGGACCTGAGATGTCCCCACTGCAATCGCTCCCTGATGGAAAAACTTAAGAGATGCGACCGCTGCGAATCACGGATCGCCAAGATCACCGTGGGAGCCATGCACAAACTGATCACCTTCTTCATCTGCCTCCGCAAGGGCTGCACCTGGCACGGCATCTCGGGGGAGGACACCAAACTGATAATGCTGGAAGACAGCCAGGAGTGGTAAGATGTATCCCATAATAGACCGCCAGGAGCTGGCCAAGGGCAACATGGTGCTGATCACGGTGGAGGCCCCCCAGATCGCCCGCAAGATCAAGCCCGGGCAATTCGTGGTGCTGAGGATCAACGAGACCGGCGAGCGCATCCCCCTGACCGTGGCCTACAAGGACCTGTCGCACGGCACCATCACCATCATCTTCATGGTGATCGGGAAATCCACCGCCCTGCTGGGATCGCTCAAGGTGGGCGACGCCATCAAGGACCTGGTGGGCCCGCTGGGCATCACCGAGGAGTTCACCAAACTGGGGACCGTCGTCGGCATAGGCGGCGGGTCCGGCATCGCGGTCCTGCACCACCTGCTGCAGGGCTATGGGGCTGCCGGCAACAAGCTGGTGGGAATCATCGGCGCCCGGGAACGGGACCTTCTGATCCTGGAGGATGAGATGAAGAACCTCTGCCAGCAGCTGATCGTGGCCACCGACGACGGCAGCTACGGAATGCACGGCCTGGTGACCGACGCCCTGAAGACCCTGGTGGAGCGGGACAATCCCGAGCCGATCGACCTGGTGATCGCGGTGGGACCGCTGGTGATGATGCGGGCGGTGTGCCAGCAGACCAAGCTGTACAACATCAAGACCCTGGTCAGCCTGAACCCGGTGATGGTGGACGCCACCGGGATGTGCGGGGCCTGCCGGGTATCGGTGGGCGGCAGGACCAGGTTTGCCTGCGTCGAGGGGCCGCACTTCGACGGGCATCAGGTGGATTTCGACGAACTGATCCAGCGCAACAACACCTATGGCAGGGACGAGAAGACCTCGCTCCTGTTCTCCATCAGAGCCAAATGATAATGAGCCGATCATGTCCGAATTGAAGAAGGACCAGCTTGAAAAGATCGCCCCCGGCACCGAGTTCACCATCTACTGTCCGCACTGCCACCAGGGGCTGAACCTTTACGAGCCGAAGTCCAATAAAACCTGGTTCCGCCTGAATATCACTTTTAGGGGACGGAAGGAGGAATTGTTTTTAAGCCCCAAGGTGGACGCGTTCGAACAGCGGTCCAGCCTGGAGCTGGCCGAGGGACAGGTGGTGGAGGACATGTCCTGCCCCCTGTGCCAGACTTCGCTGATCGAGTCTGAGGCCCACTGCGGAGAATGCGATTCGCCGGCCGCCAAGATAATGATTACCGTCCATTCCCGGCTGATACCGTTCTATATCTGCACCAAGGCCGGCTGCCACTGGCACGGGATCTCCCGGGCCGACGAACTGAGGATTACGCCCAAGGTGGCCCGGCAGAGGGTGCCGGAACAGGACGCGCTACTGAGGATCCGCAATTTCCAGGAGGTGCCCTACGGGTTCACCCGGGAGACGGCCCTGATCGAGGCCCACCGCTGCCTGAACTGCAAGGACCCCAAGTGCCGCCTAGGGTGCCCGGTGGACATCGACATCCCCGGGTTCATCGGACTGATCAAGCAGGAGAAATTTGCCGAGGCCGCCCAGAGGATCAAGGAGAAGAACGCCCTGCCGGCCATCTGCGGCCGGGTCTGCCCCCAGGAGGACCAGTGCGAAAAGAACTGCATCCTGGCCCTGAAGGAGACCCCGGTGGCCATCGGCAGTTTGGAGCGGTTTGCGGCCGATATGGAACGGGAGACCCAGTCGGTGGTGATCCCCAGAAAGGCCCCGGCCAACGGGATCAAGATAGCGGTGGTGGGCAGCGGGCCGGCCGGCCTGACCCTGGCCGCCGACATGGTGGTCAAGGGCTACAGCGTCACCCTGTACGAGGCGCTGCACAAGCCGGGAGGGGTGCTGGTCTACGGCATTCCCGAGTTCCGGCTGCCCAAGGCCATCGTTGATTCCGAGATCAATTACCTGCGCCGGATGGGGGTCAAGATCGAGGTCAATTCCCTGATCGGCCGGCTGTTCGACCTGAACGATCTCTGGGAGATGGGGTATAATGCGATATATCTGGCGGTGGGCGCGGGACTTCCGGTGTTCATGAGCATTCCCGGGGAGAACCTGTGCAATATCTATTCGGCCAACGAGTATCTCACCCGGCTGAACCTGATGAAGGCCTACGCCTTTCCGGATTACGATACCCCGGCCCCCAAGGGCCGCCAGGTGGTGGTGGTGGGCGCCGGGAACGTGGCCATGGACTGCGCCCGGACCGCCCTGCGGATGGGCAGCCGCGAGGCCACCATAGTTTATCGCCGCTCCCGGAGCGAGATGCCGGCCCGGCTGGAGGAGATTCATCACGCCGAGGAGGAGGGCATCAAATTCCGCCTGATGACCAACCCGGTGCGGTTCATCGGCGACGACCAGCGCTGGGTGCGCCAGATAGAATGCGTCCAGATGAAGCTGGGCGAGCCGGATTCCTCGGGCCGCCCCAGGCCGATACCCATCGCCGGTTCGAACTTTTTGATCGACACCGACCTGGTGATCGTGGCGGTGGGGGCCGGGCCTAACCCGGTGGTCTTTTCCGGTTTTTCCGAAATAGAGAGGAACCAGAAGGGATACATCAAGCCGCAGACGCCTGCGGGCCGGACCAACCTGCCGGGGGTCTGGGCCGGCGGGGATATCGTCACCGGTTCGGCCACCGTCATTTCGGCCATGGGCATGGCCCGGCTGGCGGCCGACGATATGCATAAATATCTTAACGAAAAACAGGACCATTGGATCTGATGGCGGGAACTAAAATCCCCGGATATTTAGCTTGACACTTTGAAGGTAAGGATATATAATACAAAACTTAATGGACTCAAAACAGCATTTCATCCCAATATCCCTTTAACTTATAACTTTTAAGGAGATGCCGATGTCCCACATCACCGACGTGATCGCCAAAATCAAGGCCAAGAATCCGGGGGAGCCGGAATTCCATCAAGCGGTAGAGGAGGTCATGAAAACCCTGGAGCCGACGGTAGCCAAACACCCCGAGTTCGTCAAGTGGAAGATCTACGAGCGGGTATGCGAGCCGGACCGGGTGGTCATGTTCCGGGTGCCCTGGGTGGACGACAAGGGCGAGGTCCAGGTCAACAAGGGTTTCCGGGTACAGTTCAACAACGCCATCGGGCCCTACAAGGGCGGCCTGCGCTTCCACCCCTCGGTCAACCTGGGGATCATCAAGTTTTTGGGTTTTGAGCAGATCTTCAAGAACAGCCTGACCACCCTGGCCATGGGCGGCGGCAAGGGCGGATCGGACTTTGATCCCAAGGGCAAGAGCGACATGGAAGTGATGAAGTTCACCCAGTCCTTCATGCGCGAATTGTTCCGTCACATCGGCCAGGACACCGACGTGCCCGCCGGAGACATCGGAGTGGGCGGCCGGGAGATCGGCTTCATGTACGGATATTATAAAAAGATCCGCAACGAATTCACCGGCGTGCTGACCGGCCGGGCCCGGGAGTACGGCGGATCGCTGATCCGGCCCGAGGCCACCGGCTACGGCGCGGTCTATTTCGGGGCCGAGATGCTGGCCACCCGCAAGAAGGATTACAAGGGTCTGCGCTGCATCGTGTCGGGTAAGGGCAATGTCACCCAGTACACCATCGAGAAGATCAATCAGCTGGGCGGCAAGGCCCTGTCCATCTCCGACTCCAGCGGCACCATCATCGACGAGGAGGGCATCGACGCTGAGAAACTGAAGTTCGTCATGGAGCTGGCCGAGGTCAAGCGCGGCCGGGCCAAGGAGTATGCCGACAAATACAAGAGCGCCAAGTATTACGAGGGCAAGAGCGTCTGGGATGTGGTCAAGGAACAGGGCATCAAGTTCGACTGTGCCTTCCCCTCCGCCACCCAGAACGAGATCGACGAGAACCATGCCGCGGCCATGGTCAAGAACGGCTGCTTCCTGGTCTCCGAGGGCGCCAACATGCCCTCCAACCTGGCGGCCATCAAGATCTACCAGGACAACAATGTGCTGTATGGGCCGGCCAAGGCGGCCAACGCCGGCGGCGTGGCCACTTCGGGCTTGGAGATGGCCCAGCAGAGCTCCCGCTGGTACTGGAACCGCGAGGAAGTGGACCAGAAGCTGCAGAGGATCATGCAGGCCATCCACCAGCAGTGCCTGGACGCCTCCGAGACCTACGCTACCAAGGGTGACTATCTGGCGGGCGCCAACATCGCCGGGTTCGTCAAAGTGGCCAAGGCCATGGTGGCCCAGGGCGTGGTATAGACCCCACCCTAAGTCCCTCCCCCATTGGGAGAGGGACTTACCTAAAAGCCCCCGCTGTAAGCGGGGGCTTTGGTTTGTTTGAAGCACAGCTATTTGAACGTAAAAAATATGTTGACAAAAAACAACCGGAGAGATACAATTGCGTCATTAAAGGCCGGGGCAAAATATAATTTTAAAAGCGGAGAAAGATCATGGGTAAAGATCAGGACATTAAAAAGGACGGTAAAAAGAAGGCCGGAAAAACGCTGATGGAAAAAAGGCTGGCAAAAAAGGCGAAAAAGGCAGGCAAGTAAAAACTGGATCCGGCCAGTAAGCAATTGCAATAACAGAAATGTCAAAGCCTCCGCTGAAAGCGGGGGCTTTTGTCGGTAAATAGCTATATCAATACCATTGACTTATGGGGCGGGGTTTTCTATAATTACATGCTCAATTTTTAAAAGAACGGAAGCGATGAAGATCAAGGGCATGATAATAGCTGCCCGCAAGGAATTCGTCAACGAGAACTTCGGCCAAGGGGCCTGGGAAAAGGTATTGGCCGGGCTTTCCCTGGAGGACCGGCAGCTGATAGGCGAATCCATCCTCTCCAGCCAGTGGTATCCCTTCGAGATCGGCGACCACATCGACAAGGCCATAGTCAAGGTGCTGGGCAAGGGAGACGATCTGGTGTTCGAACAGCTGGGGGCCAAGTCGGCCCAGAAGAGCCTGGCCAAGGAGCACCGGACCTTCCTGGCTCCGGGCAATCCCCAGTCGTTCATGAAGAAGACCGGCTCCATCTACAAGTTCTATTACGATACCGGCTACCGGGAATACCAGGCCACCGGCCCCAACTCCGGGGTGATAACCACGTATGAGGCCAAGACCTTTTCAGTCCCGGACTGCCTGACGGTGGTGGGCTGGTACAAGGAGGCCCTCAAGATGTGCGGGGCCAGGGATATAAAAATAACCGAGGAAGAATGCCGGGCCACCGGCGGCAAGGTGTGCCGCTATAAGGTGGAGTGGAATATCTGACAGGCAATAATAACGAAAATTAATAAAGCCCCCGCTAAAAGCGGGGGCTTTGTGTGTTCTTGTTCTTGTTTGTGTTCGGAGTTGATCTTGTTGATAGGCAGCACAGCAGATCTTAGTATCTGGCATACCCAAAGGAATACGGCCGGTTAAGCTGGAAGTTAAAGAGTTGTTTTGAATGGAATTCATGGTAGCCAACGGGAAAGGTGAATTCAGTTATAAGATTGTCAGGAATGACAGGTTTCTTAAATTATTGATTGAGCGAGGTGGGTTTGCTTGTCTTTTCTCTAAGGGCAGGCTTGAGTCTGTTATCGTATACTTTTATAAAAATACATGCTGTCATACTTTACTGCATGAATTCTGGCCAATGAATCAGCTTCATGGAAAATGTCTTTTGAATAATGTGTGTTAAGAAAAGAAAGCATAGTCTTATTATAACTTTGCAGCAGATACGTAACATCACTAACAACGACACAGCCATGACCGATAAAAACCACGCCATATCTTTCCTTCAAGTAGTTATTGTAATATTCCGAATAAGCATTAATCATTGGCAAGCCTCTAGTGTGAATAATATACCTTTTACGTGCAATATCTATTAGCGCCTTTTTCTCGGCTAATTTGTATGGTACCAATGATAGCGGTTTCATTAGGCTAAAATAGAGATAAAAAAATGAAATAAATATAATAACATTAATAGCAAAACATATTCGGAAAGTAGAGGTAATTATATTTCTCAACAACATTTCAATATTCCTCTAAAATTCGTACCCATCCGTGTTATCTGTGTGCTGTAGCCGCTACTTTCTTTTAATAAATCCCAGCGCCTGGTCGTTGTCGCCGTCCATGATCACCGAGACCGTGGCGTCGGCCATCATCTTGGAAACGTTGATCACCTTGATGACCTTGTCCATCTTCTTGACTTCCGGCAGTATCCTCCTCAGCAGGTTGGGGGCGTTCTGGAAGAACTTCTCGTTGAACACCATGTTCTTCTCGTCGGGATACAGCGGCAGGTAGCGGATCCGGGCCTCCACCAGGTCCTGGAAGAAATGGGTGCCGAAGGAGACCTCGGGCACGTAATCCTTCTTCTTTCTGGCCACCTCGATCAGCATGGCGGTGTTGTTGATGTCCGAATATCCCACCCGCACCCCCAGCTTGATGTCGCCCCGGCTGCCCCAGCGGCCCGGCCCCATCAGGATGAACTTCTGTCGCGGAAGTTTATTGTTCAATTCGCCGATGGTGCGGCCCACCTGGATCAGCTCCTCCATGGTGGGCAGGGAATCGTATTCCGCGGGGTCCACATAGACCAGGTATTCGATGTCCTCCACCTGGGCGGTGGTAACGTATCTGCCGGCGGTGAATAGAATATCGTCCCGGGGCACATCCTTGGGCACCGGAATGTTATGCACCCCGCCCGACTGGCTCTGGGGCCGGCACTGCAGCAGGTACAGCTTGTGGATGTCGCCGTCGCAGGCGAACTCTATGTCCACCGGCCAGCCCAGCTCCTTGCTGAGGATGTCCAGTATGGCCCTGATCTGGGGGATGAAGGGGCCGTGGGTCAGCAGTTTGGAGAAGGTGACCACCGGGGCGCCCTTGTCGTAGTCTATCATGGTGCCCACCGGGGAGAACAGCTGGCCGTCCTGGTAGATGGAGATGATCTGGGGCAGGGCCGGATACTCCTGGCCATGCTCCTGGACCAGCTTCTCGAAGTTGACGGTCTCGAAGCGGCGGGTGGTCAGGTTAATGACGTCGATGTTCTTCTGGGAATACCACATCACCTCCTCGGGGCTGACATTAACCTTCAGGCCGGGCTGGCCGGGACAGACCAGGGCCGGATAGTCGTCGCCCATCCGGTCCACCGCCCGGGTGCCCAGGCCGGCCACCAGCCGGATGATGCCGTCCTCCCGCCGGATGCGGGGCGACCAGCGGAACTCGTTGGAACTGAAGGCCACCCCGGCGTAGGCCGGGAAAAAGTATTTGCCGATCCGGCGGCCCACCACCTCCTGGATGACGATGGCCATCTCCTCGTTGAAGTCCAGCAGGCCCCGCTCCCGGCGGTACTCGATGGGGTCCGGTCCGAAGACGCTGGCGTACACCTCCTCGATGGCGTCGATCAGGGCCTCCAGTTTCTCGCGCTTGGTGCCCTGGTTGGCCACGAATAGGCTCTTGTATTTTCCGGCAAAGGAGGCTCCCAAAGTATCCTCCAGCAGGCTGGAGGAGCGCACCACCAGCGGGCGGTCGCCGAAATCGTCCAGGGCCAGGCTCAGGCCGGCGATGATCTCGGGCGACATGGAGGAATTTTTGAATATCTGCTCGATGTAAGGGTACTCCTGGCGGATCTCCACCGGATCGCGGTACTTGATGGTGGGCATCTCCTCCAGTGCGTTGAAGTGCAGAAAATCCATAATGCCGTCCGAGGTAACGTACCAGGTCTTGGGGATGGACAGGTTACGCAGGGCGATGTTGTCCTTCTTGGCGGCCAGCAGTATTTTTTCAGCCCTAAACAATCCGGCGGCCTTGCCTCCCAGCTTGCCATTGCCGGCCGCTGGCCCGATGGTGCGGGACAGCACCGGGGCGAAATCGAAAACCGTCACGAATTTCTTGGTGATATTGATGTAATCCAGGTCCTCGCTGAAGAAGCGCCGGATCAGGGCCACCCGGACCCCTATGCGCTCCTCGGGCGACAGGCTCTTCTGGGCGTCGGGCATCAGGCTGAAGCGGGTGACGGCCTCGGTGATGTCGGCCAAGGGGACGTCCCGCTTTTCGGCGGCCATGGCCAGGAAGCGGGCCTGCTCGTGCTTGACCCACAGGCTGATCATCCGGGCGAGCTCCTCGGCGCTGACCTCTTGGGCGGCGATGGTGAACACCTCGTCCATGATCTCCTGCAGCAGCACCTGGTTCAGGCGGGGCATGGGCTGGTTCTCGCTGTACTCCCAGTCGGTGGAGGTGGAGTCCAGACGCTTCATCAGCTCCTCGATCCTGGAGATGTTGCGCTTGTAGAGATAGTTCATCATCTTGCGGCCGATCCGGTTCAGCAGGATGGGATTGGTATCGCGCAGCAGGTCGATGATCACCTGCCATTCGGGTTTATTCTGGGGCAATGCGGTTCTCCCGTTGATGGGTTAATATTTAAAATTTTCAGCCTAACAAAATTACCCCGTGGCCGGTGCGGCCGTCGATCATCACCGTCAGCGGTTTGGCAAACCGCAGGTGCCGGACGTTCTCCGATTCGCCGACCACCGGACCCTGCTCCAGCCGCGGCCAGTCCAACCCGCCGTGCTCCGGGTCCAGGGGCACGGTGAAATAGCCGATCCTCAGCGAGGTCATGTTCTGGAAGAAATGCGAGCCCTGGGAGGGATCCACGTTCATGTTGGGCAGGCTGACCTCGACCATGGTCTTGGCCCGGCTGATCTGGTTCCATTTGACCGGGATGCCCAGCCAGGGATCGGAGGACCCCCAGCGGCCGGGTCCGACCAGGATATAATTGCGATCCTCCTCCTTGAGACGGGCGTTGAACTTCTCTATCTCGCTGGCTATCATCTGGCTGTTGGCGGCGTTGAAGGTGTCCGGCTTGACGTAGACCAGATCGCGCAGCTCCTGGTTGACCCCGTTGCCCAGCACCTGGTGGCTGTAGCACAGGGCGTCCTTGAAATTGTTCTCCCTGAGGTCCACCTTGACCAGCTCGTCGCCCACCACCAGGGGGCGCACCTGCAGAAAGCCGAACTCGGCCGGCAGGACATTCCGGGGGTCCAAATTCACCGCGAACTCCATCTCGATGGGGCAGCCCATGGCCTCCCGGGAGAGCTTCAGCAGCCGCTCCAAAATGCCGGCCAGGGGGAAGACGCCGTTCTTCAGGATGTTGGCAAAGGTGACGCTGCGGGGCCCGGGCTGGTTGATGCCGTCGTAGAACTGGTCGTTCTGGGAGGAATAGGTGGAGGCCAGGTTGGCCAGGGTGCCGTCCAGTTCGGCCTGTTTCAGGTCGGCCTTCAGCAGGTACTGGTCCTCCTCGGCAAAGGCGGTGGTGGCCAGGGGCCGCATGTTTATGGCGTAGAATTCGCGCTGGGAATTGTTGAGCATCTCCTTGGTGGTGCCGAACTGCGGCAGAACGAGGGGATAGGCCGGGGTGAACCTTAAGGTGGCCCCGCCGTCCACCACCGTCTTGCCCAGCCCCAGGGCCAGGTTGACCACGCCGTCCTCGGGGGTGGCGCTGCCCACCGGATAGAAGTTGTAGGAGCGGGCCACCCCGGAGAAATCGGGATAAAAACTGCCGTTCCGTTTCTGGCCCACCACCTCCTGGATGGCCACCGCCATCTTCTCCTCCTCCACCCGGTGGTTGGTGGATTCGATATAGGCCTTGGCCTGCTGGAAGAAGGTGGAGGCCCACACCAGCTTGATGGCGTTGGCCAGGCTCAGGAAACGGGCATCCAGGTTCGGCTCGTTGTTGGGGATCATCTTGGTGACGTAAATCCCGGCGAAGGGCTGGTAGAGGGCGTCCTCCAGCAGGCTGGAGGACCTCACCGCCAGCGGGGTCTTGAGCTGCCGGATGAAGTCCAGCAAGTCGCCCACGATGGTGGCCGGCAGTTCGGCATGGATGAAGGCGTTGGCGATCCGGATGTCCGAGGTCTCCCGCAGGGCCATGCTGAAGAGATCATTCTTGCGGATGAAATCGTCAAACAGGTCGGTGCCCAGCACCAGGGTCCGGGGGATGGCGATCCGGACCTCCGGAAAGTCATCGTCCTTCAGGTTGGCGGTCAGGACCTTGTCGATGAAGGCCAGGCCCCGGGCCTTGCCGCCCATGGAGCCGCCGCCCATCCGGTAGAAATGCCACTGCTTGATCCTGAACTGGCGGGAGTAATAATAAACGCCGCCCCGGTGCATGCCGTTGTAATGCTCCAGGAAAGCCTCCCTGATGGCCCGGCGCAGCAGCAGGGGGTCGGCTTGGCCGGCGATCCCTGGCTGGTAGATCTTTTCGGCCAGCTGAAACTCGGTGCGGACCAGCAGCCAGCGCTTAAGGTCGTCCTGGCGGTAATAGGTCCACAGCAGGTCGGGCGGCAGGCTTTCCACCACCGACAGAAAAGCCTCGATATTGGCCACCCGGGCCACTTCGTTCCGGTTTTCATCCCGGAACACCAGATCGCCGAAATCGAAATGATCGGTCAGGATCTGGTGGAAATCGCTGATCAGGGTGGGGCTGTTCTTCAGCAGGTGGGCCGCGTTCAGCTCCCGGGCCACCTGCCGGGTGTTCTCCTCGCTGGACTGGAACATTATCGGCAGATAGGGCTGTTGGGACCGTACCATTTTGACGAAATCGATCCCGGCCCGGTCGTCAAGCTTTCCATTGCGGGGGCAGCGGATGTCGCTGAAGATGCCCAGCATGCTGTCCCGGTACTTTTGGTAGATGGCCACCGCTTGTTCGTAGCTGCCGGCCAGGTGGACCTGGGGCCGGCCGTTCTGCCGGAGCACCCTCTGGGTGAATGGCAGGTTATCGTCCAGCAGCCGGCTGGTCTGGTTCCACAGCTCCTCGTAGATCAAATAGATGTAGGAGGAATAGAACTGGACCGAGTCCTCCAGCACCAGCAGGTTGGGGACCCCCACCAGCCCGGTGTCGTGCTCGGAGTTCTTGACGTCCTCGATGTACTGGATGATGCCGGCCATTATCTTGCCGTCGCCCTGCCAGGCGAAGATCTTGTCCACCGAGCGGCCGTCGTCGGCCTCCACCAGCCGCTGCAGCTCGGGGGTGTTGTAGGCCAGCACCACCACCGGAAGGCCGGGGTGCTTTTCCTTGACCGTCCGGCCGAAGGTGAAGGGGTCCATGTCCCCCAGCCGCTGGATGGTGACCACCAGGTCGAACGGTTCGTCATCCAGCGCCTTGAGGGCGGCCTGGCCGCCGGTGGCCCGGGTGATGACCGGCACATAGCCCAGGTCGCGCTGCTTGTAGATCTGGCCCAGCAGGTCGGCCAGCCGGCCCTCCTCCTCCATAATGAAGGAATCATACAGGCTGGCCACCAGCAGGACCCGGCGGACCCGGTAGGACATCAGCCGCTGCAATTTGGATGAATAGAAATCGTCCAGCGGCAGCAAACTGGTATGGTTTGTTTTTTGATTGGTCGGGATCATAAATCAATCCAAAGTTAATATATTAGTATATGCCAAGCAGCAGGATAAAATCAACGATTATTTACATCACTTTCATATCACCCATTCAATTTGAAGGGCAAGGCTGTTTTCTTAGGGTGACAATGTTCCTAAAAATAAAAGGCGCAGGAAAATATTCCTGCGCCTCGCTAACAACTAGAATCTGGCAACTAATAACTAAATTACACCCAGCCTCTCAGCTTGCAGGCCTCGGCCACCTTCTGGATGGCGATCATGTAGGCCGCATCGCGCATGTAGACCTTCTTGTCGCGGGCCAGGGCGGAGACCTTCAGGAAGGCGTCGGTCATCTTGGTGTCCAGCTTGGAGAGCACCTCGTCCTTGGTCCAGAAGTAGTTCATGTTGCACTGCACCTGCTCGAAGTAGCTGCAGGTGACCCCGCCGGCGTTGGCCAGGAAGTCGGGGATCATGAAGATGCCGCGCTGCTTGATGACCTCGTCGGCCTCGGGGGTGGTGGGGCCGTTGGCGCCCTCCACGATCAGCTTGACGCTCTTGGCCATCTTGGGGGCGGTGTCCTTGGTAACCTGGTTCTCCAGGGCACCCGGCACCAGTATCTCCACCTCCTGCTCTATCCAGGCGTTGCCGTCCAGCACCTCGTAACCGGCGGACTGGGCCTTTTCCTTGTTAATGCCGCCGAAGCGATCGGTGATCTTCAGCAGTTCGTCGATATCGATGCCGGTCTTCTTGAGGAAGGTGTATGATTTCTGATCGGCCTGGTCCCAGCAGGACACGCAAATCGGATTGCCGCCGTACTCCTTGTACAGTTTAACGGCGTACTGGGAAACATTGCCGAATCCCTGGAAGGCGGCCTTGGTCTTCTTGATGTCGATGCCCATCTCGCGCAAAGCTTCGCGCATCACATATACGCAACCGTAGCCGGTGGCCTCGGTGCGGCCCAAAGATCCACCCACGCCCAGCGGCTTGCCGGTGATGACGCCGGGATAGCGGCCGTTGTGAATACGCTCATATTCATCCATCATCCAGATCATGTGCTGGCCGTTGGTCATGACGTCCGGGGCCGGCACATCCTGGAAGGGCCCGATGTTGTAAGCGATCTGGCGCACCCAGCCGCGGCAGATGCCCTCCTGTTCGCGCTCCGACAGATGATGCGGGTCGCAGATGACCCCGCCCTTGCCGCCGCCCAGGGGGATGTCCACCACCGAGCACTTCCAGGTCATCCAGGTGGCCAGGGCCCTGACGGTGTCAATTGTTTCCTGGGGGTGGAAGCGGATGCCTCCCTTGCCGGGGCCTCGGGCATCGTTGTGCTGGACCCGGAAGCCGCGGAACACCTTGACGGTGCCGTCGTCCATGCGGACCGGGATGTTGAAGTGGTACTCCCGCATGGGATTGCGCAGGAGGTCACGGGTCGCCTGATCGAGGCCCAGCTTTTCGGCCACGCCGTCGAACTGTTTCTGGGCCATCTCAAAGGCATTGAAGGATTTGTCAGCCATGAGAATCAGCTCCTATTTATTAGGATTTAATATGTTTGAAGCCCCTGCAGAATAGCCGTATAAGTGCACAGAATATTCAACAGAGGCCTCTGTTATTCCAAATTCAAGCGAATTATATCACAAGCAGAAATTAAAGTCAAATCCAATCGGATGGCAATTCTATTGACAAAAGCACCGGTTAGTCGTATACTTCGTAACAGCTGGGGGAGCATACGGCATAAATGCCAGGCTGAGAGGCCCGATCAAAATAAAGGATAGGGCGACCCCTTAACCTGAACTGGATAACACCAGCGGAGGGAAGCGTAAATAACGGGCGGTTATCGGCTTTTGCTCCGTGAAATCAGGGCAAAAGGCTTTTTTATTTTCACTGTTAACTCAGTACGCTGATTGACGCAGATTTGATCGATAGGTTCTAGCGGGCCGTCATCCGGTATTTGGCAAACCGATACTACTATCCGAAGGACCGGTTAAAGCTACAATCAATATATATATAATCATGCAAATTGTTCTAAACGGAAAAGAATACGAATTGGCTGGCCCGGTCTCAATCGAAGGTTTGATAAAAGGTCTGGGGCAGGATGGCAGCCGGTTGGTGGTGGAGTTGAATGCCACGATAATAAGCAAGGAGCTCTATTCTGCCTCCATGCTGAAAGAGGGCGATACCCTGGAACTGGTCCGGCTGGTGGGCGGGGGATGAGTTGATAAAAGCAAAATGAGAAGCCAGTAGACTGTAGTCGGTATACAGTATTTAGTAATGGGGTATCAATAATTACAAATTAAGAAAATTTCTTTGTGTTCTTTGGGATTAATAAAAAACGGAAGAAAATATAAATATGCTGAAACCATTGGTGATAGCCGGGAGGCAAATCAAATCCCGCCTGTTTCTAGGCACCGGCAAATTCCCCAGTTCGCAGGTGATGGCTGATGCTTTGGAGGCTTCGGGGGCGGAGATGGTGACCGTGGCCCTGCGCCGGGTGGAATTTGACAACCCCCGGGATGACATCATCGCCCATATCGACCAGGGAAAATACCTGCTGCTACCCAATACCTCCGGCGCCCGGGATGCCGAAGAGGCCGTCCGCATCGCAAAACTGGCCCGGACGGCCAGCGGCTGGAACTGGCTGAAGCTGGAGGTTACGCCCGAGCCCAACTTCCTGCTGCCCGACCCCATCGAGACCATGAAAGCAGCCGAGATCCTGATCAAGGAAGGGTTTGTGGTCCTGCCGTATATCAATGCCGATCCCATTCTGGCCAAGCGCCTGCAGGAGGCCGGCTGCGCGGCGGTGATGCCGCTGGGCTCACCCATCGGTTCGGGAAGGGGTATCAAGACCGCCGACCAGATCAGGATCATCGTTCAGCAGGCCACGGTGCCGGTGGTGGTGGACGCCGGGCTGGGGCTGCCCTCCCATGTCTGCCAGGCCTTCGAGCTGGGGGCCGATGCGGTGCTGGTCAACACCGCGGTGGCGGTGGCCGATGATCCGGTAACAATGGCCAAGGCCTTCCGCTTGGCGGTGGAGTCGTCCCTGGCCGGGATTGAGGCCGGGTCGATGTCCGAAGGTGATGCCGCCTCCGCCTCCAGCCCGTTGACCGGATTCTTAAGATGAAATCGTTTTATGAAATAATTTCAACCATCGAACCTGATCGGATAAAGGCGAAGCTCCGGGAAGTGACCACCAAACAGGTCAGGGCATTATTGGATTCCATTAACTCCGGAGGCATTCCCCAAGCCGACGATATCACCATCCTGGCCTCTCCGGCGGCCGGCGAACTGCTGGAGCCGATGGCTCAAGCTGCCAAGAACATCACTTTGCGCAGGTTCGGCAAGACCATCCAGATGTATGCCCCGCTGTATATTTCCAATTACTGCAGCAATTCCTGCCGCTACTGCGGGTTCAATATCCATAACAAGATCAATCGCCGGACCTCGGGCCGGGAAGAGATATTGGCCGAAGCCCGATTATTGAATAACCAGCATATCTCGCAATTACTGCTGGTCAGCGGAGAATGCCCGTCGGAGGTCAGCATCGATCTGCTGGAAAATACAGCCAGTGAACTCAAAGGGCTTTTCCCCTCGTTATCCATAGAGATATATCCCCTGGATGTGCCGGACTACTCCCGCCTCTATAAAGCCGGTATAGACGGACTGGCCATTTACCAGGAAACATATGATCAAAAGATATACTCAATGGTCCATCCGGCCGGTCCCAAGCGGGATTATGGGTATCGATTAGGTGCCCCGGAAAGGGGAGCGGCGGCGGGGTTCCGGCAGATCGGCCTGGGGTCGCTGCTGGGGCTGAACGACTGGCGGGTGGAATCGCATTACCTGATGCACCACGCCGCCTATCTGATGAAGCATCACTGGAAGAGCCAGATCTCCGTCTCCTTTCCCCGTTTAAGGCCAGCGGCTGGGGGATACAGCCCGGAGTTCCCCGTCAGCGACCAGGAGCTGGTGCAGATGATCTGCGCCTTTAGGCTGATGCTGCCCGACGCCGGGCTGGTGCTTTCCACCCGGGAGCCGGCAAAGCTGCGGGACCATCTTATAGGACTGGGCATCACCAGAATGAGCGCCGGCTCCAAGACCGCGCCGGGCGGGTATCTCGACAAGCTCGACAGCAATCTGGACAAGCAGGGGCGGACGGCCGAGGGCCAGTTCAACGTGTGCGATGACCGGCCGGTGGAGGCGGTGGCCCAAAGCATCAGGGCCAAAGGCTACGATACGGTATGGAAAGACTGGGATAATGGGTTTGAACGATAAACCCAAATCAAAAATAAAAGATCAAAAGCAATAAATGGAAAACAAAACACAACGCATAAGAGCCTTCGATCAAATAGATATCTACCCGGTCACCGATCAAAGCCTGTCACTGGGTCGCACTGACCTTGAAATATTGGACGGCCTGGTAGGCGGGGGCGCCAGGATAGTCCAGTTGCGGGGAAAGCATCTTTCCAAAAAAGATTTTTACCAGATGGCCATGGCCTTCCGGGAAAAGACAACCAAAGCCGGGATGCTGCTGATAATCAACGATCATCTGGATATCGCACTGGCCTGCGGGGCGGACGGGGTGCACCTGGGACAGGACGACCTGCCGCTGGCTGCGGCCCGGAAGTTGGCGCCAAATTTAATCATAGGCGTTTCCACCCACAGCCTGGAAGAAGCGCTGAAAGCCCAGAAGCAGATGGCCGCTTATGTAAATATCGGGCCGATATTCGCCACCCGGACCAAGGAAGTAACAATGGACCCGTTGGGTCCGGAGGCCATCAAAAAGATCGCACCGCAGTTGAAAATCCCTTTCACGGTCATGGGCGGCATCAATGCAACGAATATCGATCAAGTCCTGCGGGCCGGGGCCAGGCGGATAGCGGTGGTAAGCGCCGTCACCAAGGCGAGCGACATCGGCCGGGCTGTCCGGGAACTGCGGGAAACCATAAACCAGGCTGAATCCTTTGGTTGACTTTTGGCATCAAATAATATAGAATGCCGAATATCTTATTTAAGGGAGAATTTATCAGATGTACAGCGAAAAAGTGATGGATCATTTCATGAATCCCCGCAACATGGGCGAGATCGAGAATCCCGACGGAGTGGGGATGGTGGGAAATCCGGTATGCGGCGACATGATGAAGATCATGCTGAAAATAGAAAAGGACGTCATCATCGACGTCAAGTTCAAGACCTTCGGCTGCGGGGCGGCCATAGCCACCTCCAGCATGGCCACCGAGCTGGTCAAGGGAAGGACGCTGGAAGAGGCGTTGGAAGTGTCCAATAAGGCGGTGGCCGAGGCCCTGGATGGCCTGCCCCCGGTAAAGATGCACTGCTCGGTGCTGGCCGAGGACGGGGTCCGGGCGGCCATCAACGACTATTTGGTAAAGAACGGCCGGCCGGGGCTGGAACTGAAGGAAAGCGGCCATGAGCACGACCATCATAAAGAGGATCATTAAAATCCCGGCATAAAACAAAAGCCCCCGCCAACGGCGGGGGCTTTTCAGTTGTCCCAAAAATTATTTAAGCAGCACCATTTTTTTTGTCAGATTGACATCGCCGGCATTGAGGCGGTAGAAATACACCCCGGCGGAGACCGGCCGGTTAGAATTATCCCGGCCGTTCCAGGCAATGTTATAATAGCCCGGAAGCTGTTTATTATCCACCAGGGTCCTTACCAACTGGCCGGAGATATTGTAGACGTTGATCTTCACCGGACTTTCAGCAGGCAATTGGTATTTGATGGCGGTCTGCCCCCGGAAGGGATTTGGTCGGTTCTGGTCCAGCGAAAATACCCTTACTGCAATCTTGTCTGGCGTTCCGGTTACTCCGCTGGGGAAGGGCTGGACCTTGAGATAAACGTCATCCAGCAGCCAGCCTATGGCAGTTGTTAAGACATCCGATTTTAAACGATATCTGAAGGTGAGACTGTCGTTGTTAGCCTTTACGCCAAATAGGGAGTTGATATCAGCGCTGTCAAGCGACCATGAAGCGGGCAGTGTTGTCCGATATTTCAAGATTTGCCACGATATGCCGTCATTGCTGCCTTCGATGAACACGGTGTCCCCTGCGCCCACTGCACCTCGCTGCCACCAGTAAAGCTTTGCCCAATTGTTGTTGTCAGCATAAGCGCCAAGATTGTATGAGTATTCTGGTTTTAAGGTAAGCTGATATTCCGTATTAATAGTGTAATTTGTCAACCCGGTTCTCATGCAATTAGGGGAAGACCTATAAGCACTTGAAAAGGTTCGCCAAGGAGAAGTTCCCCCCAGGGAATCCCATTTTGCAAGAAAACCACCGTTATCAAAATTATTTACCAATACCGAATCCACCATCACGAATGAATGATAATCGCTGGCCGGGCTGCGCCCGACGTTGCGCTGGCCGGAGTTGTCAACTGCCGTAATATAATATTTGACGGTATCCCCGGTGTAGATGTGGGCAGGCAAGGTAATGTTCCCGGAGAAGTCATTGCCGGCCGATGTCATCTGAACAAGCGGATATTCCGAGCCGGAGTTCACCTTGTAATGTATGTAGCTGGAATCGGGGAACACCCCGTAATTGTCGGTGATAGTGGCAGCGACCCGGTACGGGCCGGACAGGTTGATGGTGTTGGCCAGCGGTGTATGGGCGATCACCGGGGGGTAGGGATCCGGCCCGACGTAGAAGGAATAATAGCTGTAGGGCGCCCCGCCTGGCAGGGTCTTGTTAAGACTGTTGTTGTTGGCGGCATAGATGAAGTAATCCAGCTGGTTGCCGCTGTGGGCCGGTATCGACTCCTGATACAGGCCGCCGCCCATGTCGGTCATCAGGGTCCGGTTGGCGAAGGGCAGGGTTCCGTCGTCATCCCAGTACAGGTAGACATGAGCCACCCCGGCGCTGGATGTCACGTTGGCCTGAACGACGTAGGGCGACAGGGTATCCTCGGTATCGGTCAGCGGGGTGTGGGCTATCTGAATATCCCCCATGAACCATTTGACGATGCGATCCATGACGGTATCCCGGACCGTTCCCGAAGTTATGGCCTCAAAGCCGAACCCGGTGTAGACCAGCTTGTGGGCACCGGAATATTTTATCCCGGCCTGGCCCGAGGGAAAGCCCGAATAACTCAGAACGACATCGGCTCCGGCCCGGGGAGTGAAGTAATCGTAATACTGGTTGGTGGTGATGTAGGGCTGGAGGATGGAGAAAGCCAGCCCGTCGCCGATGGGGTCGCTGGCGGTGCCCACTATCGAGGTAACCGCGCTGTGGTCGCCGCCGTAGGTGGCATGCAGGTAATCCTGATAGAAGGCCAGGGCCTCGGGACTGTACTGTTCGCCAGTAGGGTCGGCCAGGTCCCAGCCGATATCCTGGCCCGACAGGTACAGGTTTCCCCCGTTATCCAGGTAGCTTCTCAACGCCGCCCGGTCCATGGAGTCCAGCGAGGGGAAGGCCCATTCGCACAGCCAAATGACTGTATTGTAGGAGTTCAGCAGGGCGGTGTCCGGGGCTCCCTTCTGGGAGTGGTCGTAATGGTCGTAAAAATATCCCAGCTGGGAAATGGAGTTGGTATAGAAATCATCAACATTACGGGCCCCGGTATCATCGTCCACCAGCAGGATGGGGGATTTTTCGATCTGGACATAGAAAGTATCGGTGCGGTTCTGGGCATCAGCGGTGATGTCCACGGTGAACATGGCCCAGTGGGGCAGGGCGGTATTGTCCACCGTGAAGCTGAAGGTGGCCACGGTGTCGGCAAATCCGCCGTTGACGGCCCCGTAACTGCCTGAATTTGATATTATCTGCACTGCGTAATCGTCGCTATTGATCGAGGCGCTGACCGCTGCGGCATCGCCCCACCAGTTCTTCAACACCACAGCCAGGGCTACTGTCTCTCCGGCCTCGGCGATGCCGTTGCCGCCGTCGCTGATCAGATGGGACTGATATTTGACCAGCGGGACCGGAGTGGTGGTCAGGGCCTTGTAGGCGTTGATCCTTCCGGTGCCCAGCAGGCCGGCGTAAGAAGGATTTAAGGCATCGATGTTGTCGGTAGTCATTATCAATTGGGTGGCTATCTGAGTATTGTTCCATGTAGGGTTAGTTGCCCAGATAAGGCCCACCACCCCGGCCGCCACCGGGCTGGCCATGGAGGTGCCACTCCAGTCTATTCCCCCGTAGGTATTGGGGTAAACGGTGCTCCAAATCCCGACACCTGGGGCGCTGACATCAACAGTGGTGCCGTAATTGGAAAAACTGGCCTTAATGTCTCCATCGGTGGTAGCGGCCACCGATAGAGCGTTTTCGTAGGCCGAAGGATAGTGAGCCGCCGAGCTGTTCTCGTTGCCGGCCGCGCAGACCACCACCGATCCGCCCTCCCAGGCATAATTGACCAGGTCCTGGGCGAACTGGCTGTAGCTCGAGCCGCCCCAGCTGCAGTTGATGGCCTTGGCCCCGTTATCGGCCGCATAGACAATGCCGTCATAGCCGAAATATATGTAAGACTTGCCTCCGGGAGCCCGGGTATCGTTGTCAAAGGAGCATTTAATGGCCATCACCTTGCAGTTCCACCCGATGCCGGCCACCCCGGTGGCGTTATCGGTCACCGCCGAGGCGTCGCCAGCCACATGGGTCCCATGATCGTTATTGGCTCCAAAGACAGTCGGGTTGTTATCACCCGGGTAGGAGAGGTCGTTGTAATCCGGGCCGCAGAAATCCCAGCCCTGAAAGTCGTCAATGTATCCGTTGCCGTCGTCATCGATGCCGTTAATGCTTAAATCACCGGCTTCACCGGGGTTCTTCCAGATATTGGCCGCCAGATCGGGATGGGACAGCTGGACCCCGCAGTCCACGATGCCGATAGAAACGGCGGTGTTGCCCTGGGAGATATCCCAGGCCTCGGGCGCCTGGATCTTGCTTAAAAACCACTGGCTGGAGTAAGACGGATCGTTGGGGGTAGTGGCCTCCATTTGATAACCGTATCGCGGCTCGGCGTATTCCACCTGCCCGGTCTTCACCAAATCCCGGCACAGCTGGAGAATGTCGGTCTGTTTTGAGACAGTGGCCTGGCAGATGTTGGCCAGCGACCGGCCCAAAGTCGTCTTGGCATTCTCCTTGGCTCGGAAAAGCTGTTTTATCTCCTGCCGGCCGTAGCTGTTCAGAATTCCGTCAACTGCCGCATTGCCGGTGGATGTCCCCTTGGAGTCCATAGCCGGCTGGGCCTTCAGTTTGAATATCACCACCCCGGGAAGGTAAACCTGCTGGTCGGCGCTACCGGGCTTTTTGGCCTGGCTGACGGAGATGAAAGCAGCTGCGAGGAGCAATACTACCAACGGAATGAACTTTTTCATATATCACCCTTTCTGTTATTGATTGCACATCTTTCGGACGGCATTTAATATTACTACCGATGACCGGCTTTGTCAATATCATATCACAAGGAAAATCAAACTCAGCCCTTGACAAAGAGGGGAAAGTAATATAAAGTTATTCCGATATCTTTAAACCGATTAGGGGTTAACCAATGAATCATAGAGCAATCACGTCACTGACCGTTCTGGCCCTGGCAATTTCAGCCACAGCGGCTTTTTCCGGGCGATGGATCCCGCTGGCCTCCAGCGGTAGTTCCGTCCGAACGGTAGGATTATCAAGCACCGGTTCCGATGCCATCGTATTGGATATAACCTTGCCGGGGCTTGATGTTTCAGAGGCAAAAACCAAGGACGGCGACTATGTTCTGCTTTCAATTCCGGATCACGGCTATACCACCGAACCGGGCCATCCCAAGCTGCCGGTGGTATCGGAATGGGTGGAGATACCGCAGGGGGCCAAAGTCGAAGCTTTTTTGGAGGTGATCGCTTGGGAGAGTTTCAATCTGAAGGACAAGGGCTTTGATAAAAAGATAATGCCGGTCCAGCTTCCGGTGCCCAAGGTGCCCGGGGCGGAAGAGAAGGTTCCTTTCAGCATAGATCAAACAATATATTCCAGCAACGAATTTTACGGCAAAGCCAAGGTCGCGCTATCCGAGCCGGTACAGATGCGGGGACACCGGGCGGTGCTGGTCAGTATCTGGCCGGTGTCCTACAATCCGGTCAGCGGCGATGTTAAAGCCATCACCAGCGCCAAGATCAACATCAGGCTAAGCGGCGGCGATCCCGCCAAAACATCCCAGATCATCCAAAAGTACCGCTCGGCGGTATACGACAGGCCGGTGTCATCGGCCCTTATAAACTACGACCAGTTTGATGTTTCTGCCAAGGCGGCTCCCGCCCTGCCCATAAACCAATTGATAATTACCGGCGATCAATACTACGATGTATTGGCGCCCCTGATAGAATGGGACACCCGGAAAGGATACCGGGTATTCGTCACCAGGACCTCGGAAGTTCCCGGCGGGGCCGACACCGCCAGCATCCGTCAATACATAAAGGACCAGTACGACGGGGAGAACCCGCCGGATTTCGTCCTGCTGGTGGGGGATGTGGAGGTCATTCCGGCTTACATAGCCAGCTCCGCAAATAATCCGGCCACCGACCTTTATTATTCCACCATGGCCGGGACTGATTACCTGCCGGATCTTTATGTCAGCCGGATCTCGGTGGCCGACACGATCCAGCTTAAGAATTACATCGCCAAATATATGGGCTACCAGCAGGGGCAATGGTCGTCCGACCAGGGCTGGATGCGTAAGGCATATTTTATGGCTTCGAATGACTACAGCTATCACGGCCTGGCCGAGGCCACCAATAATTATTGTTTGACAAGAGTCCGGGCCCACGGTATGGCAGGCGACTCGCTGTATGCCTACGGAAGCTATGGCGGGACCCCGGTAGCCGATGCCCTTAATCAGGGGCGGACCGTGGCTACCTATACCGGCCACGGCGCGGTTACTTATTGGGACGGACCCAGCTTCAACCAGGCCGGTGTAAATGCCCTTACCAACGCCGATAAATATCCGCTGGTGACCAGTTTTGCCTGCCTGACAGGGCAGTTCACCTATTCCGAGTGCTTTGGGGAGACCTGGATAAGGGCGGCGGATAAAGGGGCCATGGCTTTTTGGGGATCATCCGTAACCTCCTATTGGGATGAGGACGACATCCTCCAGCGCCGGCTGTACGATGCTTTCTTAGACAGCGGATATGCCTGGATCGGGGGCATGACCACCAAAGCCAAGCTGGATTACTTCCGAACCTGGGGGAATATCCCCATGACCAAAAGATATTTTGAGATGTATAATATAATGGGCAATGGGGCGATAGACCTTTACACCCAGCAGCCCCTGACCCTGACCGTAACCCACCCGGCCAAGGTCAGCCTGGGGGCGACTACGGTGGCGGTCAATGTGGCGGCCGGCGACCCGGTGGCCGGGGCCCTGGTGGGACTGGTGTTAAAATCCACCGGCAAGGTGCTGGCGGCCGGCTATACCGACAGCCTGGGCCGGGCCGCCCTGAATATCGAAACCACCGGCACAGGGGACAGCATCCGGCTGACGGTAACGGCCCACAACTGCCGACCCTACAGCGGGGGCATGGGCATAGCTGTTAGCGGGCCCTTTGTGATGTACATCGGGCACAGCCTGAACGATGCCGCCGGCAACGGAGACGGCTCGGCCAACCCCGGCGAGGCCATCGCCCTGCCGCTGTGGGTCAAAAACTGCGGCAGCACCATCTCCATCGGCACGGTCAAGGGCGCCTTAGGGACCACCAGCCCGCTGATTGCCATTACCGACAGCCTGCATAATTTCGGCATCATCTACCCCGGCGATTCGGCCCTATATTCCGCCGGGTACCGGTTCAGCGTTTCACCGGCCTGCACCAACGGGGCCATCATTCCCTTTACTCTGAGATGCCGGGATACCGAGGATGGTTGGACCAGTATCTTCGCCATCAGGGTCCAGGCGCCAAAACTGCGCTTCAATTCCTACTCGGTGGCCGACCCGGCCCCGGCCAACAACAACGGCTTTGCCGAGCCCGGAGAGACCGACAGCATAGCCGTCAGCCTTAAGAATTACGGGGCCCAGACGGCTGATGATGTCAAAGCCGTTCTCAGCAGCAGCGACCCCTATGTTACTGTGATAAGCGACAGCGCGGGCTTTGGCGACATCGCCGACCAGCAGACCCGATGGTCGGATATTCCCTATCTGGTTTCCTTCGGCAGCCCGCCCCAGACCCCCTATTACGCCTGGATGAAATTGCAGATGAGAACACTGGGAGGGGCCATAACCCAGACCGACAGTTTTGCCATAGCCATAGCCAGCCCGGGGTTTCTGGATGATGTGGAGGACAGTTCCGTCACCAGCCAGTATCAGGCCGAGGATCTGTGGCATATTACCGAATACACCTATCACAGTCCTTCAAAAAGCTGGCGCTGCGGGGTGGGGGATGGTGAAAATTATCTGAACGGCATGAACGCCTCGCTGACCACCCCGGAGTTCGTGCTGGGGGCGGCCAATACCGTCTCCTTCTGGCACAAATACGCCATGGAAAACAACTACGATTTCGGCCTGGTGGAATACAGCGCCGACGGCGGGCTGAACTGGAGCCAACTGGCCAGCTTTACCGGGACCGCCTCCGACTGGTCCCAGGCCTCCTACGATATAGTTGACGTTCCCCAGGGAGCCAAGGGCCGGCTGCGCTTCAGGTTCACCTCCGATTATTCGGTGACCGCCCTAGGCTGGCATCTAGACGATATCCAGATAACGCCCTGGACCAAGAGCGCCAGCGAGGGAGGGGATGACCGCCTTCCGCCACAGGGGATCGTCAGGCTTAACCAAAATTATCCCAATCCCATGCGTTTCAATACCGTGATATCCTACCAGGTGCCCCAAAAGACCTTGGTTTCTTTGTCGGTATACAACATACTTGGCCAGAATATCAGAACGCTGGATTCCGGAGAAAAGCCCCCGGGCGCATACCGGGTGAATTGGGATGGCCGAGATAATACGGGCGGCAATATGGCTTCGGGCATCTATTTCTACCGGCTGACGGCCGGAGCTGCCGCGTTGACCCAAAAGCTGATTTTGATAAGGTGATCCAGGCCTTAGGGAATTAGGAAGATTAGCTGATATTTTACTTGACAATAACTGCTGATTTGTGCTATGGTTTATAATGTTGTCGCTTAAATGATAAACCTAGCGATTGTTTTTATTTTATGGGTCTCAAGGAAAAAACACAAATTACCATCGTCTTTATTCCCCATCACGGGGGTAAGACTGTAAGCATCAGGGTGCCCCAATGGCTTCTGGTATGCCTGGGGTGCTTTGGGGTATTCCTTTTGTTGGGCCTGGGGCTGGTCACCAGCGGCTATATCAATAAATTTGTCGATGTTTCCATGCTGCATAAGCTGCAGGTGGAAAACCGCATTCTAAAGGACAAACTGGGCGAATTTGCGGTAAAAGCAGGCGACCTGCACAAGCAGATAGCGTTGTTCGTGAATTTTGACTCCAAGGTCAGGATGATGTCCGGCCTTAAGATCATAGATCCCGACATCAGACAGGTGGGAATCGGCGGCCCCCGGCCGCCGGAGACCCTGCCCCATGAGGTTTCAGCCAAGACCGCCTCCGCCATCAGCGAGGTGGGAGGCGACCTGGACCGGCTGGCCCGGGAGGCCCAGCTGCAGAGCGAGAGTTTTGAGGAACTGTCCAGGATCCTTCAGGAACGCCAGGATATGTGGAACCATATCCCCTCCATCCAGCCCACCCCGGGTTGGGTTATCAGCGATTTCGGTTACCGGCGGGATCCTTTTACCGGAGAGATGAAGATGCATGAGGGCATAGACATAGCTGCTCCCAGCGGAACCATCATCGCCGCTCCGGCCAACGGGGTGGTCAAATCGGTTGGCTCCCGCGGCAATTACGGACTATGCCTGGAAGTGGATCATGGCTACGGGATAATAACCCGGTTTGCCCATTGTTCGCTGATCAGGGTCAGCCAGGGATCCAGGGTGTCGCGCGGCCAGGTCATCGCCCTGGTGGGAGCCACCGGAAGGGCCACCGGCCCGCATCTGCACTATGAAGTGATCAGCAATGACAAGGCCTCAAACCCGGTGAACTACATCCTTTCCGCCCGGATGTTTTGATACCGATAAAATTTAAAGGCCAGGATCGCTCCTGGCCTTTTTTAATTGGGACAACAGTCTTTTCAAATATCTTCTGACCGATAGGGGTGGCTTTGGGGGAAATCCTGTTGGGATAATTTCCTCATCAGTTCCGAAGCCCGGTCCAGTTGGTCCAGTTTCGGCCCGCCGGGCCTGGCCTGGATAAAGGAATGCACCTTGAAACGCAGGTATTTCCCCCGGTTATCAAGCTCCGCCCACAGCAACGGGGCGTAGCCGGACTCCCCGCTTAAATTCATGCCGCCGTAGGTGCAGAAATTCCCCAGGCTGTAGGCTATCAGCCGTTCCCGGTAGAGCTCCATGGCCCGGGGGACATGGGGCCCGTGGCCGATTATCAGATCGGCTCCCCGGTCGATGGCCTGATGGGCGAATCTTACCAGGTGCCCCCGCGGCTCATTCAGGTATTTCTCCGGGGCGTCCTTGATATGCAGGGCGGACTTTCCCTCCCCGCCGCCATGAATCGAGACGATCAGAATATCGTATTTTTTGGCCAGCAGGGCGATCTCCTGTAGAGCCTCAGCCGGGTAGATGATCGATCGCGGGGGGCTGCCCACGGACAGGGCGATCACTCCGACGGAAATCCCCTTTAAATTAAATTCGGCGACGTTTCCCTCCTTGCCGCTGAACTGTATCCCGCACGATTCCAAGGCTTCTCGAGTGGATAGGTTTCCGCCGGCCCCGAAATCATTGGCGTGGTTATTGGCTAAGGACATCACGTCGAACCCGGCCTGGGCCAGGTTGCCGGCGAACGATGCCGGGGTGCGAAAGACGTAGGCCCTGCCCGGCCTGGCTTTTTTGGCCGGCCGGCCGGCATCGCATAAGGGTCCCTCCAGATTGCCGAAGGCCAGGTCGGCTTTTTTAAGTATCTCCCGGCAGTCGTCGAATAAGCGGCGGCCGTCCTCCGGCGGCAGCAGCGGAGTCGGATAACAGCTGCCCATCATAATGTCGCCCACTGCGGCGACGGTGATGATATTTGAGGCAGAAGAATCGATCTGGGCGGTTGTTGGCTGAAATAATAACGGAAAAAATAAGACGGAGAGGGTGATTCTTACAGATGACAGGCGTAGGTGATTTTTCATAATGATCCTAAAAGATGTTTTGTGCATTCTGTTTTATGCTGGCTTGAGGAAAATTATTTCAGCCAGCCGTTCTCCCGGTACCACCGGGCGGTGATCTCCAGACCCCTTTTCAGATCGTGCCGGCATTTGAAACCGAAATCTTTTTCGGCCTGGGCGGGGGAGCAGGTCCAGTACCTTTCGGCCATCTCCCGGGCCTTCTGGCGGTTGAAAATGCTGTCTCTCCCTGCTGCCAAGGCCCCGCCCTCGGCCAACAGGGCCGCGAAACGGGCCAGGCCCAGGGGGATCCTCAGCGGGAGTGGCTTCTTGTACAGGCTCTGGGCAATGGCCCGGGAGATCTCCTGCCAGGAATAGCTTCGGGGATCGGACAGGAAATATGTTCTGCCGGAGGCGGCATCGGACTGGGCCGCGCCGATCATCCCTTCGACCAGATCCCGAACGAATATCATATGAGCGTACCTTTTTTTGAAACCCGGCAGCAGGGCCAGCCCCCGGTTTATCCATTGGAAATATAAAAACACATCGCTGTCCCGGGGGCCGTAGACGGTGGGCGGGCGGACAATGGTGAGGGGAATCTGCTCAGCCAGTTCCATCAGTTGCCGCTCGGCCTCCAGCTTGCTTCGGCCGTAATCGGAAATGGGCCGGCATTGGTCGGATTCGCATCTGGGCTCCTCCAGGCAAGCCGATGGTCCGGCCGCCGCCTGGCTGGAGGAGAAGACAAATCTCTTCAGGCCGGGAGCGGACCTGGCGGCAGCTTTGGCCAGATTGATGGCGCCCTCCACATTATCGCGGAATAGTTTCTGCCGGGGGCCGGACTTGGCGGCGGCGATGTGAAATATGTAATCCACCCCCTTGACGGCATCAGCCAGAGACGACTGGTCATCGAATGATCCATAGACCAACTCCAGCTCCAGACCGTTCAGCCATTTTAAATTGCTGGTGGTCCTGACCAAGGCCCTGACCCGGCAGCCTTTACTCAAGAGATTTTCCGTTAAATGGCTGCCGATGAACCCGCTGGCCCCGGTGACCAGGGCCAATGATTTTCCATCCGGTTTGATCATGCTGTTAGTTTAACTTAAATTATCACGGCTGTCAACATTTCCCCAGCCGTTGGTTTTAATATTACTTCTTGACATTTCGCCAGATTATGATAAATTTATCAATTGACAGCCAGATATTGGCGGCTGCTATCCAGACAAGAGACCCATCGGACCAACCGGAGCCGATCGGGATCCTTCCGTAAAAAGAACCAGCCAAAAAATATTTTACAAATCACATTGGAATGAGACGGTATTTCTATGATCGCATCGACCGGCATCGACATCGCCGAGGTAAAGAGGGTGGAGGAGGCCATAAATCGCTGGGGACAAAGGTTCCTGGAAAAGGTCTACACCCCGTCCGAGATCGCTTTCTGCCAGGGGCGCCCCAACAAATTCCAGAGCTATGCCGCCCGGTTCGCCGCCAAGGAGGCGGTGTCCAAGTGCCTGGGGACGGGTTTCAGGCGGGGGGTCTACCCCAATTTGATAGAGATCGTGGACAATGAGAAGAGCCGGCCCACGGTTAAACTGCACGGCCAGGCGGCCGAGTACGGGCGGGGCTATACCCTCCACCTGTCGCTGTCCCACGACCGAAGCATGGTGGTGGCGGTGGCGGTGATGGAGAAAACAGATAACGGCTTACAGCTTGCGGGTTCGATCGGAAAGTATGCCACAAATTAAGTACAACGGAGCACCCCCATGTTCGTAGTCACACCCCAGCAGATGCGGGAGATAGACGCTCGGGCCATAAGGAAGCACAAAATTCCCGGTCTGACCCTGATGGAGAACGCCGGGCGGGCAGTGGCCGATCAGGCCGAGGCCATGCTGCGGGACGGCGGGCCGGGCGACCAGCGGAACGTCTGCCTGATATGCGGCAAGGGTAATAACGGGGGGGACGGTTTTGTAGCCGCCAGGATGCTGGCTGAAAACGGCTTCCAGGCTTCGGTCTTTTTGCTGGGGCACGTAAGGGACGTTAAGGGCGACGCCCTGGCCAACGCCAAAAAACTGAACAAGGCCGGTTTAAAAATACACGAAATAACATCAAGAGCGAAACTGGCATCTTTGAAAAAAAACCTGACGGGGTCGCACCTGATAATCGATGCCATCTTCGGGACGGGATTCAGGGGCCCGGTTGAAAAAAGTATCGGCGGGGCGATAGCCCTGATCAATGCCTCGGGTTTGCCGGTGCTGTCGGCCGACATCCCCTCCGGGGTGGACGGGGAGACCGGGCAGGCGTTATCCTGCGCCATCCGGGCCGATGTCACGGTGACCATGGGGCTTTTGAAGACCGGACTGTTGTTTCACCCCGGCAGAACACTGGCCGGAAAGGTCGTCATCACCGACATCGGATTTCCCGAAAGGGCTATTGCCGATCAGAAAATAAATATCCGTCTGGCGGGGCAATCCCTGGCCAGGGAATGGCTGCCGGCCAGAAGGCCCGATGCCCACAAGGGCAGCTGCGGAACGGTGCTGGCGCTGGCCGGGTCGGCCGGCCTGACCGGAGCCGCCTTCCTGACATCGTTGTCGGCCATGCGATCCGGGGCCGGGCTGGTCTACCTGGGGATCCCCGAGAGCCTGAACGATATCATGGAGGCCAAGCTGACCGAGGTCATCACCAAGCCCCTGCCGGAGACCAGGAACCGGACCCTTTCCCTGCAGGCTATGGAGCGCATCGAAAAATTGACGGGCAAGGCCGATGCGTTGGTCATCGGCCCCGGGCTTTCGGCCCACCCCGAGACCGCCGAGCTGGTGCAGTCGGTCATCCGGTCAATCAACCTTCCGGCGGTGCTGGATGCCGACGGCCTCAATGCCCTGGCCACCAGGCCGGAACTGCTGAGTTGTCAAGCTCCCCTGATCCTGACGCCCCATTACGGCGAATTGTCCCGGCTGATGAAGGTTGAGATATCACAGATAAAGGCCGGGCCGCTCAAATATGCCCTGGAGGCGGCCAAGCAATTCAATCATGTAATAGTGCTGAAAGGGGCCCCCACCGTTACCGCCCTGCCGGACGGCAGGGCCTGGATCAACCCCACCGGCAACAGCGGTATGGCCACCGCCGGGTCGGGTGACGTGCTGGCCGGGCTGATCGCCGGGCTGCTGGCCCAGGGGCTGGCTCCGGAGAGGGCGGCGGTGCTGGGGGTCTATCTGCACGGGCTGGCCGGGGACCTGGCGGCTGCAGGCAAGACAGAATATTGCATGCTGGCGGGAGATATCTTAGATGCTCTCCCTGAGGCTTATAAAAAACTGATGGAGGATATCTAAATGGTTTGGCTGGGATACGGGATGCTGGGGGCCCTGGCCGGGGTGATCAGCGGATTGTTCGGCATCGGCGGGGCGGTGGTGATTGTTCCGGCGCTGGTGATATTGTTTAAATTTTCCCAGCACCAGGCCCAGGGCACCTCGCTGGCCACTTTGCTTCTGCCCATCGGACTGCTGGCGGCCTGGAAATATTATTCGGCCGGGCATGTCAACATCAAGGCGGCGGCGGTGATGGCGGTGTGCTTTTTCTTCGGCGGGCTTTTGGGCGCGGTGCTGGCCGAGAAGATCTCAGGGGTCTGGTTGCAGAGGATGTTCGGGGTGTTCCTGATGGCCATTGCGGTAAAGATGATGCTGGCTAAATGAGCAAGATAATAGGCTGGATAATAAGCAACGCGAAGAATTTCCCGGGAAAGACGAGCCTGGAGGATGAAATTCCGTTCGTCATTTGGCAGCGGCAGTGGGAGGTGTACGATGTGACCGCCGACCGCCAGGGTTCGGAAAAACTGGCCCGGTCCATCAGCCTTTTAGCGGAAGCTGATAGATCCTACGGTTCCCAAGCCAGCTACTATCTTTCGGCCCTGGCCGTATATCGGGCCAATTATAAGGAAGCCCTGGAGTTTTCTCGCAAAGGGCTGGAACAGGCTGTCGGATCGGGAGACCGGGAGGGGACGGCCCGGATGTACGACCAGATGGGCGAGGCCAGCTATCATCTGTCGGACTATGCCGGCGCCACGGAATACCGAATGAAAGCGCTGGAGATCTTCAACGAATTGGGCCATGACATCAAGGCCGCCGACGTCAACAGCGACCTGGGGCTGACTTGTTGGAGGATAGGCTCATATGCCCAGGCTCTGGAATATTATAGCCAGGCCCAGAACACATACGAGAAGGAAAATGATGTCAGGCGACAGATCTCTGTTAAGTCCAACGTGGCCGGTGTTTATCTGAGGACGGACCGGATCGAGGAAGCATTTGATCTTTATCAACAAGCTTACGCGCTATCTCAAAAAATGGGAGATTTGATAAAGCAAAGCACTATGTTAAACAATATAGGCGTGATATTACTGAGAAGAAGCGAATATAAAGAGGCCCTGGCCTATCTCCAAAGAGGAGTCGGCATAGACCGGACCATTGGAAATATAACCGGCGAGGCTTCCAAGCTCAATAACATGGCGGTCATGGAAGGAATATTAGGAAATCATGATAAAGCCCTGAGCTATTTGGAAAAAGCACTGCAGATAGACATCTCCACAGGAAATCTTAACGGCCAGGCATCAAAACTGAATAATATGGCCGACCTTTGGGCTATGAAACAGGACTATAAAAAGGCCCTGGAATACAGCCTTGAGACCATAGACCTCAGCCGTAAAATCAATGCCAAAGATTACTTGTGTCATTCGCTGGTAAAAAATTCAGAATTGTGCACCTTGCTTGGCCGCTGTCGGGAAGCAATTGAGTACGGGCGGGAAGGGATAACCTTGGCTCGGGAGATAGGATCTAATTCGGCTATAATTTTAGGCCTTTCTTATATGGCAAATGTTTATTTGAAATTGGGTGATACCAAAACAGCCATGGATTATTCCGACGAATCTTTGGAATTGTTAAAGAAGCAAAACGTTTTTGAGGTGGCTTTGGAAAAATATTATTTTCAGCGCTATGAAATATTAAAAGCGGTTGGACGAGAGAAACAGTCTATGGAATGCCTGGAAACGGCTTATCGGGAACTGGTAAAAAGAGCCCAGGAAATACATGACCCCGAGGAAAGAAATAAGTTCTTAAACAGCACCATCGACATCCGCACCATCACCCAGGAATGGAAGAAGATGAAAGACAGTTTATAAAATGCCAATCTATGAACACATCTGCCAGGGCTGCAAAAAGAAGGTTAGTCTGCTGATCCTCAATCCCAAGAGCTACGGGACACCGCAATGTCCCAATTGCGGGAGCGAAAAGCTGGAGCGGGTCATGTCCCGCTTCAGAACCCCGCAGTCCGAGGAGAGGCGAATGGAAAGGCTGGCCGATCCGTCTTCCTTTACCGGGCTGGACGAGAACGACCCCTCCTCGGTGGCCAAATGGGCCAAGAAGATGGGCCGGGAGCTTGGTGGCACTCGGCCACGCTTCCAATATGGCATAACCTCACAACGATTGATTTTATCACCTAACAATACTAATGTCTAATTATTTTATTTGCACATGCCGAACAACGTTACAAACAGCAAAAAAAGGGGCAACCAATGGTTGCCCCTAATATCTGGGTTAAAGTCTAATAGTAGCTCGAATATGCAGTAGCCCGGCTCGTTACCCAAGATTCCCCAACGGACGGGCGAAGATTCATCACCGGCTTTGAGGCTAAAAATTAAAGTATCTCCCGGCGGCAAACCAGCCACGAATTTTTTTTCTAATGATTTAGGGGTTAACGGCGTCCAGGTCTGGTAATAGGTAAAACCGGTATCTATAAAATCACTTTCAGAACTCATCTTGCCCAGATCTGACGCAGAGACGTTATATTTGGAATATTTTAACCAGTACTTAGAAGCGGCCTCAGTCAGGGCGTCATCACTGACGGCCGTCCAGGAAAGTTCCACCGATCCTTCTATCGTGCTGGTATATACCGAATCCACCAGGTCCACTATCGGCTCGGGCTCCACGTTAAAGCCCTGGAAAGCCAGTATCCGGCGGGTCAGTTCGGAAGCGGTGCTGGGATGAAGGCCGTTGCTTAACGAGCCGATGGAGAATGTAAGGTAAACATTATTGTGGTTGGATGCCTTGCCGCCCTAGTAATTACTAGAATAGGAAGTGGCCCGCCCGTAGGCTATATCAGTTTCATCCGGCTCGACTATATCCTCGCCGCCCTTTACCTTTAACAGCTCGTCCCTGTTTAGTTCTTTCATGGTTTCTCCTTTGGTTAAATGGGTTTGGTTAAAAACTAATAGAAGTCACTATATGAAGTACCGCGGCCCCGTATCCAATCGGTTTCATCCGGCTCGACTATATCCTCGCCGCCCTTTACCTTTAACAGCTCGTCCCTGTTTAGTTCTTTCATTGTTTCTCCTTTGGTTAAATGGGTTTGGTTAAAAACTAATAGTAGCTGCCATATGAAGTCGCACGGCCGTATATTATTTCGGTTTCATCCGGCTCGACTATATCCTCGCCGCCCAATACCTTTAACAGCTCGTCTCTGTTCAGTTCTTTCATGTGTTTTTCTCCTTTCTTTTAAAAATATATTGTTTTAAACTATTGGGAAATTATACTAAATTAAAGATTGTATTGTCAATAACTATTTTTGATAGCAACCAATAATTTCGCCATTGGTATTTCTAAGTGGTTATTTTATAATAACTTGTTTAAGTAAACAGCTATATGCTGTTCAGATTTCCCGAGCTTAGGGACTTTTCCCTTGTAAAATATCCCGGCATTTGATAAACTACACCATGTCTATAACCACAAAAGGATAGCACTGTTATTACATATTTAATAAGATGAAACCACTGTCTTTTCCCTTTTATCACCAGTATGATGCCATGGATTGCGGTCCGTCCTGTTTAAGGATGATCGCCAAGCACTACGGCAAGATATACTCCCTGGAGTTTTTGCGCAACAAATCCTTCATCACCCGGGAGGGGGTATCCCTATTGGGAATAAGCGATGCCGCCGAGTCCATCGGTTTTAGAACCATTGGAGCCAAGGCCACCTATGAGCAGTTGAAAAAAGAAGCCACCCTGCCGGCCATCGCCCACTGGATGCAGAACCATTTCATCGTGATATACAAGATCAAAAAAGACAAGATATATGTGGCCGACCCGGCTCACGGACTGCTGACCTATGGAAAGGATGAATTTTTAAAGGGCTGGATCGGCACCGGAGAGAACGAAGGTATTCTTCTTTTGCTGGAGCCCACCCCGCATTTTTATCAGAAAGATGACGAAGCCCCAAAGAGCAAACGGGGATTTCGTTTTCTTTTTTCCTACCTGTTTCCCTACCGCAAATTTATCACCCAGCTTTTGATCGGAATGGTGGCCGGCAGCCTGCTGCAATTAATCTTTCCCTTTTTGACCCAGTCTTTGGTGGATTTCGGAATAAGCAACCAAAATATCGGATTTATATATACCATCCTTGCCGCCCAGCTGATGCTGTTCCTGAGCCGGACCACGGTCGATCTGATAAGGGGATGGATCCTGCTGCATATCGGCACCCGGGTCAATATCTCGATCATCTCCGATTTTTTGATCAAACTGATGAAACTGCCGCTGTCGTTCTTTGATACCAAGTTCATCGGAGACATTCTTCAGCGCATCGGAGACCATCGAAGGGTGGAAAATTTCCTCACTTCCTCGACATTGGGGCTGCTTTTCTCGATGGTCAATTTGATCATCTTCAGCATTGTTATGGCGGTATACAGCCTGAAAATATTGTTAGTTTTTGTGGTGGGCAGCGTTTTGGTGATCGGCTGGGTGCTGATATTTATGAAAAAAAGAAGCGAGCTGGATTACAAACGGTTCCGCCAGCTATCCCAGAATCAGAGCAACCTGATACAACTCATCCAGGGCATGCCGGAGATCAAGCTCAATAACAGCGAAAAAACCAAGCGCTGGGAATGGGAACGGATTCAGGCGGGGCTGTTCAAAATCAACATGAAGGGTTTGGCCATCAATCAGTACCAGCAGGCCGGCTCTTTGTTTCTTAACGAATTAAAAAATATTTTGATCACCTTTTTAGTGGCCCGGGAGGTGATCTTGGGGCATATGACCCTGGGCATGATGCTGGCCATCTCCTATATTCTGGGGCAGATGAACAGCCCCATAGACCAGTTGATGGGCTTTTTCCAGACGGCCCAGGATGCCAAGTTGAGCCTGGAACGATTGGAGGAGATTCACCTTCACAAAGAAGAGGAAGACCCGGATATTGATAAGATTACCATAATGCCTTCGGACCGAAGTTTGTCGGTCAATAATCTGGGTTTTCAATACGAGGGCCCGCAGTCCGAATTTGTTCTGAAGGATCTGAACTTAAGCATTCCCCAGGGGAAGGTCACCGCCATCGTCGGCCCCAGCGGAAGCGGAAAAACCACCCTGATGAAACTGCTGCTTAAGTTTTACGAACCCACCGAGGGCGAAATACGCCTGGGGGATATCAACCTGTCGGGTTTTAATACCAGCCTGTGGAGGCAGAAGTGCGGCGTCGTTATGCAGGATGGATATTTATTTTCCGATACCATCGCCAAAAATATCGTGATGAGCGATGAAAGCATCCACCGCGAAAAACTTCTTAATGCCGTCAAGGTGGCAAATATCCAGGATTTTATCGAGACCCTTCCCCTTTCATATACCACCAAGGTCGGACAGGACGGCCACGGGCTTTCCCAGGGACAAAAACAGCGGTTGCTGATTGCCCGGGCAGTATATAAAGACCCCGATTACTTGCTTTTTGACGAAGCCACAAGTTCTTTGGATGCCAATAACGAGAGCGTGATCATAAAACATCTTGAGGAATTTTTTAAAGGGAAGACTGTGGTGATAATAGCGCATCGCCTGAGTACCGTACAAAAAGCGGACCAGATTGTTGTTTTGGATCAAGGTCATATATTGGAACAGGGCACACATCTCCAGCTCGTCAAGAACCGGGGATCCTATTATAACTTAATAAAAAACCAACTGGAGCTTGGATTGTAATGGCGGAACCGCGCTTTGAGTTAAGAAGCGAAGAGGTGCAGGATATCCTCAGTTATATTCCACATTGGATTATACGCTGGGGAATAACCGTAATATTTTTAACCATATTAATTTTAATTTCAATCAGTTGGATTATAAAATACCCTGATTCCATAACTGCAACTATAGTTTTAACCACAAAAAATCCACCCATCGGCGTTATTGCCAAGAGTAGCGGGACTTTAAAATTATTTGTCGGCGAAAATCAATATGTAACCAAAAACACCTACCTGGCGACCATTGCCAATCCCGATAGCATGCCCGACATATTTGAGTTCAAAAAGCAAATCGAGGTTTTTAGAAATATTATCGCCCTGCCCGACAGCGAGCCATCCGTACAGGTCAACGACAAGAACCACGGCCGGCAACAGGTCGACTATACCGGATTTCTCCAGAATTATTTTACCGGCAAATATTTTAACCAGGCCAACTACCAGGCCGATAAAATAAAAACGGTTCTGGCGCAAATAATTTATTACAAAGAATTGAACCGCAAGCTGGTCCAGCAAAAAAATATTTTAGCCCGGGATCTCCTTATTTCAGAAAAGAAGCACCAGAATGACAAGACCCTGTTCAAGCAGCAGCTGATCTCCGAAGAGGATCGGAATAAGTCCGAAAGCGCTTACCTGCAAAAGCGGTATACCCTGGAACAGGCCAAAACAGAAATTATCACTAATAAAATAACCTTGGTGGAATACCAGAAGATCGCGCTTGAGTTTATCAATCAGTTGTCCATATGGGAAGAGCAGTACATCCTCAAAACGCCGGTTGACGGCTACGTTTCTTTTTTTAAATTCTGGAGCGACAATCAGTTTGTAAACGCCGGAGAAGAAGTGTTGGCCATTGTGCCTGATTGTAATGATATTATTGGGAAGATATATCTGCCGCAGGCAAGTTCCGGGAAAGTTAAGGTTTCTCAAAAGGTAAAAATCAAATTCGACAGCTATCCTTATGCCGAATACGGCTCGGTGGAAGGACTGGTTGAAAATATTTCTTTGGTATCCCGGGAAAATAAATACGCCATAGATGTTGGTTTTAAAAACGGGTTAAAATCAAGTTATAGTAAAAAAATTGTTTTCAAACAAGGAATGCAGGGGAAAGCAGATATCATAACTGAGGAACTGCGATTGCTGGAGCGTTTCTTTTATAAATTCAAATACTTTTTTACGGATTGGGTAAAGTAAAAAAGCAGCCTGTTTGGAAAATTTTCTTTAAAATGCTTATTTTCTTAATATTTAAAAATACGGACATTCTCTTGACAAATCCGAGATGTTCTTTTTTATGATACCCCACATACTATGGCAAAGAATTGTTTTCAATAGTACCGACAATAACCGCACCATGAGGATTGGAAAAAGATGAAAGACGGTTTGTAAAGATGCCGATCTACGAATACATCTGCCAGGGCTGCCATAAAAGGGTCAGCCTGCTGATTCTCAATCCCAAGACCTACGGTATACCGCAGTGTCCCAATTGCGGGAGCGAAAAGCTGGAGCGGGTCATGTCCCGCTTCAGGACCCCGCAGTCCGAGGAGAGGCGGATGGAAAAGCTGGCCGACCCCTCGTCCTTTGCCGGGCTGGACGAGAACGACCCTGCTTCCGTTGCCAAATGGGCCAAGAAGATGGGAAAAGAACTGGGAGACGAGGCCGGGGATGGTTTCGATGAGATGGTGGACCAAACCATGGATGAGGAGGTCCATAAAAGCAAAGATGAAGAGAATGTTTGAGGATCCCAGCGGAGGGATCAGCGACGTTTGATTGTTTGAGGAGCCTGATAGTGTGCTGGGCGGTGTTTGAAATATTGGAAGCGTTTGAGATATTGGGCGGGATGCCGGACGATATTTGATCATTGTGGAAAAGATTTGAGAGGCCCAATACTTTATCGAGCGGTGTTTGAAATGGCGGAAAGGTTATATGGGGCATCAAGGATGGAGATTATTTACATAGGGTATGGATTCCCGATCAAGCCGGGAATGACACGCGAATGAGAAACGTTGGGTCACTTCGGCCAGCTCAGTGCAACGCTTAGTGTGAGAAGAAAAATATAACGAAGTATGAAACCAAGGATAGCCATAACCATGGGCGACCCGGCCGGGATCGGGCCGGAGGTGGCCCTGAAGGCGGCCCTGGACAGCCGGGTCAGACGGGCCTGTTGCCCGGTGCTGGTGGGGCCGCGGGACCTGTGGGAGGAATTTGCCGGGGCCTTCAAGCTGAAGCTGAATGATGTCCTGATGCACGACACCTACTGCCCCAAGTTCAACATCGGGCCGGGCCGGGAGAGCGCCCAGACCGGACGGATCGCGGCCGAATCCATCATCGCCGCGGCGGTGATGGCCCTGGACAACGCGGTATCCGGGATGGCCACCGCTCCCATCTCCAAAAAAGCCCTGGCTTTGGCCGGCTACCGGCAGACCGCCCATACCGAACTACTGGCCGAGCTGTGCGGCTCCGGCCCCTGCGCCATGATGTTCGCCGCCCAAAAACTCAAGGTGACCCTGGCCACCATCCACCAGCCGCTGGCCAAGGTCCCCGGTCTGATCACCCGGCAGGTGATACTGGATAAATTATCACTGACTGATGCCGCCCTGAAAAAATTATGGGGCATCAGCCAGCCGCGGATCGTGGTGCTGGGCCTGAACCCCCATGCCGGAGAGCAGGGTCTGCTGGGCCGGGAGGATATGGCCATCATCTCCCCGGCGGTGGCCCGGGCGGTGAAAGCAGGCATCAATGCCGTCGGGCCGGTATCGGCCGAGGCCGGATTCAGATCATGCCAAGAGGGAAGGACCGACGCCCTGCTGGCCATGTATCACGACCAGGGACTGCTGCCCCTGAAGGTTTTGGGCGGGGCCACCAACGTTACCCTGGGCCTGCCGTTCATCCGGACCTCGCCGGATCACGGGACGGCCACGGATATCGCCTGGAAGAATAAGGCCGACCCGGAGCCGATGGTCCGGGCGGTGCTGCTGGCGGCCAGGCTGTCGGGAAAGTCCGGCAAGTGAAAAGCGACCGCCCCAACGGCCAATTTATGGTATAATGAGAAATCGAAAGCCTAAAATATTTAAGCGAGTATGATAGAACTGCTGCATGTATCCAAGACCTTCCAGAACAGCTGGCAGGCGCTGGCCGAGATCAACTTCACCATCGACAAAGGCGAGTTCGTCTTCCTGATCGGGCCTTCGGGCTCAGGCAAGAGCACCATCCTGCGCCTGTTGATGATGGAGGATTTCCCCGACCGGGGGGTGGTCAAGGTGGCCGGGTTCGGCTCGGACTGCATCAAACGCCGGCAGATACCCCAGCTGAGGCGGAAGCTGGGGGTGATCTTCCAGGATTTCAAGCTGCTGCCGGAGCGGACGGTCTACGAGAACGTGGCCTTTGCCCTGGAGGTGACCGGGACCCCCCACGGGATGGTCCACAAGAAATCCATGGCGGCCCTCAACCAGGTGGGGCTGTCGCACAAGCGGCATTCCCTGCCGCACCAGATGTCGGGCGGGGAACAGCAGAAGGTGGCCATCGCCCGGGCCCTGGTCAACGACCCCTTCATCCTGCTGGCCGACGAGCCCACCGGGAACGTGGATCCCCAGGGGACCCTGGAGATAATCCAGATACTGAAGGACATCAATGCCAGGGGGACGGCGGTGCTGATGGCCACCCACGAGCAGGAGCTGGTGAAGAAGATGCCCTACCGGGTGCTGATGCTGGACAACGGCAAGATCGAGAAGGACCTTCCGGCCAGGATCACCCACCGGAGAGGGGAGGAGGGATCAGATAACAGGGATCAGATTACGGGGAACAGGTAACAGGGGTATCGGGGGGAAAGTGTGGTTAGATTTGTGTGATTTAGGACGGGGGCGGACGGGACGCTGATACCCGCTGATCTTTATGGATTAACCAATAAATAACTGTTAACCAAATCGTCTCTGTGTGCTCGGTGGTGAATCGAAAATCGGACAGGGAACGAACCCCACCCTACCCTCCCCTAAAGCATTAGGAGAGGGAAATAGATGTTATTTTATTATTTAACCAGGAGGTAAAAATGCGGCACTTTCTCATCGCTGCGGCAGGTGTCGGTGTGATGCTTTTATCCGCCGGATGCGGGCCCGACCCCCGCGACCAGGAGTACCTCCGCACCATGCGGCCTCTGGTGGTGCAGTATGCCGAGCTGGCCAATGACTTCAACAACTATCTGCCCGGCGATTTCGACAAATTCTCGGCCAACATCGAGACGCTGCGCAGGCAGGCCATTCTGGTGTACCCGCCCTCTTCGAAGAAACTGAGGCGGTTCAACACCGATTTCATCGACCTGCTGAACAAGGCCAAGAAGGCGGGCTTTGTCTTCGGCACCGAGTTCCTGGACTGCGAGGAGCAGGCCGACGGGGCCAAGGAATACGACCGCAAGGTGGACCTGGCCGACAAGTGGCGGTGGGAGGCCCGGGAGTCGTCGCAGGGATTCGGCGAGGCCCACCAAAGGCTGAAACCGTGCCTGCAGAAAACCTTCGAATACCCGGTAGGAGACGTGGACCTGAAACCCATCATCAGTACTTTTGCCAAGCAGATGATACAGTAGCATACCCTGGCCGGGCAGGGGTCAGCGGGGGAAGGTTTAAAGCTGAAAGAGAAAAGAACGATCAGTTTAAAGCTGAAAGTTTAAAGAAGACGCCAGGGGACAGGGGGATCGATGGGACGCAGATCAACGCTGATTTTTCTGATTATCTGAAAACAAAATTGTCTCTGCGAGTCTGCGGTATAAGAAGACAGTAGACAGTAGACAGTAGACAGGAGTCAGTGGACAGTATTTGAAGCGCGTCATCCTGATTAAAGTAATAAAGTCTTTGCGTCCTTTGCGTCTTTGCGGTTAAAAAAGCCTGGATCCCCGATCCCCATTTTCATGAGGACAAGTTTCTCGGGAATGACAAAAAGCAATAAAACCTCTGTGTGCTCTGCGGTGACGAAGAGGTGAAAGAAAAACCCCGATAGGTCATGCTATCGGGGTTTTGCCGTGCTCTGAATTTTGGAGTGGTGCCCCGATACGCTTTCGCTATCGGGGCTTCTGTCGAGCCCTGTAGCCAATATGGTGGAGGCGGTGGGAATCGAACCCACGTCCGAAAAAAGAACAACCGAAGCCTCTACATGTTTAGTTTATGTTTTGTCTTTTCCTAAAGGCCCGCATAAACACGGTCCTGGTCGGAGCAGCCCCTGGAATCTCGTTCCGAATGCCGGGACATCACCCGGAACCAGCCCTTCTTTACGATGTCGTTTGTAAGCCCGATGGGCGGAGACCTACAGCGACATAGCGCTTAAAATTAAGCTGCTAAAGCGTAATTATAGTTGCCATTTAGATGGCTTGCCAGTATTTTAACGAGCCCTCTGACCTTCTCGACATGCCACTTCGATCTATCTTGATCCGTCGAAACCTGTCGCCCCCCTCTTTTATTGTTACATCCTTGCCCCGCAGACAGAATATGTGTCTGAACAGGCGGGGTCGCCCCCCTCTCTTTTAAGTTTAAAGTTCAAAGAATGAAAGCATAATAAAGATAACCCATAAAGGGCAAAAAGTCAAGCGGGCATGCAGGTCACCGTTGACAGCATTATGTTTAAAGCTTAAAGTTAAAAGCTGAAAGCTGAAAGACTGTGCCAGTAGACGGTATACAGGAGTCAGTAGCTGGGGGACGGACCCCTCCCTGCCCTCCCCGCAGCGGAGAGGGAATATAGTTTTCTTTGTGGACTTTGTGCGCTTTGTGGTAAAAGCCAACCGGAAAATGATCTGTGCCCGTATGCGTTGATCAGACGATAAAAAATCCACGTAACCTGTTAAAAAATATTGACATTAAGCCGTATATAATGATATGATAAAGTGTTATAAAATATGGCATTATCACCAAATAAAAGGGAACCAACATGGACAGCAACAGCATCAAAATCACCCTGCCGGACGGCAGGGTCAGGGAATACCCCAAGGGGGTCAGCGCCGCCGAGGTGGTAAAATCCATCGGCAGCGGCCTGGCCAAAGCCACCCTGGCAGTAAAGATAGACGGACAGCCGGCCGACCTGGGCACCACCATCGCCCATGACGCTTCCTTCACCGCCCTGACCTTCGATTCGGCGGAGGGCCGTGACATATACCGCCACTCGGCCAGCCACCTGATGGCCCAGGCCGTCACCGAGCTGTACCCGGATGTCAAGGTGGCCATCGGGCCGTCCATCGAGGACGGCTTCTACTACGATTTCGAGCGGGATACCGCCTTCACCCCGGATGACCTGGCCAAGATAGAGGCCCGGATGGCCGAGATCGTAAAAAGGGACCTTCCGATCACCAGACAGGAACTGTCGCGGGCCGAGGCCCTGGAGATGTTCAAATCCAAGGGAGAACTGTATAAAACCGAACTGATAAACGACCTGCCGGAGGGGGAGAAGATATCCCTCTACCGTCAGGGCGAATTCGCCGACCTGTGCCGCGGGCCGCACCTGCCGTCCACCGGCCGGGTGCGGTTCTACAAGCTGCTGTCGGTGGCCGGGGCCTACTGGCGGGGCGACGAAAAGCGGAAGATGCTGCAGCGCATCTACGGCACCGCCTTCGACAAGAAGGAGCAGCTGGAGGCCCACCTCCAGAAGCTGGAGGAGATCAAAAAACGCGACCACCGCAAGCTGGGCAAGGAGATGGACCTGTTCAGTCTGCACGAGGAGGCCGGGGCCGGGCTGGTGTGCTGGCATCCCAAGGGGGCCCGGATACGGTCCATCGTGGAGGACCACTGGCGCCAGCGGCATTTCGCCGGGGGCTACGACATCGTCTACACCCCGCACATCGGCAAGGAATGGGTATGGCAGACCTCGGGCCACCTGAAGTTCTACCAGGAGAACATGTACTCCCCGCTGGACATCGACGGCACCGACTATTATCTGAAGCCGGTCAACTGCCCGATGCAGATCCTGATCTACAAGGCCGGGCACTACTCCTACCGGGACCTGCCGCTGCGCTGGGCCGAGCTGGGCACCGTCTACCGCTATGAACGTAGCGGAACGCTGACCGGGCTGTTCCGGGTGCGGGGCTTCACCCAGGACGACGCCCACATCATCTGCACCCCGGCCCAGATGGACGACGAGATCCTGAGGGTGCTGGACTTCTCGCTTTCGATCATGGCCGATTTCGGCTTTTCCGACGTCAAGATAGAGCTGTCGGTGCGGGACCCCAATAACCTGGACAAGTACGCCGGCTCGGACGAGATGTGGGTCAAGGGCGAGGAATCGCTGGTCAAGGCCCTTAAGGCCCGCAACATCGACTACCAAAGGATGGAGGGCGAGGCGGTGTTCTACGGGCCCAAGATAGACATCAAAATCAGGGATTCTTTGGGCCGGCTGTGGCAGTGTACCACCATCCAGTTCGACTTCAACATGCCGGTGGGCTTCGACATGACCTATATCGGCGAGGACGGCAAGGAGCACCGGCCCTACATGGTGCACCGGGCGTTGCTGGGATCGTTGGAACGCTTCTTCGGGATCCTGATCGAGCACTACGCCGGGAATTTTCCGCTGTGGCTGGCCCCGGTCCAGCTGGCGGTGATGAATATCACCGATGCCCAGGCCGGCTACGCCGGTCAATTGGGGAATAGATTACAGGGATTGGATTACAGGGTGAAGATGTTCCTGGGGTCGGAGAAGGTGGGGGCCAAGATCCGGGACGCCGAGATGGAGAAGATCCCCTACATGGCGGTGGTGGGAGGCCGGGAGATGGAGGCCGGTACCGTCTCGCTGCGCCAGCACGGCCAGGGGGACATCGGGCAGATGACCATCGAGGAGCTGATAGCCAAGCTGCAGGATGAGGTGCAGGCCAGGAAGTGAGGCAATTGGATGTATACAGTATTCGGTATACAGTTTAAAGTTAAAATAACCGTGTAATGTAGGGGCGACCGGCCGGTCGCCCGGCCCTACCCCGGGTAAGAGGTCAACGCAGCGGCGGATTTGCCATCCGTCTCAGACCCGCCCAACGTGTCATTCCTGCGAAAGCAGGAATCCATGCCTCGTGCCTGGCTTGCATACCGCGTAGGGACCCGGAGGTTATCCCACTTTCTCTTTGAAGAGAAAGTGGCAAAGCATGTCCTGAGGTTTATTGTATAAGTCTATCGAAGGAAGAACTTGTCGCTGCACCTCTGCCCGGTGGCTGCAGACCGGCGGCCTGAATTTGACAAACTCGCTGCGCTCGGACACTGCCAAATCCTTAAAGGCCGCCTTCGCCCAGCAGCAGAGCTGAGGCGACAGGGGACCGAGGCCAGCCGCCCCTGTTCGCCTGGGCAAAATTACTGAAGGCGGGGAACCAAGACCGGGGGCATGCTGCCCCTCTCCGGTGCGGAGAGGAACAACGTAGCAGCGGGGTTCAGAGCAGGCCCGGCCTGAACGGGAATACAGGCAACCTTATTTCCCGCTTTCTCTTGTAACCAAGAGAAAGCTCCAAAGAGAAGTTTTAGGGGACGGCAAACTGACAATTATAAAACAGACAACATTGTAAATCCGCAGAAAAGTATTCCGCAATCCTTACTGTGCCAGCAACGCTGACCGTGGCCGTTCCCCTAAGACCCTCCTCAGCCGGTTCATGCCTCACCGGCTAAGCTTGGGTTTGGCCAGCAGCAGAGCTGAGGCGACAGGGGACCGAGGCCAGCCGTCCATGTTTGCCTGGGCAAAATTGCTTAAAGGCGGGAAACCAAAGACCGGGTACCGGCAATAGGTCTTTAATCTTCATTATCAACCATTCATATCAGCCATGAGTAAAGTATTGATCACCGGGGGATGCGGCTACGTGGGATCGCATGTCAACAAATGCTTAAGCCAGAAGGGCCACCAGACCGTGGTGCTGGACAACCTGGTCCACGGCCACCGGGAATTCGCCAAGTGGGGAAGGCTGGTGGAGATGGACCTGGGCGACCGGGCCGGGCTGGAAAAACTGCTGGCGGCGGAAAAGTTCGACGCGGTGCTGCACTTTGCCGGCTACATCGCGGTGGGCGAAAGCGTGCGGGAGCCCGAGACATATTACCGCAACAACGTGGGCAACAGCCTGATCCTGCTGGCGGCCATGAGGCAGGCCGGCCTGAACCGGATCATCTTCTCCTCCACCGCGGCGGTTTACGGCGATCCGGTGCAGATCCCCCTGGATGAGGGCCACCCCCTGGCGCCCATCAATCCCTACGGCCGCACCAAGCTGATCATCGAGCAGGCCCTGCGGGATTTTTCGGCGGCCTACGGCCTGCGCTCGGCCGCCCTGCGCTACTTTAACGCCGCCGGGGCGGCGCCGGGGGCCGGCATCGGCGAACGGCACCTCCCCGAGACCCACCTGATACCGCTGGTGCTGGAGGCGGCCCTGGGCAAGCGGCCGAACGTCTCGGTCTACGGCGCGGACTATCAGACGCCGGACGGCACCTGCCTGCGGGACTACATCCACGTGGACGACCTGGCCGAGGCCCATGTCCTGGCATTGGAATACCTGGAACAGGGCGGGGGGACGGACTGCTTCAATCTGGGCAACGGGAACGGCTTTTCGGTGCAGGAGGTGATCTCGACCGCCCGGAAGGTCACCGGCCGGGAGATCAAGGCGGAGATCACCCCCCGCCGGGAGGGGGATGCCCCGCGGCTGATCGCCTCGTCGGACAAGGCCAAGAGGGTGCTGAACTGGAAGCCGAAATATACCGGGCTGGATGAGATCGTAAGAACGGCCTGGGAGTGGCATCAACGATAAGTTCAAAGACTAAAGCTGAAAGCTTAAAGAATAAAAATGTGTCACCCTGAGGACGGCAGACAACGCGGCAGGTTGAATGGGTGAACAATACATCAATTGAAAGTTCATAAAGTTTAAAGTCTACAGTTGTCAGTTGACAGGGGACAGGGGACGAAGCTTAAAGTTCAAAGCTGAAAGAATGTGCCAGTAGATAGTATACAGGAGTCAGTATACAGTAACCGGGGAAGAACGGGGCCGGACGGGACGCTGATTAACGCTGATTTTACTGATTAACCAGAATAACAAAATTGTCTCTGCTGCTCTGCGGTGAAAACAATTAACCAAAAAAGGAGAGAACGATCATGAAAAAGACCATGTTGTCCATGCTGGTCCTGGCGGGCCTGAGCAGTTCGGCGGGCTCACTGTAACACCTGCTGGCGGGGATCCTGATGAAACTGGGCGCTGTGCCGCATATCCTGGGGACCGTACCGAGTTCGTTCGTTCAACTTACCATGGTGTTCCTGCTGGCGGCCATAGCCTTCGGGGTGTACGGGCACGGCTGCTGCAAGCATACCGATAAAAGCTGAACCTGATTGACAGTTTAAAGCTTAAAGTCTAAAGTTCAAAGGCGCGTC
>JAGVNJ010000034.1 GCA_020053305.1 Candidatus Edwardsiibacteriota bacterium | reverse complement strand
GTTGTCGGTGAGGGTCGCTAAACAATAACCCGGATCTGGGGTAAAGTAGATACTAGCGGACGTCCCTTCCGGCACGCTCTGGCTCTCTGGCGAGATACTTCCATGACCCCCGGATACCGATGCCGTGATCGTATAAAGAGGCTTAAAAGTTACCACCACGTTGTGGGGTTCGTTTACATTTGTGATGACGTAAGGATTGGGACTGCCTGTTACCGGATTGGTATTGTCTGTGATGGTCTCAATATAGTATCCCAGAACCGGAGTAAAGGTTATGTAGTCGTTTCTACCCGGAGTGATGCGTAGTTTATTCCAACTATCTGATAGTGTTGAGGCGTTCTCACTGGCCTGCGATACCGTTCCATTATTCCCATTAACCAAAGCAGTGACAACAGGCTTATAGGTCACCTCTATCGTTTGATTGTTTCTCACAACCGGTGAAAAGGTGTATTCGGGACGCCAATAGCCGATATACCAAGGCACGTTTGATTCCTTCAAAGGATATGGATCCAATAATTTGTTGATCAAAAGGTTGTCCGGTGCATAGTCTGGATCTGGACCATGAATTGTAAACGTAATCATGTCCTCATCGCCAACGGTTATTTGCCCTCCGCTGGGGATGATTGTGCCGTCTACACTTAGTGCACCATTTCCGTTACAGGAAGTGTACGAAGCAGTGATTGAATGCGTGGGTTGTTGATTTTCCTCAGAGGGGATTACTGAAAGTGTTGATAGGAGGTTCTCCAAATCCTCTGCATTATCATATTGAAGGTACACAATGCTCCCGGAGGGCAGGGTCATGGAGAAGTTGTTCATCCCATCAATTATTCCAACCGCATTGCCCATCACATCCCAGGCTTTAAAGACATCCGTACGGGCGATGTTTGGGATGGAAACAGAGTTGCTCTTTCCATTGGTGATCCAAAACACCGCCAGGGCTTGTGGATAATTTGGCATGTTGCCTGGCGTGGTATTAAAAAGATAGGCCCATATTTTTGGATCTTCATTATCAGGATTACTGGGATCGCCACGGTATATTTTCTTCTTTTTAACAAAGGTGGCATCCTCCATAAAATAGGCCATAATCGAATGGGCTATGTAGGCGGGCTGCGGGGTGCAATCCGGGTTGATCAACCCGCTTCCTCCGCCGGCGTCACCCAGGCACCAATCGTCAAAATCAAAATACAAATAATGGTCAACCTGATATGCCATGGAAATAAAATAGCCGCGAACCAGCCAATTGGCGTATTTCTTGGGGTCGGAATACCTAATGGAACCGCCAATGGTGTTTTCCGTCAACCATATCTGCTTATCATGTGCATGATAGTGTCCTTGACCATCATCCCAGATTAAGTGAGCATTCCCTTCATTGGTTGTTGCCCAACCCGACCAGAGGTCTATTTGATGGTTCGGATCCTTATATTTGCCCCATGCACCATACATATACATCCCTTCCGGCGCATCATCGGGATATGGGTGCTCGGCATAGGCCTCGGCATAATTGCAATAGCTCTGATTCGGATCGTTGGGATCGCAATCGTTTTGGTCCGGATCGGAAGGATTGCACACATTGAGGGTCCAACTTTCGATACCCAGAACCGCAGGATGATCAATGTCTGGATCTGCATCTTTCATCGCTTCATGAGTCGCTTTGAGGAGTTTCTTTAACTCATGCGAAAGGTCTTTGTCAGGGGTGGTCTTAAAGTTATATCCATGTCCGCCTGTAGCTTCGTTCCATAGTTCCCAGCACTTTACGCGGTCTTTGTAACGCGTAACCAGTGTGTCTATAAAAATCTTCCACTGATCAAGGTCAGGCGGATAAATAGCAAAATCAGGATTCAGGTTTCCATTAATAAGTGGTGCGGTAGTTGCCCAGGGTGCAGAATGTTGGACACAGCAGATAATGTTCATGTCATTTTCTTTTAATTTATCAATCTCCCGGTCCAGGGCTTTCCAGTTGTAAGTATGCTTACCATCTTGGTCGGGTGCGTTAGGTTCAATATCAGGCCAGTTCGCCTTATATGATCTGACCCACTTTACGCCGGCCTTCTTCAGATGATTATACAGAACAGCGTCCTGGGCGGCCCCAAAAATGGAATTCTCCTTTGGGCCGGGAAATCTTGTCTTATAGATAACCCCAAAATATGTGTCAAGATAAGCTACTTCTTTGCCCTTTTGATAGAATCGAGCGGTTACATGGTAATGGCCTGTATTGGCATACAGCGTCGTTGGAAGGGCAAGAGAGGCAGTTATACTGCCGGGCTTAAACTGCAATGCGCCTTCATCGGAATCAACTTTATTGTAACTGTTGACAACCTGGTATTTGACTACAAAAGACTCCGAGTTATCACAATTTTCAAGGCGGCGGTCCAGAGCAATCGAAATAACCTTGTTCTCGGTGGGGTAAAAAACATTGGTCTCATCCAGACCGGAAATCCGCGCCAGATACTTGCTGGCTGCAGTGATATCGCAGGAGACCTTGCTTGCGTCACCATTGCCGTCTTTAATAAAGGAAAAAGCATCCAGCATCTGTTCGTAAATCCCGGGGACCCCGACGACAGGATCGCTGATTTTTATTTTAAGGGTATGTTGCCCTGCTGCTAACCAGATGGGGTGTTCGGCCCATGCGTTGTGCGTTAGTCGATACCAGCCATATGACTGGTGAGAATAGATGTCTGGCCGGCCCTCTGTGCCACCGCTGGGTTCCCAATAATGGTAATCCGGCTCAGTGCCAATCTTCCAGCCGAAAAGCGAGTGGGGTTGCGAGGCCCACCAGCCCTTGCCGTTGGGCGCGTAACCGTGGTACCAGAGGTCATAGTTGCCAGGTGTGCTAATAGTAAAATTATACGTAGCAAAGTATCCATCGCCGGCTGGTGGAGCCTCGGCTGTATTCAGGCGTAAAACTTTTCCCCCGCCGGTGCCAAACTTGGTGTTGTCTTCCAGTATGCCGTCTGGCGCATAGGCGTTGGAATAGGTAGTGGTGTCGGCTGTGAAGTTGTGCGCAGAAGCATCTTCGGCTTCAATCCAGACGTCATCTGTTGATCCTAAAAATGAAGCGGGCGGGCAATAATCGGTAGGGGTGATAAGCATCTTGGCTGGCAGCTTCTCCAGACTTATACCGGCATCGGGTTCAAGTACAAGAACGTGTTCACCGACGGTCAAAGTGGTCTGGCTTAACCTTGTCCATGCATGCCATAATTTGCCCCTTAATTTAGGGAAAAATGGCGTGGCTTGCTTTTCGTACTCAGGGGCGTCTATAAAAAAGCGATACGGAAAATCATTTCTTAAAACATCGGGAAACTGTTGGGAGTGCACCGGATAATCCGGGTAAACGCTATTCGGATCGCTGTCGGTATAGTTGGGAACCCAAATATTATAGACGCCAGTCTGGCTATATAATCCAGCCCGGGAGATAGAAAATGTATATTGAGCTTCCCCATTTACATCATTTATTGTGCTGTCAACCATTAGATAATCACAATTAGGGGTTCTACGTCCTGGGGAATTTACTGGCATTCGGTTCTCATTATCATCGGGCCGTACGGCAAAAGCATTGCCAGCCAGAATTACACAGGCTGAAACAATTAACAATGTTCCCCAAAGCAATCTTCTGAAAGCCATTTTCATCTCCACTTTGTAATTTCTTGGTTGAAAATTGGAATTATCATTTTATTTTTAATAAAATAACCAAACCTCATCAATTTTATTGAAGCTTAACGGGCACCACCACAGTGTGTGTTTGGATTACATATCGTTCGCGCCAATACGTTTAAAGGTTACAACCACAGCGTGGGGTACTATTACATTGGTAATCACATATGAGATCCCCGGCGCAGATGTTCCCGCAACAGTTGCAAAAGAAACATGTGCGAACAACACAGAGGACAAACACATCAATGTACTAATAATTTTACCCGTTTTTAACATGGATTCTCCAGTATTATATGATTTAATAAACTATTACCAATTGCAACCATTATACATAATTATATTGGATTTTGTCAATAACTCTTTTTATATCTATTTTCATTCAAACGTCTTCAGATCATACCTGGTCCCGTTGGCCCTTTTAAAAGTAACCATATTCTGCTTGACAACCATCAGCCTGTCGGTCCCCATCTTCTCCCCGGCCCTCAAGAAATACGTCACCCCGCCCTCGTCCATCACCACCGCCAGGGGATTCTTAGCATCCCAAACCACCCCTTTAAGGCGGTATATCGGCCCGGTCTTCTGGGCCACCATGGCCTCGGTCGAGCCTGACGGCAGGAAGGGATCGCGGTATTTGGCGGTATAGATAAAAGAGGTGTCCTTCTTGCCCTTGACCTGCTTATTCTGCGCCAGCAAGGTATCCAGCCTTTTCTCATCGATATTGGTCTTGATGAACATGGCCTGCCCGTTAAGCGCGGAAAGGATCACCGGGGCGCCGGATTTATCGCCGGTCATTTTAAGGTCGCTGAACCTGACCAGTGAATTGCCTTTCTCCAGGCTGCCAAAGAAACTCCCCAACTGGTGATACCCGGCCCTGATCTCAAGTTTGAAATCCAGCTGGTAGTATTTCCCCTGATCCTTGAGCGGGAATGGCCGGATGGAGACAAAAGATACCTGGCTTTGCCTGGCGGCCTCCAGCAGCAGGTTCAACAATTTCGATTGCGAAACATCCTGATCATATGAGGCCAGTCGAAGGTAGTTCTGCTGCAAAAGATCCTTGTTCTCCTGCATCAGTCCGGGCATGCCGGCAATAAGTTGCCTGGCTTGCCCGATCTTCCGCTGTCCGGACATCCAGGTCTGGTATTGTTTGCCGGCAAATTTAAAGGCCGGAAGCAATATTAAACCCACCGCCAGCAGAAATGACAGCACCAGCAGCCAAACAGTCCTTCGGAACGATTTGATCCCTGTCATTTTATTATTTGATGATTGGAGCATCATAATGTACCGCCGGTTTTGATCACAGCCTTGATCTCGAACTTCAGCTGGTCGCTGCCCAGGGGGCCGCCACCGGAGGCCTTGCCCTTTTCCATAAACTTCAGCTCCGGGCTGCTGAATAACGGCGATTTTTCAAAGGTTTTTAAAAATTCTATGGCCGGCTGCTCGGCATCGCAATTCCCGGATACGGTTATTTGCGGTATCTGCTCGATATCATCGCTCTCCCCGGCCTTCATCCGGCTTCCAATGGCAAGGCTGTTCAGCCAAAGCCCCTGTGGGATCATCTTCGACATCTGGAACATCACATAAGAATACCGGTTACGGCCGCCCGGCAGCTTTTCCCCGGCGGAGAGGTAATCCTTTATTTGCCGGTTTAAGTCTCTGACCGCCTTGGCCACCTGCCATTGGGTCTTTATCTTTAAAGCTTTCTTATCATTGAATTTGTTGAACAGGTAGAAGAACCCGCCAAACAACAAAAACAACGACAGCGTCCCAACCAAAAGGATCCCCCCGATCCTGGCGTTTGAAAATATGTCATGGCTGGTTTTATTGTGATCTATCCTCTGCCGCTGGGCTTCCGGCAGCAGATTGATGCTGTTGATCAGGGGATTTACCTGCTTTAAAGCCAATCCTATGGCCAGGCTGAATTCCGGTATGGATTCGCTTATTGTATCATCATACAAAACGCCTTCCAGGCTTTTCACCACTTCAGCCTGGTAGGCCAGCCCGGCCGAGATAACCTCGGCCAGTCCCTTCGTCTTGGCTCCGCCGCCGGTCAGTATTATCCTCTGCCAGTTCTTGCCACCCCCGTGGTACTGCCGGATCTTCTTGATCTCCTCGGCCATCTTATCTAATTCTTGGCGGTATGATCCCACCGCCTCCTGGGCCGGGATATTTACCTGGTCGACGGCAATGACCTCGTCGTTTTCCTTGTTTCCGATGCCGGAGAGCCGATGCTTCAGCTCTTCCGCCTGCTTGCTATCTAAGGCATATCTGGCCTGCAATGCCTTGGTGACGGAATCGCCGCCTAAAGGGAATTCTATGGCAAAGGATAGGATCCTGTCCTTGACCACCAGCACCTTGGTGGACAGGTGGCCCACGTCGATTATAGCCAAAAGCTTGGAGGCTATCAAATGGGGATTCAGGGAGAAGGTGTTTATCAGGCTCATGGAACTGGCGTCCATGCAGCCCGGAAAGACCCCGGCCCCCTCCATCAGTTTCATGTGATCGTCAACCGCCTGCTTGCGGGCGGCGGCCAGAATGATCTGGCCGATCTCCTTGCCCTCCCGCATCTCCTCCTTGAGCACCTGGAAGTCAAACTCCACCTCGCTGAGGTTGACCCGGGCCGGCAGGTATTCCTGGGCATGCTGCTGGAAGTAGACCACCAGCTCCTCCTGGGACAGGCTGGGCAGGGCAAAAAGCCGGGAGGCCACAAAGGCCCCGGACAGGTTGCCGGCCATTTGCCGGTTCAACAGGCCGTTCCTTTGGCAAAGATTCCGTACTGCCGATGATATCAGGTCCCGCCGCTCCTGGTCGGAAAGATCATCCGCCATGGCCGGCAGGTCCATTTTCAACAGACGCTCGACGGATACCTTTCCGCCCCGGATGGAGATCTCGGCGATCTTCACCGCCGAATTGCCGATATCCAGGCCGAAGAACCTTCTATGGGAAAACATGGTCATCATATTTTTAAGTATATCAGAATGCCGGTTTTAATGTCAATTGCAATAAAAAACTTCTTGCATTTTTCCGTATTATATAATATATTTATAACGTATGTCCATATAAAACTTCAAAAGAGGCCTTTATGCGCCATAGATGGTTGTTTCTGCTGCTAACCCTGTTCCTGACGGCAAATGCCTGGGCCGCTCCGGTGCCGAAAACCCTTACCTTGGATTTCAAGGAGGGCGATGTACGGGACATCCTGCGGGCCATCGGCACCCAGTTCAAGCTGAACATCGTGATTGATCAGAACGTCACCGGCAATGTCACCGTTCACCTGGAGAACGCCCCGGTGATCGAGGGGTTGAGGATGCTGCTGGAGTCCAACGGCTATTCCATGGAGCAGAAGGGCGAGATCTATTACGTCCGCAAGCTGGATGCCAGTCGCTTCATGAATATAAAAGTGGAGGGCGACCGCCTTTGGCTGGATGTCCGCAACAAGGACATCCACGAGGTGCTGCGGGAGATATCCACCCAGGGCAAGATCAACCTGGTGGCCGACCAGAGCGTCAAGGGGGAGATTTCCGGATTACTCCATCAGGTGCCGCTGGAGAGCGGTCTGATGTCCCTGCTTTCGGCCAACGGCTATCTGCTGCGCAAAAAGACCGGGATCTATGAGGTCACCAAGGCCGGGGGCGATCCGGGGAGAAGGAAGTCCATGTCCCTCACGGTGGAAAAATTCCAGGCGGCCGATACGGCGGTAAAATCACCGGAATACCTGGTGACCATGGAGGTCAACGACGCCGACCTGGGCTCGGTAATGCAGGAAATCTCCTCCCAGGCCGGATTCAGCGTGGTGACCTACGGCGACATTCGGGGCAACGTCAACGCCAAGCTGGACAAGATGCCGCTGGACGAAGCCATGAACCTGGTGTTCCAGGGGACCAACTACACTTATAAGAAGATCGGCGACCCCTCCAGCCCCAAACCGATCTTTCTGATCGGCGACAAGAGCCCCAACTCGGCCGCCGCCCAGGCCCTGACCTCCAGCCAGCTGATCAAGCTGAATCATATCAAGGCCGACGGCATCCCCGGACTGCTGCCGCCCACCATCCCCCAGGCCAACATCAAGGTGATCAAGGAGCAGAACGCCCTGCTGATGACCGGCACCGAGGACCAGATCCAGCAGCTCCGGGAGTTCATCCGGCAGATTGACATCACCTCGCCCCAGATAATGATCGAGTGCCTAGTGGTGGAGCTGTCCAAGCGCTCGTCCCTGGAACTGGGCTTCAAGGGCGGATTTTTCAAGAGCGACAGCGCCCGCATGGCCTTTCCCCGGGTCTCCCAGTATTACACCGGCAATGAACTAAACCGGGCTCTGGACGATATCGCCGAGCAGCTGCGGATGGGCTCGCTGGGCAGGCTGCCGGCCGACTTCATGCTGACCATCGATGCCCTGGAGATCGCCGGCAAGGCCAAGGTCCGGGCCAGGCCCCGCATCACCACCTTGAACGGCAACCAGGCCAGCATCAACGTGGGCTGGGTGCGTTATTACCAGACCTCCTCCCAGACCCCGCAGGGCACCATCACTCAGCTGCATTCCATAGACGCCGGCATCACATTGAACATCGTGCCCTGGGTGGCGGCCTCCGGGGAGATCACCACCGAGATCCACCCCACCGTCTCCAACCTCTCCGGCATCGGGGCCGGGGGCCTGCCGGAGATCAGCCGCCGCAACGTGGACACCACCATCAGGCTCAAGGACGGCGAGACCATCGTCATCGGGGGGCTGATCCAGAAGAGTTCGGCCACCAGCAAGGAGAAGATCCCCTTCCTGGGCGATATCCCCTTCCTGGGGACCTTGTTCTCCAAGACCTCCAGCACCGACGACGAGAGCGAACTGGTGATCTATATCACGCCGCATATACTGCCCACCGGGGAATAATCCTCAGCTTAAAGTTAAAAGTTGAAAGTTTAAAGCATTCATGAAAAAAGCGATAATATCGGTAATTATCATATCATTGGGAAGCATTCTTTTGGCCCAAAACGCGCCGGATAGCGTCAAGGCTGGCAAGGAAAAGAAAATTTATGAAAAACCAGCGGTAGAAAAGGCCGAAATAGTCCTGCCACGCATAGCGGTGCTGGACTTTGTTAGCCTGGCCGGCGCCCCGACCAGCATCGTGCGGACCTTGTCCGAGCGGCTGCGCTTTCACCTGCTGGAATCCGGCAATTGTGCCGCCATAGACGCCGGGGAGACCTGGAAGGCGGTGAATGACCTGCAGATCAGCCGGGCCGATTCGGTGACCTCCGGCCAGTTGATACTGCTGGGCGCCAAGCTGAAGGCCGATTATATCATTGCCGGGCTGATAACCGACTACCGGGAGGGCGATATAGAGTTCAAGCAGCACCGGCTGGAGCTGATGGGCAAGGTTTATGATGCCAAGTCCGGGCAGTTGGCCAGGATGGACAAGGTGAAGGTAAAATGTAAGAAGGAACTGCAGGCCATGGCCGAAGAAGCAGCCGAGAAGCTAGGCAAGAAGCTGATAAAGTATTGTGGGAAATAAAGATTCTTTATTGATAAGGCCCCACCTTTTACAAGGTGGGGCCTTTTATTGCACCAACTATCCCCCGGCTCATCTTTTGGAGCCGCTGGCCAAGGCCCTAAAGGTTTCTGTTGAAGAACTGCTGGGCATCAAGGCCGTTAAAGAAAAAAGGGACCCACACCAGGCCGCACTCTGGCGCAGGTTAAGCAAGGCCGAGACACTGCCCAAAGGCGACAAGAAGGCTTTACTGCACTACCTGGACGCCCTGGTAAAAAAGAAAGGTTCCCCGCTATCAAGAATGGGTGGGCGTTAGGAGCCAACTGAAGTCCAGCTTACCGGCGATCAGGTAGATCATGGAGATAAAGTTCCGACTGTTC
>JAGVNJ010000033.1 GCA_020053305.1 Candidatus Edwardsiibacteriota bacterium | reverse complement strand
TAGCCCGATTTATCGGGGTTGATGAATTAGTAGCGATGTCATTTATGGCATCGCTGGGTGTTGCGATAGCCTGAAGGCTATCGCTATAAGCCAGCAAGGCCTCTTGCGAGGCCTGCCAAAGTAGCCCGATTTATCGGGGTTGATGAATTATTACTTCGGCGAATAAATAGCGCAATGTGTCATTCCCTCTTTCGAGGGAATGACCAGTGGATGTGTTTAATTTTCAAAGTATAATTCATAATTTATTCACGAAGGGGGGTGAACCTTTCAATAAATTTGTTAATAGTAACTGAACTTTGGCAAATTTACCACGGCTACGTCATCCTTCGTCAAACGCAGGACAAGTTTTTGAGAATTACTCCTTGCTTTGCCATTGAAAAATCAATATATTTCGTCAGATTCCCTTCATAAGCCATGCATGGCAATCATTTCAGGGCGGCGCTTCGATTGTAAGGCTTGATGTTGCGCTCAGAATGACTCGATTAGTTTTTTTGCCAAAGTTGAGTAGTAATCTAAAAAAAGAGTAGTAATCAAATTTATAATAATAAAATGGAGGAATTCACAATGCGCAAGTTAGGTTTGGTTCTATTGGCCATAGCCGCTGTCGGCTCGCTGGCCTACGCCCAGGATATTGATTTCAATATCATGGGGACCGGTGCCCGGGCCCGTGGCATGGGCGGAGCCTTTATCGGCGTGGCTGACGATGCTACTGCAGTGGGCTGGAATCCGGCCGGACTGGCTCAGTTAGAAAAGCCAGAAGCCTCTGTGGTGGGTTTGTTCAATATGAAGAAATTTACTTACGAGTTTACCGTTGATGCTTATCCGGATATGAATGACGAATGGGACGAAACGGTCAGCCATATCGCTCCGGCCTTTGCCAGCTTTGTTATTCCCACCAAGATGGGCGATAAAAATCTGGTATTTGCCATAGCCTATCAGAGGATGATAGACATGGGCTATGTGCATAAGGGGGATGACGAGTATTGGGACGGCGTAAGCTGGGTCCCCTATGACTACGAGGAAAAGACCACCGGAGGCCTGGACGCCATCTCTCCGGCCCTGGCACTGCAGGTTACTCCACAGGTCATGGTCGGCTTGGCTGGCAATATCCTGATCAACGGATATAAGACAGAATATACTGAAACTTACCCTGATTATCCCTCGGATACCTACGAATACACAATGGAATCCGATCTGTCCGGGTTCAATATGAATGCCGGGTTTCTGGGCACTTTCAACAAAATAAACGTCGGAGCCATGTTCCGCTTGCCGTTCACCATGACCGAGAAATATACCGAGGAGGAGAACTGGAACTACGGTGGTGTCTCCGGCTCATCTTCGGAGACCTCCCCTGATATCGAGATATCCATGCCCTTCATGTTCGGTTTTGGCGTGGCCCTTAAGCCCACCGACAAGCTGACCTTTGCTGCAGATTTTGAGCGTCGCCCTTATTCCAGCAGTGAGGTGACCGTTGAGGGCCAGACCGATGAGATCGGCTACAAGGATTGCAACCAGTTCAGGGTGGGCATGGAATACATTATGTCTGGCACCAATTCCGTTTTTCCGGTCAGGTTGGGCTTCCGGACCGATCCCCGGGTCTACAACGGCATGTATGGCGACGGGACAGACACCACCCAGGTGGTGGGCAAAGTGTTCACCGGCGGTTTCGGCCTGGTGATGGGTAAAATGATGCTGGACCTGGCGTACGAATATACCATGGCCAATCATGTGGATGTCGAGTTTAGCGGAATCACCATGAAATCCGACGAAGCCTCCCACAACATAATGGCCTCGGCCATCATTCACTTCTAAGATTTTCTACGACTGCATAAGAACTTTTAAAAGGAGACCGAAATGTTCAAGAAGGCAACCATAATCGCAGTAGCACTTATCGCCCTGGCCGGGCTGTCACTGGCCCAGGTGGAACAGCAGGTTCAGGGCGCCGGAATGGTGGACTGGACCACCCAGGCCGTCAAATCCACCGGCATCGGGGCCATCAATCCCAAACTTCCGCCCTCGGCCCAGCGCAAGAACGCCCTGCGAGCCGCCCAATTAGACGCCATGCGCAACATGATGGAGACCCTCAACGGCGTGCTGCTGACCTCCGAGACCACGGTGGAGAACGCCATGATGAGCTCCGACATCATCAAGACCCGGGTGGAGGGCATCGTCCGGAACTTCCGCTTCACCTCCAAGCCCCGCTACATGTCCGACGGCTCGGTGGAGATAGACATGGAGATGCTGCTTAACCAGAAGGTGGGCGACGCCCTGTATCCCGAGACCATGGGCGGCAAGACCCCCACCTACGCCAACCTGCCGTCCAATTTCAACTCCCAGGAGCCGGAAAAATACACCGGCCTGATCATCGACGCCTCCGGGACCGACGCCGTTCCGGCCATGGTCCCCAACGTGCTGGATGAGTCCGGCGAGGGCATCTACGGCCAGGATTTCGTCCCCCGTGAGGCGGCCGTCAAGAACGGCGTGGCCAGCTACGCCAAGAGCGTGGAGGAGGCCCGCCGCAATATTGAGAGGGTGGGCACCAACCCGCTGATCATCATGGCCGTCCGCTCCTCGGGCCTCAACAAGGCCGACCTGGTGATCTCCGACGGCGATGTGGAGAAGGCGGCCCTGATAGCCGACAACACCGATATCTATGACAACTGCAAGGTGATCATCGTAGTCAAATAAATATTCCGGATAATCAAATTATGGGGAGAAGGCAAAGGGGAACCAAACCTGCTTCTCCCCGTAATTTATGTCAGACTTTAAATCCTTTGGGAGGTTTTGTTGCATGATGAGGAAGCTTATATTGTTTATGGCCGCTGTTGCCATGGTCTTCTCCCTGTCATATGCCCAGGATGAACTGAGGGAGATCACCACCGACGGAACGGCATCAATATTGAATAACGACAAGGCCATGGCCCGGGATGTGGCCATCCAGGACGCCCTGCGCAATGCGGTGGAGCAGGTGACCGGCGCGGTGATCAGCTCCAGCACCGTGGTGGAGAACGCCATGGTGGTGGAGGACAACATCTACTCCAAGGCCAAGGGCTATGTTAAGGCCTACTCGGTGCTCAGCGAGGGCGAGGCCGACGGGGGCTTGAGCTATAATGTCAAGGTCAAGGCTCAGGTTCGGGCCGGGGCCATCAAGGAGGACATCGGCGACATCCTGCGGGGGGCCGGCAATCCCCGCCTGATGGTGCTGATCACCGAGCAGAACATCGGACAGACCCAATACAGCGGACTGGACGTCAACCTGAACGTGGCCGAGAACGCCATCATGGAGAACATGCGCAACAAGGGCTTCGAGTTCGTGGACCAGGAAACCAACGAGCGCAATATGCGCAAGGACAAGGCCCTGGCGGCCATGCAGGGCGACGATGCCGCGGCCGCTTTCATCGGAGACCGGGCCGGGGCCGAGGTTATCATCACCGGCAAATCGTTCGCCAAGGAGGCTTCCGGGGTCAGCGACATGCTGGGCGGCATGAAATCCATGCAGGCCACCGTCTCGGTCAAGGCCATCAACACCGACGACGGCCGGGTGCTGGTCTCCAAGAGCCAGAGCGACAAGACCATCCATATCGACGAAGTGGCCGGCGGCACCAAGGCCATCGAGATGGCCGCCAACAAGGTGGCCGATTACCTGGCCGACGAGATCGTCAAGAAATTCACCCGGGGCTCCAACACCGTCACCCTCAACGTCACCGGGATAACCGATTACCAGATGTACACCGACCTGGTCAACATCCTGAAGTACGAGATCCGGGGCATCAAGGGGGTATCCGAACGGGAGATGGCCGGCAGCACCGGGCTGATAGAGGTGGACACCAAGTTCAACAGCGGCCAGCTGACCTCGGAACTGCTTTACAAGACCTTCCCCAATTTCAGGGTCAGGATAATCAGCCGCACCGCCAACAAGATCAATCTGAAATTAGTGGCCAGAAAATAATAAAGGAGAATTTTTCATGAAAAGAATCACAGCGATCTTCACTTTTATCGCCCTGGCCTGTGTATTGGTATCCGGCATGGCCCTGGCGGAGAAATCCGGCGGGCTGAAAAAAAGGGTGGCGGTGGTGGATTTCGAGGATAAGACCGGGCACGGCGGCTGGCACATAGGCTCCGGGATGGCCGACATGCTGACCACCGCCCTGGTGAAATCGGGCAATTTCATGGTCATCGAGCGCCAGCAGCTGGAGCAGGTGATGAAGGAACAGAAATTGGGTCTGAGCGGCGCGGTCACTCCTCAGAGCGCGGCCCAGGTCGGCAAGCTTCTGGGGGTGGAGCTGATAGTGCTGGGCAGCGTCAATGAGTTCGGCCAGAAGGAGTCCTCGGTGGGCGGGTCGGTGGGGAGCAAGGTCTCCAAGGGGATGTTCGGCCTGAATAAAGTGGGGGTGGAGACCAAGACCGCCCGGGTGGGGATGGATATCCGGCTGGTCAACACCACCACCGGCGAGATCGTGGCGGCCGACGGCATTGCCGAGGAGGAGAGCAAAAAGGGCCTGGATGTGGGCACCGATGATTTTGCCTTTTCCAACGATTCACGCTTCGACCAGACCCTGTCCGGCAAGGCCACCCGCAAGGCGGTCAACAAGGTGGTGGAGATGATCACCAAGGCCATGGACAAACTGCCATGGAGCGGCAAGATCCTCAAGATCAATGCCGACAAGACCGTCATGCTGAAGCCCGGGGCAGAGGGCGGGGTGAAGGCCGGAGACGTATTCAATGTGTTCTCGCAGGGCGAGGAGATCATCGATCCCGATACCGGGCTTTCCCTGGGCAGCGAGGAGAAGCAGGTCGGCACCATAGAGGTGGTGGAGGCCAAGGATAAGTATGCTACGGCAAAAGTCATTTCCGGCTCCGGATTCAAAATGGGCGACCTGGTCAGGGAGAAATAAATTTCCCCAATATAGTAGTATTAACCAGAGCGATTAATTGTAGTCATTGGAATTCAGTCACCGCGAAGACGCTAAGGGCGCGAAGTATATTTCCCCCGTACTTTAAAACCATGAAGACTCTGGTGCGGAATGATATTCTTGACAATATTTTACGAGTTCCTTAGCGTTTCCTTCGGCAAGCTCATGGCAAGCTTTGCGCCTTAGCGGTAAAAAAAGACCACCCTTAACGGCTCTCCTTAATATTAAGGCTTTATTTTTAGGAGGATACTATGAAACATATCAAAAACAGTTCCAACGGCGTCATCTGGCTTTTTCTGATCACCGCCCTGGTGGTGATGGGCATGGTGTCAGGGCAGCTGATAGCCAAGACCTCGTCCATCGCCAAGATCACCTTCTACACCGGCCAAGTTGAGGTCCAGAAGGCCATGAAGAACGACTGGAGCAAGGCCCTGTTCAACCAATCCCTGCTCTCCGGCCAGAAGGTGAAGACCCAGGAGGAATCCCGGGCCGAGATCGGGTTCGCCGACGGCAGCATCATCCGGATAGACGGAAACTCCAAGCTGGACATCATTGACGCCAAAAAGGAGAAGAGCGGGGCCCAGACAGCCACCGCCAAGGTCTGGAGCGGCAAGGTGTGGGCCAATGTCAACAAGATGAGCAAGAAGACCAAGTTTCAGCTGGAATCGCCCACTGCGGTGGCGGCGGTCCGCGGCACGGTCTACCGGATGGCCGTCTCCGACGACCAGACCACCAAGATCGCGGTCTACAGCGGCGAGGTGGCGGTGGACAACAAGCCCATAGTCAAGTTCATGGAGCAGAAGAAGGCCAAGGCCGGAGGGAAGCAGGGGGAGATAGAGGGGCCGTCCCAGATCTCCGGGCCCAGCGAGGTAAGCCTGGAACAGTGGGTGCAGATAGTCAAGGCCCAGATGGAGATCACCATCCACCCCGACGGGACCTACGATATCGTCAACTTCAATCCCATCATGGACAGCCAGGACGACTGGGTGAGATGGAACCAGGAGCGTGACAAGAAGCTGGGGATAAACCGGGAGTAACCCATATTAATTCTTTAGGGATTTTATGATGAACAGGCTTAAGTTATTTTTACCTGTAGCTATAGCGGCATTGATCCTGGTCTCCTGCGGGCCGTCCATGGTCAGGTTCAAGCGCTTGGAGAGGGCCAACCTGCAGATACCACCGGTCACCCGGCTGGCGGTGGTGGACTTTGAAGACCCCACCCACCGCAGCCTGGGTCCGGCGGTGGGCAATGTGCTGGTGTCCCAGCTCAACACCCAGGGATTTTACCAGATCATGGAGCGGGGCAAGATCCAGTCGGTTATGAAGGAGCATGCCTTCAACATGACCGGCGCGGTGGATCCCGGCACCATCAAGGAGCTGGGCGCCATTCTGGGGGTGGATGCCATCATCACCGGCGAGATCATCTCCTACAATGTGGAGACCAACCGCCGCACCGAGATGGTGGAGAGGAAGACCGGCACCGGGCGCTACGAGGAGGTGGAGAAGACCAACCCCTTCACCAAGAAGAAATACAAGGTCAAGGAGGAGATCATGAAGACCGTGCTGGTGCCGGAGGAACGCACCAGCAAAAGCGGAACCGTCTCCATCAACTACCGGATGGTGGACATCGCTTCCGGGAAGGTGGCGGTCAGCAAGACCCAGAGCTCCAGCTCCCAACGCAGTTACAAGGACAACATCCCGGGGGATGAGCAGATCTTAAGCGGGCTGCTGAACACGGTCACCGAGGCTTTTGTCAAGGACATCTCTCCCCATTACATCGTGGTGGCCAAAAGGCTGGTCAAATCCAAGGCCGATCCCAACCAGATGGGTGCCGCCTACGCCAAGCAGGGCGAGTGGAGACGGGCGGCCGAGATATGGGAAAGATTATCGGCCGGCAACCAGAAGGATCCTGCCTTGTGGCACAACCTGGGGGTGGCCTATGAGGCCATGGGCGAGGTGGAGAAGGCCGAACTGGCCTACAATAAGGCCCAGGTCATCGAACCCGGCAACCGGCTGTATATCGAGGACACGGCCCAGCTTCGGAACGCCTTCCGCGGGGCCCTGCCATCGGAGAATCAGCAGATGGCCGTTAACAGCGCCAACGGCACCAAGCCGTCCGCCTCCGGCGACGGGAAGATCGTTCGGCTGGAGACCAGCGGGGAGGTATATGTAGACATCGGCTCCAAGTCCGGCCTGAAGGTGGGTGACAGGCTGCTGGTGTTCGGCGAGAAGGAGATTAGAAACCTTGATACCGGAGAGATACTGGATGTGGAACAAGTGGACAAGGCCGAAATCTCAGTATTTAAAGTAATGCTCAATACGTCAATGTGTAAAGTTTCTAAACAATTATCCAGCATCAAGTTAGCACTGAAAGATAAAGTCAAGATCGTAAAGGCTGAAAAATAAACCAAAACTTTAATCAATCATTTATCTTATGGGGAGATGAAAATCTCCCCATTATTGTGCTTTATGAGAATAATCGCGGTAAAAAATAAAGGGTTGGGCCATCGAGCCGGTCTCCGTCCGGGTTTCGATCTGCTTTCCATCAACGGCCGGAGTATCAGCGATAGCATCGACCTGCGATTCCATGAGAGCGACGAGCGACTGGATCTGTATTACAAGGACCGTTCGGGAAAAATTAACCGCTCGCTGATAGAAAAGGACTATGACGATCCGCTGGGCGTAGTTCTGGAGGAGCCGAAGTTTCATTCCTGCGGGAACAAATGCATCTTTTGTTTTGTGGACCAGATGCCCCGGGGGATGCGCCAGGCCCTATATTTCAAGGATGAGGATTATCGGCTGTCATTTCTCCACGGGAATTACATCACCCTGAGCAATATAAGCCGTTCCGACCTGGACCGGATCAAACAACAGCGGTTGAGCCCCTTGTATATTTCGGTCCATGCCACCGGGGTCGGACTGAGACAGAGGATGCTGGGAGGCCGGAGGGTCGATGAAATTTTGAGGATCATGAAGGACCTGGTCGCCGGGGGAATTGAGCTGCATACCCAGATCGTGTTGTGTCCGGGCATCAACGATGGACGGCATTTGAAAAAAAGCCTGTCCGATTTAGTAAAGCTATATCCCGGGGTAAAAAGCATTGCGGTGGTTCCGGTGGGCCTGACCAAACACCGGCAGAAGCTGTTTCCCCTCAGCGCCATAAACAAGGAATATTCCCGGCATCTCATTGGGGAATATCGGGGATGGCAGAAACAGCTAAGGCATAAATTTAAAAAGACAATCCTTTACTTTGCTGATGAGTTCTATCTTAATGCCGGACTTGACATTCCGATCTCCATGTGGTATGATGATTTCCCTCAGTTGGACAACGGTGTAGGGATGGTTCGGGAATTTTGGAACAGGTTCGCCGAACTGACGGATATCCTTCCCGCCAGGTTGGCCTGCAGTAAAAAAGTTCTTTTTATAACCGGGACTTCAGGGTTGAAAGTGTTAAGACCAGTGGTTGCCAGACTGAACAGGGTCAAGGGCCTGAAAGGCGAAGTCTTATTGGTTAAAAACACCCTGTTCGGCGATACGGTAACGGTCAGCGGGCTGCTGTCCGGCAGGGATATTCTTTCATCCCTGAAAGCTGGGAAAAATGATCATAACCTGATCGTCCTTCCGGAGAATCTGTTGAATCATGAGGGAAAATTCATCGACGATCTGAGCCTGGGGGAATTCAAAAGACGGCTCAGGCCGGCCAAAGTAGTGGTCGGTCTGGAGGGGTTGATCAAAACAATCTGAACTTATTACTTCGGCGAATAAATAGCGCAATGTGTCATTCCCTCGCCACGCCCCGCCTACGGCGAGGCTCCGCTTGCAGCGGGGCCGTGGGAAAGAGGGAATCCAGTCCTGGATGCCCGTTCCCCGATCTATGGCGAGGACAAGTTTCACGGGCATGACAACAAGGACGTTCGAAAAATGGATAAGGATTATTGATCTATTTAATTGCCAGAGTAATAATTTATGATTAAGTTGGGATACAAAATATTCCGGCCGGTGGATTGGTTGATCGTGGGGTTCCATCTGCTGATGACCCTGTTGACACTGATATGCAGGGAGAACATAGGCGATTGGCAGATCGCTTTCTGGAAGTATTTTTTCTCCACGGCCGCCATGATATTGCTCCGAGCTATCAACAACCGTTTTGACCGGCCCTGGCTTAATTTTGTCTCGGAATGGTATCCCATACTCACCTTGCCCTGGGTTTACAGCGGCACCAAGTATTTCGTCCACGCCCTGTTTCCCTGGACCATTGACGGCCTGCTGCACCGGGCCGATCTGGCCCTGCTGGGTGGCGACCCGACGCTGTTCCTCAGGAGTTTGGGAAGCCCCTGGTTCAGCGACCTGATGCAGGCTTCCTACTGCCTGTTCTTCGCCCTGATATTCTGCAGCTGTCTAATCCTCTATCTGAAAAAGGGAAGATGGCAGTTCGAGAACCTGCAGATGATCATCATCACCGCATTGTACGGCACCTATATCCTGTTCATTCTGCTGCCGGCCCACAGCCCGCGCTTCATCTATTACCATGACCTCTCCCTGAACGGGGGTTGGATCACCGACACTGTCAGATTATTTATTGATAGAGCGGCCCATAGGGGGGGAGCTTTCCCCTCGGGCCATGCCGCCGTCTCGGTGGCCATCTGCGTTTTCATGTGGCGCTACGCCCGGGCCTGGTCCCCGCTGTTTTTGGCGGTGACCATTCTGCTGTTGTTGTCCACCGTTTACGGCGGATACCATTATGTGGTCGACCTGCTGGCGGGATTTGTCTACGGGGGGATCTCCTGTATCCTGGCGATCCTTTGGAACCGCCACTGGCGCAGAAGCTTTAACGGAAATTTTAAAAAAGAAATAAATGTTCATACTTAAAAAAATAATCAGCGGGATTGTCATGCCGTTGCCGGCGGTGATGATTCTTCTGGCCTTAGGTCTGACCCTGATCTGGCCGCTGAAAAAGAAAAAGGTAGGCTGGATCGTAGCCGCCATATCTTTTTTATTCTTCCTGCTGCTGGGCTACGGGGTTATCGGCAATATGATGTTGAATGATCTGGAAAACAGATATCCTGCTCCGACCGGCATCGAAAGCCGCACCAACGTCAAATGGGTGGTGGTGCTGGGCGGCGGAATGAACAGCGATCCCCGGATGCCCATCACCTCGCAATTGAGCAGCGGCTCGGCGGTGCGAACTATTGAGGGCATTCGGATCCACCGCCTTCAGAAGGGCGCCAAACTGCTGTTCTCCGGGGGGCCGGTATTCAACCCGGTGCCGGAGGGCCAGGGCATGGCCCAGCTGGCCCTGGAGCTGGGCGTGCCCCGGGAGAACCTGACCACCGAGATATTGTCCCGCGATACCGAGGAGCAGGCCCGGCTGATCAAGAGCCTGGTGGGGACCGACAGCATTTTTCTGGTCACCTCGGCGGTTCATATGCCGCGGTCCATGGCTCTGTTCAAGAAGGCCGGGATTCCATGTATTGCAGGGCCAACCGACTATCTGTATAAAAAAGAATTGCAGTTCAACCCCAGCCGACTGTTTCCCAATTACAACGGTTTTCGCAAAGCCGAGGCCGGCTGGCATGAATATCTGGGAACGCTCTACAGCCGGATAAAAGGAAGGATCTGACATCTGATGGCGCAAAACAGACTGTTCAGGCATTTATTGCTTACATCATCGATCATTGTATCCGGCTGTTCTGCCTGCTGGGCCGGCAAAGAGGCCTTGATCCAGCAGATCAATTCCTGGGGGCTGCCGGGCTGGCTGGTGACCATTATCATTGCCATGCTGCCGATCTTTGAACTGAGGGGGGCCATTCCGGTGGCCTATCAGCTGCTGGGCATCCCCATCGTTCCGGCGGTGGCTTTGTCGGTGGTCGGCAATCTGATCCCGGTGATCCCGATATTGCTTTTCCTGGGGCCGGTGTCCGGCTGGCTGAGAAAGATTCCCCTGTTCGATCGCTTCTTTGAATGGTTATTCTCCCGCACCAGGAGCCGGAGCGACCTGGTAAAAAAATATGAAATGGTGGGGCTGATGCTGTTCGTGGCCGTGCCACTGCCGGTAACCGGAGCCTGGACCGGGGCGGTGGCGGCCTTTCTTTTCGGAATAAAATTCTGGCCAGCGCTGCTTTTTATAAGCCTGGGGGTATTGATAGCCGCAGCCATTGTAACTGCCCTGGTGCTGATGGGCACCTGGGGCGCAATCATTGCCGGTACGGTCCTCTCGGCATTGGCCGTCTCGGCCGCCTGGGGATCTTTTAGAAAGAGGAAACATGTCTAACCCAACCGTGGCCATCATCGGCCGCCCCAACGTGGGCAAATCCACCCTGTTCAACCGGATCCTCAAGCGCAAGCTGGCCATCGTGGACGACCGGCCCGGCGTCACCCGGGACCGCAATTACGCCCTGGCGGACTGGAACGGCCGGGAGTTCTATCTGGTCGACACCGGCGGGTTGGTGCCCAACACCGACGACCGGATGGAGAAGTCCATCAAGCGCCAGGTGGAGATAGCCCTGGAGGAGGCCGATGTGCTGCTGATGGTGGTGGACCGCCAGACCGGGATCACCGACATCGATTACCATGTGGCCAAGCTGATCCGCAAAGTCAGCAAGCCGTATCTGCTGCTGGTCAACAAGGTGGACGAGCAGAAGCAGGAGGGCGATTCCTACGAATTCATGAAGCTGGGCCTGGGGGAGCCGCTGTTGATAGCGGCCGGCCCGGGCCGGGCCATCGGCGACATGCTGGACCAGGTGGTGGAGATGCTGCCCAGAAATAGAATCGAGCCGCTGGACCCCTCCACCATCAAAGTGGCGGTGCTGGGAAAACCCAATGTGGGCAAATCTTCCCTGATCAACGCCATCACCGGGGAGGAGAGGGTGATAGTGGATTCGGTGCCCGGCACCACCCGGGATTCGGTGGACACGGTCTTCGAGTGGCGCAACCAGAAGTACATGCTGATCGACACCGCCGGGCTGCGCCGGAAAAGCAAGGTCAAGGATTCACTGGAATTCTACACCACCCTCAGGACCGAGAAAAGCCTGGAGCGGGCCGACGTGGGGGTGCTGGTGCTGGACAGCTCCGAAGGGCTGTCCCATCTGGATCTCACCCTGGCTTCGATGCTGGAAGGCTCCAACAAGGCGCTGATGGTGGTGATAAACAAATGGGATCTCCAACAGGACCCCAACAAGGCCAATTATCTGGGCTGGCTTAAGGAGCAGATGCCTTTTCTGAATTTTGCCGAGTTCATCTTCACCTCGGCCACCCAGGAGCAGGGGATGCCCCAGCTGCTGCAGACCGTGATTTCGTCCTTCTGCCTGTGGCGCAAGAATATCGAGCCGGAGGCCCTGGCCCGGGCCTTCGACCAGGCGGTGGAGAAGAACCGGCCGCCCAGCATCAAGGGAAAGAGGATCGACCTGTACTCCATAACCCAGACCGGGGTGGCTCCGCCCCGCTTCCTGATCAAGGCCTCCGAGCCGGAGTTGGTGGCGCCCAATTATCAGAAATACCTCCACCGGCAGCTTCATGACGGCCTGGGGTTAAAAGGGACGCCCATCCGGCTGATGTTCAAGCGTTCCAAACCGCCGGCCGACTGGAACGAACGCAACTATGTGGATTTCGGCGGACGGCCCAGGTATCATTCCTCCAAGGGGGAGGACTGATCTAATATGACAACCGCAAGATGAAGATTGATGAACAAATGCCGATAAAAATAATATATATCTTATTGGCCTACCTGGCCGGGGGCATCCCTTTCGGCTTCATTGCCGGGAAGATCAAGGGCCTTGACATACGGGAGCACGGCAGCCGGAACGTAGGGGCCACCAATGTTTTCCGGGTGGCGGGGAAAGGGCCGGGGCTGGCGGTATATCTTCTGGATACCCTCAAGGGTTTTCTGCCGGTCCTGATATCAAAGACGGCCTGGCCCAGCGCCAGCATTCCCGACCAATGGTTCTATATCGCAGCGGGGCTGGCGGCCATCCTGGGGCACGTGTTCACCCCCTATCTCAGATTCAAGGGCGGCAAAGGGGTGGCCACCGCCTCCGGAGTTCTTTTGGCCCTGGAGCCAATCGCCACCTTGATCGCTTTGGCGACGTTTATCGTCGTACTATTGGCCTCCGGTTATGTTTCGCTGGGTTCCATCATTGCCTCCCTGGTTTTTCCCATATCGGCCGCGGTGATCAGAATTGTACAGGATCAAAATCCGCTGGTCCCCATCGTGGCCCTGGGTTGGCTGATCACGATATTGATAATGCTGACCCATAAAAAAAATATCATCCGGCTGCTGAATGGGACGGAAAATAAGTTCCGTCTCAAAAAAGATAAATTGCCATCTGACAATAAATGACGGGACGGAACAAAAAAAAGAGGGCCGCCGTTCTGGGAGCCGGCAACTGGGGCACCACCCTGGCGGTGATGCTGGCCGAGAAAGGATATGCCGTCAGTCTCTGGGAGTTCCGGGCCGAGGCGGCCAGGAAGGTCCAGCAGGAGAGGGAGAACCAAGAGTTTCTGCCGGGCATCCCCCTGCCGGACAGCATATCGATCGGTTCCGATGTTGAAAAAACCATATCTGATACTCAGACTGTTTTCTGGGCCCTGCCCTCCCAAGTGCTGCGCTCCGTCTGCCGGAACCTATCGCCTCTCCTGGGGGAAGACCGGCTGCTGGTAAGCGCCATCAAGGGGATAGAGGTGTCCAGCCTGATGCGCTGTTCCCAGGTGCTGGAGCAGGAGCTGGGGCAAAAAGCTTCCCGGCTGGCGGTGCTGTCCGGGCCGAACATAGCGCCCGAGATCGCCCGGCATGTTCCCAGCACCACGGTGGTGGCCGCCAAATTTCCGGAGGATGCCAGGGAAGTGCAGGAGATGCTGAGGTCGCCGTATTTCCGGGTGTACACCGGGGATGACATCATCGGACTGGAACTGGGAGGTTCCCTGAAGAACATCATCGCCATTGCCGGCGGGATAACAGACGGGCTGGGCCTGGGGGCCAACACCAAGGGGGCTTTGCTGACCCGCGGCCTGGCGGAGATCACCAGGCTGGGGGTGGCTTTGGGCGCCAGGCCGGACACCTTTGCCGGCTTGTCCGGCATGGGGGACCTGATCACCACCTGCTTCAGCCAGCAGAGCCGCAACCGCTCGGTGGGCCAGCAGATCGGGCAGGGCCGTAAACTGGGCGATATCCTTAAGCAGATGTCAATGGTGGCCGAGGGGGTGGAGACCACCAAGGCCGCCCACCTGCTGGCTCAAAAGCATGGCATCGAGATGCCCATCACCCAGCAGATGTACCGGGTGCTGTTCGAGGACAAGGATCCGGCCGGGGCCTTAAAAGACCTGATGGGGCGGGATGCCAAGGCGGAGCTATGGTGAAATACTGGCAGGTTGTCCAAAGATTCGGCTGCCAGGTGCTGGAATTGAATTTCCTCAATGAGTTCGGAATCAAACACGGCCTGGTGATTAAAACCCAGGGGCGGGACATAGACGAGGCCGGGGTCTACCGTTCCCTGTCAGGCCGGCACAAAACGGTGGTCACCAGCCAGGTCCACGGCTGTGATATTCTCCGGGTGGACACTATGTTCGATAAATTCTATCCCGAACGGGTCGAGGCCGACGGCTTGATGACCGACCGCAGCGACGTGGTGCTGACCATTCATACCGCCGACTGTCTGCCGGTATACCTGGCCTCTTCGGACAGGCGCTGCCGGGCCCTGGTGCACGCCGGATGGAAGGGCACGGCCGATAAATTTGCCGCCAAGGCGGTCGATGTTTTCTGCAGCGAGTACGATCTTAATCCCAGGGAACTGGTGGCCGCCATCGGGCCCGGCATCGAAGCCGATTGCTACCAGGTCGGCTCCGAAGTGGCGGAGAGGCTCCAGCCGGAATATATCAGGCCCGATGCCAACGGCAGATGGCTGTTGGACCTGCGAAGCGCCAACCGCGACCAGCTGTTGGCGGCCGGGATGAAACCCTGCAACATCTATGTCAGCGATTTTTGCACCAAATGCCACCCCGGTATGTTCCATTCCTACCGCCGCGAGGGAAAGCTAAAAGGTAAGATGATCGCCTTTATGGAGGCCCCAGATGATTGAACCAGCAACCAAAAAAAGCAAAGAAAGACCCAAACCCTCAAAGCGCTTGCCGGGCACCAAGGTTTACCATAACATCCGGGAGGTGGGCGAGATGACCTCCTTGAAGCCCTATGTCCTGAGGTTTTGGGAGACGGAATTCCCCCAGTTGCGGCCCCGCTTAAGCCGGGGAGGACGGCGGCAGTATCAGCTGGATGACATCAAAACGGTGCTGATGATAAAGAAGCTGCTTTACGAGGACGGCTTCACCATCCCCGGGGCCCGGGGCCGGCTGTCGGAGATCAGGGAGCAGGACCCCGATCAGATGGAGATCTCATTCAACCAGTTCAAAGAGAGGTCCCAACTGGGGCAGATAACAGAGGAATTGAAGGAACTGTTAAAATTGCTCTAGTCGGGTAATTTTCCGCTTGCTTTAGGGATGGTTTTCCCGTATAATTACCGGTTGTCGGGGTGTAGCGCAGTCCGGTTAGCGCACTTGACTGGGGGTCAAGGGGCCGGTGGTTCGAATCCACTCACCCCGACCATTTTTATCAGTGGCAAGGATCTTAGGTAAGGTCGTTGCCACTTTTCACAAGCCTTATCCAACTGCCTCATCGAAACCGACCCTGTTCGGGCCGGTAATGCCGGGCTATGGAATTGAACGGTCTTGGAACGTAATTGAAACAACCCTACCGCCCGAAGTCTCTGCTTTTTAACGGAACGGGAGGAATCCCCCGTCAGCATAGAATTGATAAATTTTAATCGTAAGGACAAGCTATGGATCACCGAGTGAAAAAGCACGCCGAGGTGCTGTTGAAATATTCGCTGGCCCTGAAGAAAGGCGACAAACTGATAATTCAGGGCGAGCATTTCACCATGCCGCTGATAAAGGAATGCTTTCGCCTGGCCTTGGAACTGGGGGCCCACCCCCAGGTGAAGATAACCAGTTCCGATCTTTCGGAGATCATGATGAAACAGGGCAGCGACCAGCAGCTGACTTTCATCCATGAAAACGACAGGGTGGCCATCAAGACCGCCGACGCCCTGCTGACCCTGATGGGCAACGTCAACACCCGGATGATGAGCAACGTGGATCCCGACCGTCTCAAGGTAGCCAGCCAGGGCAACGCCGAAATATTCAAGATATTCTTTGATCGGATGGCCAAGAACGAGCTGCGCTGGTGCGGCACTATGTTCCCGGGCCAGTCCAATGCCCAGGAGGCCAGCATGTCCCTGTCCGAATATGAGGACTTTGTCTACAACTCCTGTTATCTGAACCTGGACGACCCGGTAGCCAAGTGGCGGGAGATCGAACGGGAACAGAAAAAGATCTGCGATTTCCTGGATTCCCAAAAGGAGCTGCAGATAATATCAAAGGACACCGACCTGAAGATGTCCATCGCCGGGCGCAAGTGGGTCAACTGCTGCGGGCGGGTCAATTTCCCGGATGGCGAGGTGTTCACCGGGCCGGTGGAGGATTCGGTCAACGGGCATATCCGCTTCAGTTTTCCCGGCATCTATTCCGGCCGGGAGGTGGAGAACATCCAATTGACCTTTAAGGATGGCAAGGTGATCAAGGCCACGGCCGACAAGGGGGGGGAGCTGCTGAACAAACTGCTGGAGACCGATGCCGGAGCCCGTTTAGTGGGGGAGATCGCGGTGGGGACGAACTACAACATCACCAAATTCACCAGGAACATGCTGTTCGACGAGAAGATCGGCGGCACGGTCCACCTGGCCATTGGGCGCTCCATCCCGGAATCGCAGGGGGTGAACCAGTCGGCCATCCATTGGGACATGCTGTGCGATATGGAGCAGGGCGGCAGGATACTATCCGATGGGAAGGTCGTATACCGGGATGGAAAATTTGTCATTTAAGCAATGGTTTACTTTAAAAAGCACATCATTTGATGTGCTTTTTTCTTTGAAATATAATGTAATTTTCTTTGCTGAATTTTCTCAGCTGAATTTTCTTTGCTTGATTTTAAATTCATTCTATGCTATAATACCAAGTTATTTTAGTATAACCGATTGATAAATATTATAGTTGGAGCAATAAGATGATACCCCAGCCAAGGGAGAATATCGGTTCCATCAGCCCTTATGTTCCGGGCAAGCCCATAGAAGAGGTGCGCCGGGAACTGGGGCTCAAGGGTAAAATAATCAAACTGGCCTCCAACGAGAACCCATTGGGGCCGTCAAAGCTGGCGGTTAAGGCCATCCGCAAGGCGCTAAAAGAGATCAATCTGTATCCCGATGACGGCTGTTACGCCCTGGGCAAGAGACTGTCCGATCATCTGGGAATAAGTGAAAACCAGCTGATCTTCGGCAACGGTTCGGTGGATATCATCGAATTCATCACCAAGACTTTTGTGGCCCCGGGGGATCAGGTGGTGATGGCCGACCAGGCTTTCATCATGTACAAGATAGCGGCCAAGATGGCCGATGCCAGGCCGGTCATAGTGCCCTTAAAGAACTACACCCACGATCTGGAGTCTATGGCCCAGGCGGTCACCCCCCAGACCAAGGTGGTCTACATCGCCAATCCCAACAATCCCACCGGGACCATGGTCAATCATGATCAGCTGAGTGCTTTTATCAAGTCCGTTCCAGAGAGCTGTGTGATAGTGCTGGATGAAGCATATTCCGAATACATAACCCGAAGTGATTTCCCGAGAAGCATGGAATTGTTAAAGGAACATCCGAACATAATAATTCTTCACACTTTCTCCAAGATATACGGTCTGGCGGGCTTGAGGGTGGGTTATGGCATCGGCCATCCGGAATTGATCGCCTCGGTAAGAAAGGTCCGGCTGCCGTTCAATATAAGCTTGTTGTCGCAGGCCGCATGTCTGGCCGCCTTGGACGACGTCAAACACCTGGAGCACAGCCGCCAGGTGAACGATGCCGGCAAAGAGTTTTTATACCGCCAGTTCGAGAAGATGACACTGTTATACGTTCCTTCGGAGGGAAATTTCGTGCTTATCGATCCCGAACTCGATTCGATGGAGGTCTTTATCCGCCTGCAGAAACGGGGCATCATCATCCGGCCGGTCAAGAACTACGGTCTGCCCACCGCCCTGAGGATCACCGTCGGCACCGAGAAGCAGAATAAAAAGCTGGTGGGTTCTTTGAAAAAGATCCTCAAAGAGGTCCGCCGATCGCTATAATGGATAAGGGAATGGTCATAGCCATTGACGGACCGGCGGCCTCGGGCAAAAGCACCACCGCCAAATTAGTGGCCCAAAGATTGGGATATCTGTATATCGACACCGGCGCCATGTACCGGGCGATGGCACTAAAGGCCCTGCAGAACGGCATTACGCTGAGCGATAGTGAGGCCGTGGCCAAGTTGGTCGAATCCACCACCATAGAGCAAAAGTCCGGCCCGGAAGGGATCCAGACCTTCCTGGACGGCCGGGATGTCAGCCATGATATCAGGACCCCGGAGGTCTCTTTGGCCGCCTCGGATATCTCGGCCATCTCGACGGTCCGCAAAAGGCTGGTCAAACTCCAGCAGGAGATGGGCCGTCAGGGCGGGGTGGTGATGGAGGGCCGGGATATCACCACCGTGGTGTTTCCCGATGCCGATATCAAAGTATTCATGAAGGCCGGCATCTCCCAGCGGGCCCAGCGCCGGATGGAGGAATTGAAGGCCAAGGGCGCCGAGTGCAGCCTGGAGGATATAGAGAAGCAGATAGCCGAGCGCGACGCCCAGGACAGCCAGAGGGCCGACAGCCCTCTGACCTGCACCTCCGATTCGCTGGTGATAGACACCTCGGCCCTGAGCATCGAACAACAGGTGGAGCAGGTGCTGGAGGCCGTCCGGCAGAAAGCAGGGTTGGCTTAAATGATATGGGATAGCCGGGCTTTTAATTCCCGCTTCTATCGGATGGTCTGGCACAGCGTCAATTTCGGACTGAAGCATTTTTTGGGACGCCGGGTTACCGGCTGGGATCATGTTCCGTCTCAAGGGGGCTGCATAATCGCCTCCAATCACATAGCTCTGGTCGATCCCCCGTTCCTGGGCACGGCCGCCCCCCGTGAGGTTATCTACGTAGCCAAGCAGGAGTTGTTCCGGTTCTTTCTGATCCGCTGGCTGATAACATCTTTGAATGCCATGCCGCTCCGCCGCCAGGGCGGAGATGCCGCCGCCATCAAACTCATTATAAAGAAGCTGGCCCAGGGCTGGGCGGTGGTGATGTTCCCCGAGGGCACCCGCAGCCGCACCGAGAATTTTCTGCCGGCCAAATCCGGGGTGGGCCTGATAGCCAGGCGCAGCCTGGCCCCGGTGGTGCCGGCCTACATAGAAGGCACCAACCGGAAGCTGTCCCACCTGCTGGGGGGGCGATATAAACTGCTGACCAGGTTCGGCCCGCCCATCACCGCCGCCGAGATCGAAAAATATCCCGACAGCAGGGAGGGGCACCAGCAGATCAGCCAGTTAGTGATGGACCGGATAATACGCCTGAAAGGGAACCAATGAAGATAGAGGTCGCCAAGCGGGCCGGTTTCTGCTTCGGGGTGAAACGGGCGGTCAAGCTGGCCTACGAGACCGCGGCCAAGAGCAAGCAGGCGGTCTGCACCCTGGGGCCCATCATCCATAATCCCCAGGTGGTCAAGGATCTGGAGGGCTGGGGGGTCAAGGTCATAGAAAAACCATCCCGGGTCAAAAAGTGTATACTGATCATCCGCTCCCACGGGGTGCATCCCAAAGTACTGCAGCAACTGAAAGCCAAAAAGGGCCTGAGCATCATCGATGCCACCTGCCCTTTCGTCACCAAGGCCCAGAATGCGGCGGCCTGCCTGCGCGACGAGGGACGCCAGGTGATCATCATCGGCGAGAAGGAGCATCCCGAGGTGATCGCCCTCAAGGGCTACGCCGGGCGGGATTCGGTGGTCTTCAACCACAACGCCATCAAAGTGGGTCCGAGGATAGGGGTGCTGGCCCAGACCACCCTGTCTACCGATGATTTCGTGAAGGCCCTGATGTACCTGGGATCCAAGACCAACGACATTCATCTGATCAACACCATCTGCCGGGCCACTCAGGTGCGCCAGCAGGATACCATGCAGCTGGCCAAGCGCTCTGACTTGATGATCGTGGTGGGCGGCCGGAACTCGGCCAACACCTCCCGGCTGGCCGAAATGTGCCGCAAGGTGGGAAAGCCCACCTACCATGTGGAGACCGAGGACGAGCTGAAAGCCAAGTGGTTCTCCAAAGCCAGTCTGGTGGGCGTCACCGCCGGGGCCTCCACGCCCGATGCCCTGGTGCGGAAGGTGGTCAAGAGGATAAGAGACATCACGGCCAAGAAAGAGAAACAGGAGAAGGTTATAAAGGTTCAAAAAGTTCAATAGGGTTAAGAGGTTTATAATTTTTCGTGTGTTTAGTGGGCGATATGAAATGAGATTTTAAGGCTGGCGTTGGTCGGCCTATTCTATACCAAAAGGAGTAACACAAAACATGGTCAAAACCAAGAAGCTTCGTCCGGAAGACGAGAAAGATGAGTTCCTGACGGAGGAGGAATCACGGGATTCTGGTGAATTCCGGGCCCTGCTGGATGAGTACTTCCAGCAGAAAACATTCGAGGAGGGCGAGATCATCACCGGCAAGGTCCTCCGGATCAGCGGGGACTCGGTGATGGTTGACGTGGGTCTGAAATCCGAGGGGATAGTTCCCCTGATGGAGATGTCGGATCCGGAATCCATCAAACCGGGAGACGTTCTGGATCTTTACCTGGAGACAATGGAGAATGAGGAAGGCCAGATGGTGCTCTCCAAGTCCAAGGCCGATTTCATCCGGGTGTGGGACAAGGCCAAGGAGTACTTAGACAACGAATCGCAGATCGAGGGCAAGGTGGTCAAACGGATCAAGGGCGGCCTGATAGTGGACCTGATGGGGGTGGACGCCTTCCTGCCCGGTTCCCAGATAGGCCTGCGGCCGCTGGAGACCATGGACAGCCTGCTGGGCCAGTTCGTACCCCTGAAGATCGTCAAGATCAACAAGAAACGCCGCAACATCGTGGTCTCCCGCCGGGCGGTGCTGGACGCCGAGCGCGACAAACTGCGAACCGCCATTTTGGCCGAGATCGACAAGGGACAGCTGCGCGAGGGCATCGTCAAGAACATCACCGATTTCGGGGTGTTCATCGACCTGGGCGGGCTGGACGGCCTGCTGCACATCACCGACATGTCCTGGGGCCGCATCAACCATCCCTCGGAGCTGGTCAAGCTGGGCGAACGGCTCAAGGTCAAGATCCTGGAATACGACCGCGAGAAATCCCGGGTCTCGCTGGGCCTGAAACAGCTGACCCCGCACCCCTGGGAGGATATCGAGACCAAGTTCCCGGTGGGGGCCACCATCAAGGGCAAGATCGTATCCATCGTGGATTACGGGGCTTTCATCGAACTGGAGAGGGGGGTGGAGGGTTTGATCCACATTTCCGAGATGTCCTGGACCAAGCAGGTCAAGCACCCCTCCAAACTGGTCTCCATCGGGGCCGAGGTGGATGCGGTGGTGCTGAAGATAGACAAGAACGAGCAGAAGATATCTTTGGGCCTGCGCCAGCTGGAGCCGGATCCCTGGAACACCATCGAGCAGAGATATCCCATCGGCTGCAAGGTCAGCGGCAAAGTCCGCAACATCACCAATTTCGGGGTGTTCGTGGAGCTGGATGAGGGCATCGACGGCCTGATCCACATCTCCGACATCTCCTGGACCAAGCGCATCAAGCATCCCAGCGAGGTGGTCAAGAAGGGCGACAGCATCGACATCATGGTCACCAATATAGACAAGGACAACCGCCGGATCTCCCTGGGCATCAAACAGCTGGAGGACGATCCCTGGGCCGACATCGGCAGCAAGTTCTCCATCGGGCAGGACCTCAAGTGCAAGGTCAACCGCCCGCTGGAGCGGGGTCTGCTGGTTGACATGGATCACGGCTTCGAGGGATTCGTGCCGGTCTCCGAGCTGGAGGGGGTTACCGAGGACAAGCTGGCCGAGGCTTTCAAGGGCGGCGAGGAGCTGGATCTCAAGATCATCGAGATCGATTCCTCCAACCGCCGGATAGCCCTGTCCCAGAAGATCCTCAAGGCCGAGCAGGAGTCCGGAGAGATCAAGCCTTACCTTAAGGCCGAACAGCCGTCGACCGGCACCGCCTTCGGCGATGCTTTGAACCAGGCCATCAAAGGCAAGAAGGACGAGAAGAAAGACGAAGAAAAGGCCAAGGAAAAAGCAGAGGCGGTAGCGCCGGCGGAGGTCATCAGCGATAAGACCGAGGAAGAAAAACCCGAGGCCACTGCGTAAACGACCTATTACCCCAAAGGCAGGCTGGAATTCCAGCCTGCCTTTTTATTGACCTCACCCCTGCCCCTCTCCAGATAAATCTGGCGAGGGGTTTTTATATGGTCTTCGTGTCATTCCTGCGGAGGCAGGAATCCAGGCTCCGTGCCTGGCCCAATATTGTAGGGGAGGGTTTGAAACCCTCCCCTACATGCATGCCCGGCAGGTTTGACCGCCCCCGGCGGGGGCGACCCCACCCAACCCTCCCCCGGTGGGAGAGGGAATTGTCCATTCCCGCGGAAACGGGAATCCAGGTCCGTGCCTGGCCCGCATACCATAGGGACACGATGCATCGTGTCCCTACATGCATGATAGGCAGAATATACGATGTAACATGTCCAGACCATCCGCAATCCCCTTCCGGCAAGAAAGGTAATATTATTTCCCCTCTTGCATTTTCCCTAACTATTTGCGATAATACCCCAAATGCTGGAAAAGATACAAAATACCTATCCCCGCCGGAGATCCCAGCCGGTCAAGGTGGGGAATATAGTCATCGGCGGCAGCGCCCCGGTGTCCATCCAATCCATGACCAACACCGACCCCTGCGACGTAAAAGCTACCCTGTCCCAGATAAAAAAATTACAGAAGGCCGGGTGCCAGATCGTCCGCCTGGCAGTGCCGGATAAAAAGGCCGCTACCGCCCTGGTCCGCATCCGGCAGGGCACTAAAATGCCCCTGGTGGCCGATATTCATTTCGACCACCGCCTGGCCTTAATGGCCTTAGATGCCGGGGTGGACAAACTGCGGATCAATCCCGGGAACATCGGCTCGTCTTCAATGGTTCGAGAAGTTGTAAAGGCGGCAAAGGTTAAAAAAGTTCCCATCCGGATTGGGGTCAATGCCGGCTCGCTGGAGAAGGATATTCTGGCCCGGGACGGCCATCCCACCGCCCGGGGCATGGTGGACAGCGCCCTGCGGCACGTTCAGATACTGGAGGACCAGGGATTCGACGATATCGTGATCTCTCTCAAAGGCTCGGATGTGCCCATGACCATCGAGGCCTACCGAAAAATATCCAAAATGGTTCCCTATCCTCTGCATCTGGGCATCACCGAGGCCGGAACCCCGGCCGCCGGGGCCATTCGTTCGGCGGTGGGCATCGGGACACTTCTGGCCGAGGGCATCGGGGACACCGTCCGGGTTTCGCTATCGGGCGATCCGGTCAAGGAGATCCCGGCGGCCCGGGAGATATTGCAGTCATTGGGGCTGGGGAACTTCGGCCCGGTAGTCCATGCCTGTCCCACTTGCGGCCGCTGCAAGATAGACGTGGCCAGGATCGCCGCTCAGGTGGAGAGGAGAATCGCCGGGATAAAAAAACCGTTGATTGTGGCGGTGATGGGCTGTGTGGTCAACGGGCCGGGCGAGGCCCGGGAGGCCGACCTGGGGATCGCCGGCGGCGACGGTCTGGGCCTGCTGTTCCAAAAGGGAAGGATCACGGGCAGGGTCAAAGAAAAAGAGATGGTCGATCAGTTGGTGGCGCTAGCCAAAAAAATGTAATAGATTATTTTGGACGCTGATAAACGCTGATTTTCAGAATCCGGTTACCTTAAATTAAAACAGCGGGAATCTGCGAAAATCTGCGTCCTATAAATTCCGGTCTGACCGGTTTGGTAAACAGGAGCATTCGATGAAGAAAAAAGGGATTTTCATAACCTTGATCGTGGCCGCGGTGCTGATGTTCGTTGTCATCTTCGTCGGCGCCATCGTGATGGCGGTGTCCGACAACAGCGCCATGGATATCTCCTACGGTAAATCGGTGGGGCTGGTGGAGATCGTCGGGCCGATAGTCTCCTCCGATAACGCCGTGCGGATGATAAAAAAATACCGGGACAACAATTCAGTCAAGGCCATAGTGGTCCGGCTGGAGACGCCGGGCGGGGGCGTGGCCGCCTCCCAGGAGATATATGAGGCCCTCCGGAACGCCCGGATCAAAAAGCCGGTGGTCTGCTCCATGGGCGAGGTGGCGGCCTCAGGCGGGTATTATATCGCCTGCGGCTGCGACTCCATCGTGGCCAACCCCGGCAGCCTCACCGGCTCCATCGGGGTCATTTTAAGCTACGCCGTGGTGGAGGAGCTGTTCCGGAAGATCGGCATCGGCTACGAGGTGATCAAAGCCGGGGCGGTCAAGGACCTGGCCTCGCCCTTCCGCCAGATGACGCCCCAGGAGCGGGCCCTGCTGCAGGCGATGATCGACGACGTGCACCTGCAGTTCATGGAGGCGGTGTCGGAGGGACGCAGCATTCCGCTGGACTCGGTAAAGCTAATTGCCGACGGCCGGGTCTTCTCCGGCCGGCAGGCCTATAATCTTAAACTGGTTGACCGGCTGGGAACCCAGGACGATGCGGTGATAATGGCCGGCAATATGGCCGGGATCAAGGAGACCCCCAAGGTGATCAGGGAGAAAAAACGCCGCCCCTCGATATTGGACCTGCTGACCGAAAGCGCCGAGACCCTGTCCAATCTGAGCAGATCCTCCCGGACCAAACTGGAGTACCGGCTGGGGAATTAGGCGGAAAAGGGATTTTCTTGACAGGCGGGGCCGAAAACTGGTAAAATTGGTTTATTGATGTTTGGGGAGGCCCTTTCCTTCGAAGGTATAAACTAACGACATCTCAGGACAAGCTCCAGCAGGGCAGGGAAGCACTAATAAAATTTGAGGCGGCTTAGCCAAGTGGTAAGGCGACGGTCTGCAAAACCGTTATTCAGCGGTTCGAACCCGCTAGCCGCCTCCAGTTAACATAAGGTAATAGCCCCGATATGCATGCGCTAAAAAAGGCATCGGGGCATAAGAAACTCTAACTCGCTAGGCTCGCAAGATTTTCTAATGCCGGGGTGGCGGAACTGGTAGACGCAAGGGACTTAAAATCCCTCGTTCCTCAAGAACGTGTCGGTTCGATTCCGACCCTCGGCACCAGATCAAGGCAGGACTGTTAAAAACAGCCTGCCTTTTTGATTGACTCCCCCCCCCCGCCTCTCTCCGGAGAAATCAGGCGAGGGGTTTTGTCATTCCTGTGAAGACAGGAATCCACGGCTTAATTAGGACGCAGATTCCCGCAGATTTAACTGATCTGGTTATTAAGGGGGTCAGTATATAAGTAACATTTTTATTAGGAATCCATGAAACCATGAACACTTAACTGTAAAAACCCTATCGATTCCTGCGTTCCTGGCTTCCTTAT
>JAGVNJ010000010.1 GCA_020053305.1 Candidatus Edwardsiibacteriota bacterium | reverse complement strand
TCGTAACGCAAGGTTCAATCCCTTGCTGTCACTTAACAACGGCATCACCCTGACATTATTACTTGGCAGTTACCCTGACATATTGACTTTGCTGCGACACGGCGGTCTTTTGATGTTGACATAAAAATAAAGGGCTGTTATACTTAACTTTCTCTTATAATACCTCTCCCCTACCTCTCTCCTAAAGCATTAGGAGAGGGAGATGGGTGAGGTCAGCCCGGGCAGAAAGGGCAAGGAGAGATAAAAGAACATTTGCATCGCCCGACCGTCGATGAACCATTCAGGATAATAATCTAATATTTGTTTTACGGAGATGAAGATGAAGAAACTTCCCCTTTTATTCTTACTGATTTTTGCCGTATCCTGCGCCACCCTGCAGCCGGCGGTGGACAAAAAAACACCGGCCAAGAAGGATGACGTCAAGGCGGTTCAGGTCAACGACCAGGACGCCGGGGCCGAGGATTTCATGAAAAAAGCCCGGAGCCTTTATGCCGACCACAAGCCCAGGGAGGCCATCGCCGCCACCCAGGAGATGCTGGCCAAATATCCCGGCTCCAATTATGTCCCCGAGGCCATATACCTTTCGGCCAAGAGCCGCTACGATCTTAACGAGCTGGACCTGGCCCTGAAGAACGGTTGGATGCTGGTCGAAAAATATCCCCAGTCCAAGGAATATCCACTAACCAAGAAATTGATAGGCGATTGCTATTTCACCAGCGGTGACCATTTGAAGGCGGGCCAGCAGTATATTGAGGGGCTGGAGGCCGCCAAGACCGGCGACGAGCGCGAGGCCCTGCTGTTGCCGCTTTCCGCTATGATCGAGGAGAGGCTTACCGACGGCCAGCTGCGGATACTTTTTAGAAAATATCCCGAATCCGAGATGGCCCCGGCCTTGGGGCTGAAGCTGGCCCAGAAGGAGCTGGACGCCAGTAACAACAGCGAGGCCATCAAACTGCTGCAGGAGATCGTAAAAAAATACCCCGCCAGCCAGGAGGCCGGGCTGGCCAAACCGGTCCTGGCATCACTCAAGGACAACAAGCCGGTGGTGCCGGTGGGCGATGTGGGGCGCAAGGTGGGCCTGATAGTTCCTTTAAGCGGACGGTACGGCGAATACGGCACCGCGGTTAAAGAGGGCGTGAACCTGGCCTTCACCGAATACAACAAAGCCACCACCAACAAGATCAAGCTGATTACCGAGGACACCAAGGGCGACATCATCGACGCCATCAAGTCCACCATCCGGCTGAGCGACACCAGCCAGGTAATCGGGATCATCGGCGAGGTGCTGTCCGGGCCCACCAGTGCGGCGGCCGGAGTGGCCAATATCAAGGGTGTGCCGTTCCTCTCGCCCACCGCCTCGGAGGAGAGGATCTCCACCCTGGGGCCGTATATATTCCAGCTGAGCCAGAGCATCAGCTGGCAGGGGGCGGCCCTGGCCGATTGCGCGGTGAATAAGCTGGGAATGAAGACCCTGGGGGTGATGTATCCCAACGATCCCGGCTGGGCGGCGGTGGCCGAGGCCTTCGTTCAACAGGCCAAGAACCTGGGGGCCAGGGTGGCGGTATCGGTCTCCTACGAACCGGGCGCCACCGATTTCAAGGCCCAGGCCGAAACCCTGAAGGCCGGCAAAGTGCAGGCGGTGTTCATCCCGGCCACGCCAAATGACATCATCATGATCGCGCCGCAGCTGGTCTACAATCAACTGAAGGTGCAACTGCTGGGGTCTGAAGGCTGGGGCGACCCCAAGGTCACCTCCAAGGGCGGGACCTATGTGGAGGGGGCCATCTTCGCCACTTTGTCCTCCGGCTCCAGCCTGGCCCTGGCCGCGGCCAAATTCGAGGAGAGCTACAAGAAGGCCTACGGCAAGGCGCCCTCAAAACTGTCGGCCCAGGCCTATGACGGGGCCAAGGTGATGCTGGCCGCCCTGCAGAAGGGGGCCTCCACCCGGGAGGACCTGCAGAAGGAGCTAAGCCAGGCAGAGAACTCCAGCCAGGGAGCCTCGGGACAGTACGCTTTCGGTCGGCAGGGGGCGATGCCCAAGTCCAAGTTGATGACCATCCGCAACAAGCAGGTCAAGGAGCTGGAATAGACGCCGATAACAGTTTAAGGATCAGGGATGACAGGGACCATACTGGACCGCATGTCAGGCTTTTATGTTTTTACACGGTCATTGAGGGGGCCTAGAAGTTTGGCGGTTGAAGCAATCTCGGCTTGATTGAAGGCAGTATAAGTTTGATTCATCAAGACCTATTGCCGTAGGGGCGCGAAGAGTCTTGTTTGGACCCATGCCTGGCCATATGTGTCATTCCGTGAAGACGGGAATCCAAAAGTTATATTCCCGCTTTCTCTTGTGACCAAGAGAAAGCTCCAAAGAGAAGTCCTATGGGCTGTTGAGCTTGCTTTTTGAAATTGGCGTTCATAATAATGTTTTAACGGAACATAGGTATTCCTTTTATTATTTTCAACAATGCCGCCAACTGCCACCAGACCCCGAAGAATCATATGGTCATTGAGAGAAGGTATCAAAGCCGGACAGATGAAGCAATCCCCGTTTATTTTTCGTGTCATTTTCGTGAAAACGGGTATTCATAATAAGCAAAAAATATTTTTATTTTAAAAGTGCTTTTCGAGAATCTCATAGGCCAGAGCGTGGCTAAGAAGATATTGCGGCAGGCCTGGACCGAGGACAGGCTGGCCCAGAGCTATCTGTTCTATGGACCGGACGGGGTGGGCAAGGAACTGGCTGCCATGGAACTGATCCTGGCCCTCAATTGCCAGTCCCAGAGCGACCAGCCATGCAGGCAGTGCAACTCCTGCCATAAGACCGCGGCCTACATCCATCCCGATTTCCATTACCTGTTCCCCCGGCCCCATCCTTCGTCGGACAGCGACAAGCGGAAACTGGCCGAGGAAATTTCGGAGATGCTCAAGGAGAAGGAAGCCCAGCCCCATCTGGCTTTCAACTTCGGCAGCCGGCCCACCGCCATCTCCATCGACGACATCCGCGAACTGCAGGAGAGGCTGGGATTTTTACCCTACGAGGGAAAACGCAAGGCGGTGCTGATAACCGGGGTCGAGGCCATGACCACCGAGGCGGCCAACGCCTTTTTGAAGATCCTGGAGGAGCCCTCCCCCACCACCAATTTCATCCTGACCACCGACCGGCCCAATGCCCTGCTGCCCACCATTCTGTCGCGCTGCCAGAAGGTGCGCTTCGAGCCCCTGCCCCAGGAGGCGGTGATAAAATCCCTGGTCAAAGACCATGGGCAGAACCCCCGGGTTGCCGGTCTGCTGGCCGAGCTTTCCGGCAACAGTTTGGGAAGGGCTCTGCAGATGACCGACCAGGACCTGCTGGCGGAAAGGGACCTGGCCGTCAAGCTGCTGCTGTCGGCGGTGAACGGCCAGCAATGGGAGATGGTGGAGGCCATCGATCAGATAGCCCGGGACCGGGGGCGCCCGGCCAGGATCCTGGAGATGCTGTCGGCGGTGGTCTCCGACCTGGTGCATCTGAAAGTAGCGGGAAAGATACTGAACGCCGACCGGCAGGCCGAGCTGTCGGACCTCGGAAAAAGAATAGACCAGCAGAAGCTTTCGGAGATGGTTCGGGCCATCGAAAAGGCCAGGATCGCGCTGGAGCGTAACGTAAACCCCAGGCTGTGCCTGCTGTCAGCCTGCAATACAACGCAAGGAGAGCAAGATGCCATCACCTCTGATTGAGGTTCATTTTAAACAGGCCCGGGGAACATACTATAATAATCCCCAGGAACTGAGCCTGATGCCCCAGGAATTGGTGGTGGTCACCTACGACAGCTCCGAGGAGATCGGGACGGTGGTCCGCAACAACGTTCAGTTCCGCGACAAGATGAAACGCTCCGGGGATATCCTGCGCAAAGCCACCGAGGAGGATCTGGCCAAGCTGCAGACCAACCACAAGCGCGAGGAGGAGGCCTACCTGGCCTGCCAGAACCTGGTGGCCAAGCACGACCTGCACATGAGCCTGGTGGACGTGGAGTCACGCTTCGACGGCAGCAAGCTGATCTTCTACTTCACGGCCGAGAAGCGGGTGGACTTCCGGAGCCTGGTGCGGGACCTGGCTACCATGTTCAAGGGCCGGATAGAGATGCGCCAGATAGGGGTGCGGGACGAGGCCCGGCGGGTGGGCGGATACGGCCAGTGCGGCCGCCAGCTGTGCTGCGTGGCCTGGCTGAACAACTTCGAGCCGGTCACCCTGAAGATGGCCAAGGAGCAGAACATGTCGATGACCTCCAGCAAGATGCTGGGCCTGTGCGGCCGCCTGATGTGCTGCCTGATGTACGAGGACGCTTTTTACGAGGAATCCTACAGCCACCTGCCCAAGGTGGGCTCGGTGGTGAATACCCCGCAGGGCGACGGCACCGTCTACAAGGTGGACATCTTCAAGCAGAGGATCCACGTCAAGTTCGATGAGGGCCACGCCGGCTTTGCCTTTTCGGAGATCAAGCAGAAATGAAGGACTTTTACATAACCACCGCCATACCGTTCGTCAACGCCAGGCCGCACGTAGGGTTTGCACAAGAGATCATCCAGACCGATGCCTTAGCCCGCTATCACCGACTGTTCGGCCGTGACGTTCGCTTTCTGACCGGGTCGGACGAGAATGCGCTGAAGAATGTTCAGACCGCTGAGAAAGAAGGCATTACCACTGCCGAGTTGGTGGCACGTAATGCGAAATTCTTTGCCGCCATGCATGATTACCTGTCGCTGTCCAACGACGATTTCATCCGCACTAGCTCGGAGCAGAGACATCGTCGAGGCGCCGAAAAACTATGGACAGCATGCTTCAACAATGGAGATATTTACAAAAAACGATATCAGGGGCTGTATTGCGTGGGCTGTGAAAAGTTCTATGTCCCGGACGAGCTGGTGGACGGCAAATGTCCCGATCACGACACCGTGCCGGAGATGATTGAAGAGGAAAATTACATCTTCCGTTTATCGAAGTACCAGGAAAAACTGGAGCAGTTGATAGAATCCGATACATACCAGGTCGTTCCAAAGTTCCGCAAGAACGAAGTGCTGACTTTCGTACGCAGCGGACTGCAGGACTTCTCGGTCTCGCGGCCGATTCAGCGGGCCAAGGGCTGGGGCATACCGGTGCCGGGCGATTCCAGCCAGGTGATCTACGTCTGGTTCGACGCGCTGTCCAACTATATCAATGCGCTTGGTTATGCCGATGAAGGCGACCTCTACACAAAGTACTGGGTGGAATGCCCGGAGCGGGTCCATGTCATCGGCAAGGATATAATTCGATTCCATGCCGTATATTGGCCGGCCATGCTGATGTCGGCCAAAGTGCCGCTGCCACATCGGCTGCTTACCCACGGCTTCATCACCATCGAAGGGCAAAAAATTTCTAAATCTCTGGGTAACGTCATTAATCCCGAGGCCCTCTCCGCGAAATACGGCACGGACCAACTGCGCTACTTTCTGCTGTCAGAGATCTCCACCACCGCCGACGGCGATTTCAGCTATGCCCGGATGGAGCAGCGCATCAATTCGGACCTGGCCAACGATTACGGGAACCTGGCCAGCCGGGTGTTCAAGATGGTGGAATCCTACTGCCAGGGAGCGATACCCAAAGCCGGAAAGGTGGAGGGTTCGGATGAAGAGCTTAAGTCGCAAGCTTTGGCGCTGGGCGAAAAGGTAAGAGCGCAGGTCGGGCAGTTCGACCTGAACCAGGCCATTGTTTCGGTGCTGGAGTTGGTCAAGCTGACTAACCGCTACGTGGAATCCAGCGCACCCTGGCGGCTGTTTAAGGAGGGCAATCAGGAACGCATCAACACCGTGCTGTACAATGCGGCCGAGGCCCTGCGCATCGCCAGCATCCTGCTATCGCCGGTGATGCCTGGCAAGTGCCGGGATCTGCTGGCCAAGCTAGGCATCGAAGAAGAGGGCATTACTTTGGCAAATGCCCAGAAGTGGGGATTGATGAAGCCGGGCCAGAAGATATCGGCCGGCGAACCGCTGTTTCCCAGAATAGAAAAGAATAACCACAAAAGGGATAAAAAAATGGAAGAGGAAAAAAAGCAGGAAACCGTGGAAAGCGAACAGGGGACAGCGTCCAGCGTCCAGCCGGCAGAGGAGCTGATAGACATCGATCAATTCAAGAAGATCAAACTGCGGACCGGGGATATCATCTCGGCTGAAAAGGTGCCCAATGCCGACAAGCTGCTGCGGCTTCAGGTCAAGCTGGGCCAGGAGACCCGGCAGGTGTTGGCCGGCATCGCCCAGTGGTACACCCCGGAATCGCTGGTGGGACAGCAGGTGGTGATCGTGGCCAATTTAAAGCCGGCCCGGATGAGGGGACTGGAATCGCAGGGCATGCTGCTGGCGGCCCAGGACCAGGAAGGGGTGGTCATTTTGACCCCCCAGCGGAAGACCGAGTCCGGCAGTGAAGTGCGATAGTAAAAGCGGTATGAAGAAGGGCGGATCGGGTGATTCGCCCTTTTTGGGCCCTAAGGGATCAGGTTTTTACCACATAGTCACCCTTCGATACACTCATGGTAAACTCCGGTACAGGGGTGTTATCGTCATTGAGAAGACACCAAAGCCGGACTGGCGAAGCAACCCATAAACCCTGCCCCCGGCGATGGGCCAAATAAAATATTTCTCAATGCAGGTTCTCCGCTAACGTTCAGCTTGCGTGGCGAGACGGCTGTTACGATCGGCTGCTCAATCGACGGATTAAGCCGGCCTTATCCGTCCAATCAAATAAATCTGATATTAGTTGTTACGGTGCGAAATGGCTTATTTAATATTGGCTGATATTATTGTGTTGATGCACCTGGGTTTTATCATCTTTGTTATATTGGGCGGCGTGCTGTGTTTTAAATGGAGTAAGATTTTATGGTTACATGTGCCGGCGTTTACCTGGGGGGCGGTAATTGAGTTCAGCGGTGGCATCTGCCCACTTACGCCGTTAGAAAACCAGCTTAGATATTCAGGCGGCAGGGAAATATACAGCTCGGGCTTTATAGAACACTATATTGTCCCTATTGTCTATCCCGATATGCTGACCAGAAACATGCAGATAGCGCTTGGAACTTTGGTCTTGACGATAAATGTTTGCATCTATGTTTTATTAATCTACTATAAAACAAAAAGAATAAAGATACAAACGGGGAGGTGAAAGAAACATGTCCGATATCATAAAAAGAATACTCGCCCTCAAAGATACTGAGCGCAAGATACTGGTGGGCGACCTGCTGGAAAGCGAAAAGGGCCTCAAGGAGACATTCTGCGGCCGGATAAAAAATGCCGACCAACCCCTGGCAGAAGAATTTTATAAATCACTGCCGCCCGGCTGGGATGGGTACATCAAGGACGAGGTCTCAAAGGCCGATACGTTGCCCCCGGAGAAAAAGCAGAAAGCTCTGCAGGAGATCTCGCGGCAGATCGAGGGCATCGGAGCCAGGGTGGAGAAATTGGAACAGAGCACCCTTAAAGCAAAAAAGCAGACCCTGAAATTCCGGGAGACCATGAAGGCCGGATTCGTAAAGTTGGAGAAGGTGATCTCTGACCAGACCAGGGGGATCGAGCGGGGGCCGCTGCAGAAGGAATACCCCAAAGATGCCGAGATCATTGAACTGCCCAAGCCGGACAGGTCGGTTCTTAAGAAATCCGACATCTTCGATTGCATTGCCGACCGGGTCAGCCGGCGCAAGTTCGCCGATGATGCTTTGACCATGGGGGAATTATCGTACCTGCTGTGGGCCACCCAGGGGATCAAAAGCATGAGAGGAAAGCTGGTTGCTTTCCGCACCGTACCGTCGGGCGGATGCATGCATCCCTTCGAGACTTACCTGGCGGTCAACAATGTGGCCGGGCTCAAAAAGGGCCTGTACCGCTACCAGCCGGTGGACCATAAATTGGTGAAACTTTTCACCATAGGCTCAATGTCCAAAAAACTGACCAAGGCGGCCATGGGACAGGATTTTGTGGGCAACAGCGCGATAACGTTCATCTGGAGTGTGGTGCCGTACAAGACGGAGTGGCGCTATACCCTGGAGGCCAAGAAGATCATCCTTCAGGATTCCGGCCACCTGTGCCAGAACCTGTATCTGGCTTGCGAGTCCATCGGCTGCGGGACCTGCGCCATCGGGGCCTATAACCAGAAATTATTTGACAAACTGTGCCAATTGGACGGCCGGGACGAATTCGTGGTCTACGTGGCGCCGGTGGGGAAGATAGTGAATAGTGAGTAGATTACAGCGAACAGGGGACCAATGGGACGCAGATTAACGCAGATAGCCGCAGATATTTACCCCCTTGGCTAACAACCGGCCATGTACGTCATCCCTGGTAAGGCGGGAATCCAGGGGCTATTTACCACGGAGAACACAAAGCTGATTTTGTTGATTAAAAATTGTCTTGGCGCATTTTGCGTCTTGGCGGTTAAAATAACTTGAATGAGATTTATGAAAAAAACATTAGCCTTCATCTTGCTGCTGGCTATTATGCCGGCGGCGGTAATGGCCCAGTGGAGCACCAATGTAAATTTCGGCTGGCTGGGCAATGCCAGCCAGAATTGGGCGGAGAACGGGTTTGATGACAAACCCTTCTCGCTATGGGAGAGCGGCTGGCAGGTCGGTGGCGGCTTGGAATACCGGGCCAAGGACTGGCTTTCGTGGGGTGTTTCCGGCTCGTATCAAAGTTTTAGTGCTCAGCCGTCAGGAAGTGCTGAAGTGGGCGGACAAACGTTAGTTTGGTCTGGTTTGAATTCGTGGCAAGCTCCAATTATTACTTATATACGATTTATAAGACCCAGAGCTATAATGGGCACTAACCTAAGGTTGGGGCTGGGTATCATGGCCTCGCATATAGGAAAGTTCTATACCGGATATGATGTGCTTGATTCACCGCTTACACCCATATCAGAGCTAACAGTACTAACTCCAATATCCGGAACGGGAGAGACTGTTTACCGGCCATTCGGCCAGGTAAGTGCCGGAATCAAATTTCCTCTTACCCGCCGGCTTGGTATAACCCTGGATTATGGACTTTTGATGACCTTCAATCAGATGGTGATCGAGACGCCGTTGGAGGTGGGGCTGGCGGTGGGGTGGTAGGTGATTGGCCTTGAATGTAATGGTAATAAAAATTAGCTATTGATATTAAGATGGATTAGTTCTATAATATACCCGTTTATAAAAACATTTATATTTTAATTAAAGGCCAAAGAGATGGTGAAATACAAAGAAAGAAATATTTCTCGGACCAAGGATACCCGGATCGAGGTCAAGCCCATCAAAAAACTGAAACTTTACGGTTTCAACAACCTGACCAAGACCCTCAGTTTTAACATGTACGATATCTGCCATGCCAAGGGGCTCAAGTACAGCGAGGACTACATCAAATACATCGACGAGGAATATAACGCAGCCCGGCTGACCAAGATACTCAAAGAGGTGGCCTCCATCATCGGGGCCAAGGTGCTGAATATCGCCCAGCAGGATTACGATCCCCAGGGCGCCAGCGTCACCATGCTGATATCGGAGCAGCACATGCAAATAGATCATCCCGATTTTCCTGGCGCCCCGGCCGAGAATATCCAGCCGGAAACGGTGGTGGGCCATCTGGACAAGAGCCACATCACCGTCCATACCTACCCCGAGAGCCACCCCTACAATGGCATCAGCACTTTCCGGGCCGACATCGACGTCTCCACCTGCGGAGTGATCTCTCCTTTGAAAGCCCTGAACTACCTGCTGGACGCCTTCTATTCCGATATCGCTGTGATCGACTATCGGGTGCGGGGATTCACCAGAGACCTGGGCGGCCGGAAATATTTCATGGATCACAAGATAAACTCCATCCAGAATTATCTATACAAAGATGTCAATAAGGACTACCAGCTGATAGATACCAATGTCTACCACGAGAACATCTTTCACACCAAGATGCTGCTGCGGGATTTCAACATAGATGATTACATATTCGGGCGGAGCACCAGTAGGCTGAGGGCCCGCGACAAGGTCAATATCAAGAAGAAGCTTCTGAAGGAGATGTCGGAGATATTCTTCGCCGAGAATATCTAGTCCATATATGAAGAGGCCGTGGCATTTATGCCACGGCCTTTTGTATTGTCCGGAACGGACCTCTCCCCTACATCTCTCTTAAAGCATTAGGGAGGGGAAGGTGAGAGCGTTAATTTTACACCCAGATCAAATTCATCAAAAACCCCACCGCCACCGCCCAGCTCAGGGTCAATGCCAGCACCCGGGCGATCCCCCTCCAACCGATCTCCCGGAAAGCCACGAAGAATGTGGCTAGGCACGGCAGGTACAGCACCAGGAACACCGAGGCGATCACCGCCTGCTTGGGCGACAGGCTCAAAGGCGCCAGCAGGGAGATGGAGATGTCCTTGCGCAAAAATCCGAACAGGATCACGCTGACGGCCTCCCGGGGCAGGCCCAGAACGCTCACCACCAGGGGTCTGGCCAGTCGCCCCAGCAATCTTATCACGCCAAGCATCTCCAGGACATTCACCGCCATCACCCCCAGCACTATCAGCGGGGTGGCCTCCAGCAAAAAGCTCTTGACCCTCAGCCAGGTCTTCCGGAGAAGGGTTCCGGCGTGGGGCATCTGGTAGGAGGGTATCTCCATGATGATTTCGGGGGATTGCCCCTTCAATATGCGGTTCAAAAACAGGCTGTTGATCACCGCCACTGCGATCAACACCCCGAAGGCCAGCAGCACGTAGCCTGCCCCGAAGCCCGACAGCAGGGAGACCATCATGGCCGACTGCGGCAGACAGGGAGCGGCCATCAATAACAGGGTCAAGGCCAGTATCTTCTCTCGTCTTGACTCCAATACCCGGAGGGCCAGCACCCCCGGAACCTTGCAGCCGCAGCTTAAGACCAGCGGCAGGGCGGCGTAGCCGTGCAGGCCCAGACGGTGCATGGTCCGGTCCAGCAGCACTGCCAGGCGGGGCAGGTAGCCGATATCCTCCAGTACTCCCAGCACCAGGTAGAAGGAGACGATGTAGGGCAGGACGATGGCCAGGGGGATGTAGACCCCGGTGGTCAGGGCGCCGAAGGACTCCATGAACTCAGGGGTCTGTCCGGCCAGCAGGTGGCGGATCACCGGCCAGGGAATGAAAGCCACCAGCTTCTGCACCAGCGGACCGTATAAATTATTGAAGAAAGGATCCATCAGGTATTTTATCAGACCCTCGCCCAGCAATCGGATGACCGTAAAGGAAAGCACCATCACCCCCAGGGCGATCAGCACCCCGGAGAATGGCCGGACGCTGGCGTCCTCCAGTTTCTCCAGGATGGTGGGGTGCTTGTGGGTGATCCGCTGGACCTCTTGGCTGATGTGCCCGATGATATGCCAGCGCTCCTGGTGATCGATGGAGCTGAAGTCCGGGGGTTTTATTTCCCCCCGCCCTCCTCCGGCCACCGCCGACATCACCTGCTTTAAGCCCTCGCCGGTCACCGCCACCACCGGGATGACCCTGACCCCCAGCCGTTGGGACAATTCATCGCAGTTGATGTTGATGCCCTTGTGGCGGGCGATATCCCACTTGTTGAGCACCACTATCAACGGGATCTTCTTCTCCAGCAATTGCAGGGTCAGATACAGGTTGCGCTCCAGGTTGGTGGCGTCCACCACGTTGATTATCAGGTCGGCCTTATCCCGGGTGCAGAAATCGCTGGCCACCTCCTCGGCGGTGCAGGTGGCCTCCAGGGTATAGGCTCCCGGCACGTCGATCAGCTCCATTCTTTTGCCCTCGGCCCAGATGGCCCCCTTGGAGAACTCCACCGTGGTTCCGGCGTAATTGGAGGAGACGGTCCCCAGTCCGGTCAGGCGGGAGAAGACCACGCTCTTTCCCACGTTGGGATTGCCGAACAGCAGGACCTTGAAATCGTCGACCATCACATTGACATGGCGGGCCAGGCCCTTGCCGATGGCCACCTGTCCATTGGAGGAGGAGACCACCACCGGCCCGAAGTCCGAGACCTTGGCCACCCTCAGGCCGGGGCGAAGCCCCAGCCTCTCCAGTCTGCTCTGCAGGCCGTGTCCGCCGGAGATGGATTCGATGCGGGCGGCCTCGCCGTTCTTCAATTCAGATAATGTCAGCAGCATATTTTCTTATTTATTAAGGGGGATCATTTCCATTTCGTTTAGGTAGGCAAAACCGTTCTCAACAATGGCCAGGGTGATATGGCTTTCAATGGTGAAAGTCATATCTGCTTTTTGATACGGGCCCAGGACCTCGTCGTTCAGCCTTATGTAATATGCTCCATGGTTCTTGTAGACAAATCCAAAAACCGAACCATCCGGTGAAAATTTGATCTCTGGCATATGGTCGCCGTCGAATCCGCCGTAAATATTCTGATTTATCTGGACGAACCATTGCGGTAGGGTGTCCGAATCGGGGATTTTTTGATTATTGATTTCGTAAGCTGTTCTTAGAATGTAAGACCGCTCCTTTTTATAGACAATCCCCACTTTGGAAGTATCGGGATTGAAAAAGTATTTTGGTTTGCTGGAAAAGCTGTCCACCAGCGTTCCCTGGAAATTCTTGGTAACGCTCTTGTTGACCTGGGCAAACCACTGGCCTTTGATTTTATATAGCGCCATGAATTTGCTGCCATCGGGGGAAATATTAAAATATTCCAGAGAATCGTATTTCGGCAGCTTGTATTTTATCTGGTCAAATGTTAGTATGCCGGTATTTGGTTTCTGCGGCTTGCAGCCAGCCAAAAACACTAGGGCAGTCAGTCCAAGGACTGAAAATGAATAAATTATTTTCTCTTGTAGTTTCATTTGGTTTTTTTCTTGATCGCTTTGGATTTGGATGTTTGGTTCTGTTTCTCCATGTAGGCCAGAACATCAGACAGGCCGTTCTTTTCGGCGATCTTTAAAAATTTCTGATATCCCTGGGCGTAGATCTTCTCCTGATTATGAAGCTTTTCAAGGTTCAAGCTATCGTTGCCCCAATAGGCATTCATCAGCGAGGAGATATATTCGGCAAAGCCCTCCTCCAGCTCCTTGCCCTTGGCATTGGGATATAAGGCGTCATGTATGTCGTGGGCCAGTTCGTGAGCGGCTATATTGTAGAAGTATTTGGGGGTCAGATGGGAAAGAATATAGATCACGAAAGTATCGCTGTCCGGCACCTTGGTTTTGGCCGTCTGATAGGTCTTCCATTTGTGGCTGTACAGGCCCTGTTCGGAAAAAACCGTTACTCCGGTGATCCTGCCCAGCTCCCGGGCATCCACCAGCTGGAAGGTTATCCGGTGGTCGGTGGTGAGGCCCAGGTGTTTTTCGATGTCACCCCGTACCTGTTCAAAAAGCCTTTGGGCCTGGTCCCGGGAAATCACCGCCGTTTTTTCGCAGGTTTGACATATGTGTCGGCCGTCGGGCAGCTCTATGGATGCACCGGGCAGACGGCAATCAAGGCATTTGGGAAGGGCGGCGCAATCGTTGCAGTAAATATGTCCGGCCATCTCTTTCCAGCCGTTAAGGGACTTTTGGCACAACTCGCATTTGGGCAATGAGGTTTGGTAGCACTCCTGAGAGCAATATGCCTTCGAAGCATCATCGGTCGAACGGATCTGTTTTTTTGCGGGTTTCCCGCAGGCGGCGCACTTGGGCAGGGATCTCTCAAAGCATTTATCAGAGCAAAATATCTTCCCGTTGTGTTTTAAAAATTCGCCCTGCTTGGTCCCCTCGCCCACTGACTTGCCGCAGACCGAGCATTTGGGCAAGGCCGCCTCGAAGCATTTCTGGGAGCAGTAGGGCTGACTGTTGTATTCCAGAAAGTTTTTGGTGATGGTCTTGCCACAATTGGCGCAGATCCTGTTTTGGGCCAGCAGGACGGAGGCGGACAGGAAAGCCAATAAAATGAAAATTAATAGTGATAGAAATAATTTTTTCATCGGACAGCTCCGCTTGAGTATGAAATTTAAATTCGCCAGGCCAGTTTTTTAATCCCCAGGGTGATCACAAATATCCCCATGGATACCAGCACGATGGTGGCCCCGGTGGCGGTGGACAGGTAGTAGGAAGCGATCAGCCCCGCCATGCCGGAGGCCAGGCTGATGGTGATGGACCACCAGACATACTGCCGGGTATTGCCCGAGATGTTGCGGGCCGCGGCGGCCGGCAGTATCAACATGGAGTTTATCACCAGCAGGCCCACCCACTTGATGGAGACGGTGACCACCACCGCCACCGCCAGCGAGAACATGGCCTCTATCAGCCACACCTTTATCCCCCGGCTGCGGGCCAGCGAAGGATTCAGGCTGATCAGCATCAGCTGGTTGAAATACAGTATCCAAAGAACCGTCACCGCCAGTATCAGTATCAGCAGATTGCGTATCTCGGCCGGGGTGATGCTGAGAATATCGCCCACCAGGTAGCCGGAATACTTGGCGAACCCGCCGCCCCGCGACAGGATCACTATCCCCAGGGCCACGGCAAAAGCCATGAACAGCCCGATTACGGTGTCGGCCGAGGTCAGGCTGACCCGCCTCAGCCAGGAGATGGCCAGAGCCAAAATCCCGGCGAAGGCGACCATGGCCCAGGTAGGGTCGGCCAGGCCCATGATGGCGCCGATGGCGATGCCGGTCAGGGCGGCATGGCCGATGGCGTCGGAGAAGAAGGCCATCTGCTGGTTGATGACCTGGGAGCCCAGCAGGCCGAACAGGTACGATACCAGGATCACCGCCAGCAGGGCCTGCTTCATGAAGGCGAAGCTGAGCCAGTCGAATGGCAGCAGGCCGGTCAGCCAGTACCACAGGCTCATGGGTTTTTCTCCAGATTGCAGCTGATACAGCCCCGGCCGTCCTTATGCTCCGGGCGTATCTCGGGAAAACTTAGGGCCGGCTCCGGAGGCAGGGCAAAGGCCTGGCGGACCGTCTGGTTGGAAAGGACCTCCCGGGGCGGGCCGTCGGCGATGACGGTGCGGTTCAAAAATATTATCCGGTCGGCGAACTGGGCCACCGTGGCCAGATCATGCGAGACCAGAATGATGGATAGGTGGTAGTCCCGCCGCAATTGGGAGACCATCTTATAGAACAGCTCGATGCCGGACAGATCCACTCCCGACACCGGCTCGTCCAGCAGCAGCAGATTGGGCACCGGGGTGATGGCCATGGCCAGCAGCACTCGCTGCAGTTCTCCGCCGGAGAGCTGCCCCAGCTTGCGGTCCAGCAGACGCCCGGCCTTAACCGTGTCCAATGCCTCCTTGGCCCGGGACCGGTCACTGCTTCCGATGCCCAGCCACACCGGCCGGCGGCCGGCGGCCCCGGCAAAAAGGTCCCTGACGCTGACCGGGGCGGTGGCGTCGAATTCCAGCTTCTGGGGGACGTAGCCCAGAAGCGGCCGGTCCGGGCGCCGTCCGTCGGAATCTATAAAATGGACGTGGCCGGTATGCGGCACCTCGCCCAGGATGGCCTTGAGCAGGGTGGTCTTGCCGGCCCCGTTGGGGCCGATCACCGCGGTGAACTGGCCGCAGTGAACATGCAGGTTGACATCCTCCAGTACCCGGTTCTGGCCGAAGGCCACTCCCAGCTTCACCAGCTTGGTGCAGCAATAACCGCAGGACTTATCGGATATAGCTTTATTATCAACGGCCATGGGCGGCTCCGTTTCGAACTCTGTCAAGGCATTTGGCGCAGTGTCCGGTAAGCTGCATCTGCCAGTCGATCACGGTGAACCTGTCCTTCAGTTGTTTTTCCACGGCGCCCAGGATGTTGTCCTCTTTTGCCGTCCCGATCTCCTGGATCTGCCCGCAGCCGCTGCATACCAGATGTATCCCCGGGGTGCCGGCCAGTTCGTAATGGGCGTGGTTCTCCTGCAGGTAATTCCGCTTGACCAGTCCGGATATGGTCAGGGCCTGCAGGGAGCGGTAGACGGTGGAGAGGTGGATATCCCGGCCCTGCGACCGTAGAGACTGCCAGATCTCCTCGGCCCGCAGGTGTTTCCCCTTGGCCCGTTCCAGGATTTCCAGGATGCTGCGCTGGGCCTTGCTGGTTTTGATTTGGTTTTTCATTGGTTTTATAATGCGAATTATTCGCATTCATTATAATATCTACGGCCCGGTTTGTCAAGCCTGTATTCAACACAAACCAACAGGCACTCCTCTTTTTCTCCTCGAAGTTAAAGAAGATGAGGGCTGGGCAAGTACGATAATAAAAAACCGTTGTGTTTTTTGTGCTCTTTTCCGCCACCGCAAGTAAATCCAAATGGGCGGATCCGCCTATGGCGGAGTGGTTAATGGGACCTGGATCGCTTCGCCGGCATTGGCAAAAGTTTTCTCGCGATGACAGGACCATTTAAATCAGCGCTGATCAGCGTCCCATAGGCTCCCTAAAACTATTTGACAATATTTTTCTTTTAAGGTATTATTACACGATAACACAATAGCATTTTTATCGTTATAAGGAAATATACCATGGCCAAACTGCAGAAGACCATAGTGGGCGAGGTCAGTTTTTCCGGGGTGGGTGTCCATACCGGAAATGTAACCAAGATCACCTTCAAGCCGGCCCCGGCGGACAGCGGGATAAAGTTCATCCGCAGCGACCTGCCCCAGGCCCCGGAGATACCGGCCCTGATAGATTATGTGGTGGAGACCGCCCGCGGCACTACCTTGGGACGCGATGTGGACGGACAGATGGTTAAGGTTCATACCGTGGAACATGTGCTGGCGGCCGTGGCCTCGCTGGAGATAGACAACCTCCGGGTGGAGATGGACAACAACGAGCCGCCCATCGGGGACGGTTCCTCCCGACCCTTCCTGGACATCCTGAAAAAAGCCGGGACGGTGGAGCAGGACGCCCCCCGGAAATATTTCGAGCTGCCCCGGATGGTGTCCATCGCCGATGATGAGGTCCAGCTGGTGGCCAACCCGGCCAAGGAGTTCCGGATAAGCTTCACCATAGACTTCGACCACCATATGTTGCGCAGCCAGTACGCCTCCTTCGCCATCGACGGGGAAGTGTTCGACAAGGAACTGGCCGACGCCCGGACCTTCTGCCTGGCCCGGGACGTGGAGATGCTCCGGTCCCAGGGGCTGATCAAGGGCGGCAGCCTGGACTCGGCGGTGGTGATCGGCGAGCAGGGCATAGAGAACAAGGAGCCGCTGCGCTACCCCGACGAGTTCGTGCGGCACAAGATACTGGATCTTCTGGGCGATCTGACCCTGCTGGGCATGCCCATCAAGGGACACGTGATATCCATAAAGTCCGGGCACCGCTCCAACGTCAAGCTGGTCAGGGAGATCAAGAAGGTCTACGACGAGATGGAGAAGCAGAAGAAGGGCCCGGTATTCGACATTAACGCCATTGCCGGGATGCTGCCCCACCGTTATCCCTTCCTGATGGTGGACCGCATACTGGAGCTGGACGAGGGCAAGCGGGTGGTGGGCATCAAGAACGTCACCATCAACGAGCCGTTCTTCCCCGGCCATTTCCCGGATAGGCCGGTATTCCCGGGGGTGCTGATCATCGAGGCCCTGGCCCAGACCGGGGCGTTCATGATCCTGCATTCGGTGGAGAACTACCACCAGAAACTGCTGTACTTCGCCGCCATCGACAAGGTGCGCTTCCGCAAGCCGGTGGTGCCGGGCGACCAGTTGAGGTTCGAGCTGAGAATGGTGTCGTTCAAGCGGGGGATCTGCAAGATGGAGGGCCAGGCCCTGGTGGACGGCCAGGTGGTATGCGAGGCCGAAATGACCGCGGCTATAGTGGATAGGTGATCCGAAGGCTCTATAGGTTATAGAAGTCCTAAAGGGTGTAAATGTTCAAAATGGTGTGATAACGATATGAAAGAACCTAAATTCACAGAATTGCTGGTCTGGAAAAAGGCCCATCTGTTGGCCTTGGAAGTTTATAAAGTAACAGCAAGGTTTCCCAAAGAAGAAATGTTCGGGCTATCGTCACAGATGAGACGAGCGGCGCTTTCGGTGGCGGCAAATATTGCCGAAGGATGCAAAAAAACAAAGCCAGACTTTCGCCGGTTTCTAAAAATCTCCGAGGGTTCACTGGAAGAGTTAAAATATTACTTGATTGTTTCTCGGGATCTCGGCTATATTGATGATGAAAAGGTTTCGGGTTTTATAACTAATGCAAATGAGGTTGGGTTTTTATTACATCGCCTCTGGTCAAGTCTTGGTTAATATGCCATTCAGTAAACACCAGCACTTCAATTAGAACCTTTATAACATTTCTAACTTTTATATCATTCATATCATGCCCAACCAGATCCACCCCACCGCCATCATAGACCCGTCGGCCAAGATCGGAGCGACGTTGAGATTGGCCCCTTCAACATCATCGGCCCGGAATGCGTCATCGGTGACAGCTGGCAGGTTCATGTATATAACACCTTCAATAACAAATTACAATGAATATTAAAAAACGTCCAAATCATAAGATATACATTCAAGCGCTTCGGCACATGTCGCCCGAAAAAAGGCTGCTAAAGGCATTTGAGTTGTCTGAATTTGCCGGGCAACTTTTTATTTGTGGATTACACAAAAGATTTCCAAATCTGGGCGACGAAGAATTAAAAAAAATACTTTTGGAGCGTCTGGATAAATGTCACAACAGGAATTATTAAAGAGGGTTATTAAAGCGCTGGATCAAGCCGGGATCCAATATATGATAACAGGCTCTGTTGTATCAAGTTTGCAGGGCGAACCGCGCTTAACCCATGACATAGATCTGGTCATTGCCATTCAAAGATCAGCCGCAAAGAAATTGGCTGAAGCTTTCCCGCCGCCAGATTTTTATTTAGATGAAAAGAGCATTCTCGAGGCGATTGGCAGGCAGGGCATGTTTAATTTAATTGCTGTAACCACCGGAGATAAAGTTGATTTTTGGATATTGACCGACGAACCTTTTGACCGGTCGCGTTTTTTACGCAAGATTAGCGAAGAGTTTATGGGCGTAAAAATGCAAGTTTCAACCCCGGAGGATACAATTTTAGCCAAATTGAGATGGTCGAAACTTTCCGGTGGAAGTGAAAAACAATTTACCGACGCCCTGCGGGTTTATGAAGTGCAGTATGGTAAATTAAACATGGATTATTTGGAACAGTGGGCAAAAATATTAGAGGTTGAATCACTATGGAAGCAGTTAGCGGAAGAAGCGGAAACAGTGTGATTGGCGCACGGCAGCTAACAGCATCGCGGCCAAAACTGCCCCTTGGTCTACAAGAAAAACCAGGCGGAATTACGGTAAAGGCATGATAGTGGTAAGTATGGATGTAGTTTCTTTTTAATAGTTATTTGAGGGGGAGATTGAAAATGAACTGCCCATATTGTAAGACAAGAATGGCCAGGGGTAATATATACGGAGATAGATATAAATTGAAATGGCTGCCAGAAGGAAAAAACCTGTTGTTTGGGATTTGGGCCATAGGCGGTATCAAATTAGGCGAATTTGCAGGATTTGGAAGACCAAGAGTTGAGGCCCATATGTGTCAGGCGTGCAATAAATTTATTATTGACAGGTAAGCTGAGCCTCGAACAAACCTGACCGCTATATTCTTTTTATGGTTATTCGCTGTTAAGGATGGGTTAGTATCGGGAATCTATGGTATACTCACGGAAACAGAACAGAGAGAATACCATGGAACAGATGCCGGAC
>JAGVNJ010000018.1 GCA_020053305.1 Candidatus Edwardsiibacteriota bacterium | reverse complement strand
GTCCGGCATCTGTTCCATGGTATTCTCTCTGTTCTGTTTCCGTGAGTATACCATAGATTCCCGATACTAACCCATCCTTAACAGCGAATAACCATAAAAGTTTTTGTTTGTCATTCAACCCCAATTTTGTCTCTTCGGCCAGTTTGAGCAGGTTATGTGTTTTGGGCGGAAAATCTGCTTTGTTGTCCCGGATCCATAGCGCCTTCATTGTTTTTTCCACTACCAGATGCATGATGAACAAACACCATGCATAGTCTTTTGTTTTTAAAAGATTTTCTGCGGTTTTTAAGTCTTCTTTGGCCGATGCCAGCCAGAATTTGATCAGATCGTTTTTATTCATATATCGTACCCCAAAGAGACCAGCTCCCGGGCGAATTTTTCCAGCCCGGTTTTGTCGTAGACGCTTATCAGGGCGCGTTTGTTTTTGGACATTAGAACCCCTTCCTGATCACCTTGCCCTCGGCCATCACGCAGTTAGGATAGGCCGCCATCTGCAGCGGGTTCTTGTTCCACACCGTCAGGCTGGCCAGCTTGCCAGGCTCCACGCTGCCCAGGACATCATCGATGCCCAGTATGCCGGCGTTCTTGTAGGTGATCAGCGATATGGCCTCCTCCTCCTTCATCCCGTAGATCAGAAAGAATTTCAGGCTGTCCCGCAGGGCCGGGGCCATGATCACCGGATGGTCGGTCATCAGCCCGTACCGGGCCTTGGACTTCATCAGCAGTTCGGTGTTCTTGTAGCTCTCGTTCTTCAACTCCACCTTGTAGGGCAGGGCCCCCAGCGGTCCGTAGACCACCGGTATATCGTGATTGGCCAGCTCGTCGAATATCTCCTTGTGGTGCACGTCGCCCAGGTGGTCGGCGGTGACTTTGATCTTGTATTTTTTGACCAGCTCGATCAGGTACAGCACGTCGTCCTCCTTGTGGACGTGAACCTTGGCGATTTTCTTCCCCTCCAGCAGATCCAACAGAGATCTCTCCTCGCAGTCGAAATCCAAAAGATATTCCTTCTCGATGGTCTTCTTCTCGAACTCCACATCCGCCCGGTTCAGCTTCTTCTCGCCACTCCGCACCTTGATGTCCAGTTCCTTTAGCTTCTTCTCCCGGGCCAATTCGGCCTTCTGTTTTTTCAGCAGCACCGAATCGAATTTCTTCTCCAGCATCCCGTAGATGCCCATCCGGGTGTTGGGCCGGACGCCTTTCCATTTACCAGTGGAACGGGGATTGTAGCCCAGCGCCATCTTGTAGCCGTAGTCCTTGAGCAGGGCCTCCTGGCGGTGGCGGGCGAAGTTTTTTATGATCATGGCCCGGCCGCCTAAAAGATTGCCGCTGCCGGGGACGATGCAGCTGTACAGCACCCCGAAGTCCACCGCTTCCTTGAAGGCCAGGTCGTCGAAGTAGACGCTGTTCAGGGGGTCGTTGATGGGCAGGAACTGGTCGGTGATGTCATTGGCCTCGTCCTCGGCCCCCGGCTCGCCGAAGCGGGCCATTCCGATGTGGGAGTGGGCGTCGATGAAGGCCGGGGTGACCACTCCCGAAAAATCGGCCTTCTGTTTCTTCTTGCCGATCTCCACTATTTTATCGTTCTCGATGACGATCGAGACGTTGTTAAGTTTTTTCTTTCCGTCGAACAGGGTCTCGGCGTTGATGATGATGTTCTTGGCCATGTTATGATTCCTTAATATTTGTACTTGACGCTTTACTATGAATTAAGGTCCCTGATATCATCTATGGTTTTTTGTAATACTTCATGGCTTCAGGGATTAGGGTCTTGATGTTCTTGATTCTAACCTCGTCCGAGGGGTGGGTGCTTAAAAACTCCGGTGGTTTAACGCCGGAATCCTGGCTCATCCTCTGCCAAAAATCCAGTGCCGCGTTCGGGTCGTAACCGGCCTTGGCCATAAAAATCATGCCCAATCGGTCAGCCTCGTTCTCCTGCAGGCGACTGTATGGCAGCATCACGCCCAGCTGGGAGCCCAGCCCGAAGGCAGTCATCCAGATCTGCTGGGTCTGCTGCGGTTTGTCCTCCAGCGCCTTTTGCAGGGCCATGCCGCCCATCTGTTGCAGCAGTCCCTGGCTCATTCTTTCGTTGCCATGCTTGGCTACAGCGTGAGCGACCTCATGGCCCATTACCACCGCCAGCCCGGCTTCATTTTTTGCTACCGGAATTATGCCGGTATAAAAGCAGTAGTGTCCGGTCATTGATTTTAAAATAATTTACAACTATATGTAAATCAAGGAATAGGGAAGCAAAAACAGTTTTTTCGATTTGAACTCGAACAAGCATTTCAGATGTTCTATAATGGTCCTCAAACAACAATGAGGACAGAACATTATGAATGCCGGCAAAACAATATTTGCGCAATTACTTGACCATTTACCCCGATACGAGTTTAACAAATGCGTGGGCCGGTATAAGGGCAACTATAAAGTATCTCGCTTTTCATGCTGGGATCAATTGTTGAGTCTAACCTTTGCTCAGTTAACATACCGTGAGAGCCTGCGGGATATCGAAACCAGTTTAAACTCACATCGTCAGAAACTATACCACATTGGATTCAGGGGCCTCATCTCACGGTCGACAGTGGCTGATGCCAATGAGCAACGGGATTATAGAATCTATCAGGATTTCGGATATCTTTTGATAGACGTCGCCCGCCGGTTGTATCAGGACGAAGACTTGGGATTAGACTTGAAACAGACCGTCTATGCGTTGGATTCAACGACCATTGACCTGTGTTTGTCTACCTTTCCGTGGGCTCAGTATAAACGGACTAAATCTGCCATCAAGATGCACACCCAGCTGAACCTCCGAGGAGCAATCCCTCATTTCATCGGCTTGACCAACGGAAACGTGAATGATTGCCGAATGATGGACGAACTGGAATGGGAATCAGATTCCATTACTTCAATGGACCGTGGCTACACCGACTTTGCCCGACTGTGTCAGATTCATTTGTCGTCAGCCTTTTTTGTCATCAAGGCCAAAAAGAACCTGCGCAGCAAGAGAATCCTATCAAACCCCGTCGATAAAACGACCGGCGTGCAGGCGGATCAAGTCGTGGTGCTCGCTAATGATAAATCGCATTCGTATTATCCGGAGAACCTTCGCCGAGTGAGGTTTTACAACAAGGAAGAAGATAAACGGGTGGTTTTGCTTACCAACCATTTTGGCATCAATGCCAAGACTGTCGCCAACATATACAAATCACGCTGGAAGGTAGAGTTATTTTTCAAATGGATCAAACAGCATCTTAAAATTAAAACCTTCTACGGCACTTCACCCAACGCCGTTAAGACCCAAATTTGGATCGCGCTCACCATGTATCTTCTGGTTGCCATTGTCAAGAAACGGCTCGCGATCCCCGGCGATCTACACACATTTTTACAGATTTTAGAAGTCAATCTATTTGAGAAAAGGCCCATTTTACAGGTGTTTCAAGATGCCACCAAACAAGATCCGGCGGGTCAATATCATAACCAATTGCAACTATTAGAGTAATAACCGGACACTACTGGTATAAAAGACCACCTTACCCCCGGGCATGCACCAGGCATTGACTTCCTTGCTCTCTACCAGGTTGAATTCCCAGGCGAATCCGTCCAGTTCTGATTTAAGGTTATGCTCGGCAAAATAACCCTCCACCGCGTGCTGGATGTTTAACCCCACTCTTTTGACAGTCTCTGTCTGTTTTTGGTCGGTGCTCAGCTTGTTCTCCTTCAGGAACTGGTCATACTGCTGGTAGCTCATGGCCATCATCTCCCCGGCCGGGACCAGGTCCAACTGCTGCCTTCCGGTGATCGGTACGGTGGAGCAAGATAAGGCAAAGAAAGTGCACAATGCCAGTGCCGGCAATAATGACTGATTTTTCATGTTCTCTCCTTTTTTCGGTATTTACCGGATGACTGCTTTTATCTGATACTGTACCCTATGATGAAGGACAGCACCCGGTTGCGGTGATCCACATACCGGTTTATGTCGTCGACATCCGACCTTAATATCCTGGGAAATCCCAGGCTGTAGCTGCCGCCCAGTTCAATCCGGCCCATGGGTATGTTTCCGCCCAGCACCAGTCCGTAATCATCCTTCCTGAAGGCAGACTCCGGAGTTATGTAAACGCTGTCCATCTGGATGATGCCGGCAGAAGCGCTGGCCTCAGTGACCTGCCGGCCGGAGATAAGCATGGCTCCGTAAAATCCGAAATATAGATTAAGCAGGGGATGATACGACCTCGGCAGGCTGAAGCACATCACCAACGGAACCTCGGCGTAGTTCAGCCGGGTATTCGAAGTATTGTAATGATCGTAGGTGATGCCTGTGGCCGGATCGGCCTGCCGGAAAGCCTGCACCACCTCGGCCCCTTTCTGGTTGAGCAGAATCCCGGATGAGAAGGAGACCAGGCGGTTGATCCGGTAATTTACATACCCGCCGCCGCCCAGCCCGATCTTCTCATTTATCGAGGCTTCGGTGTTTGGGTTCCGGACGAACTTGGCCCCGTTCAAGTTTCCCCACAGGCCGAAGGACAGGGATTGGCCAAACCCTGCCCGGGTTCAATAGTGAAGTGCAACACTTGAGGAGGCAGGAAGGGATGTGGTATCCTCAGTGTTATGACAAAACAATACAAACACTTAACGACAGCAGAACGGGAAGAAATCAGTATACTTCGGAGCCAGGATTATTCTTTAGAAGACATCGGGGCAACAATAGGGTGTAACAAGTCCACGGTAAGCCGGGAACTGGCCCGCAACTCCTCGGTAACTTATGGATGCTACCGAGCCCACCGGGCGGTACAACGGGCGGCGGCCCGACGTTCTGCTGCCAGCCGACATGAACGGCTCAAGAATGACAAAATACGATCCTATGTCCGGGAAAAACTATCAGAGGACTGGACGCCCGAGCTAATCGCAGGAAGATTGAGGATTGACCATCCAGGGCTTACTATCAGTCCGGAAGCCATCTACCAGTATATTTATGCCAAAGACACGCCAGACCATGAGGAATTGATTGCCGGACTCCCCAGACAGCACCGAAAGCGGAAACCAAAGGGAAATGGCCGAAAATCCAAGAAAGTCATCATTCCCAGCCCTGTATCCATAGACCACCGGCCGCTAATTGTTGAAGGCAGAGTAGAGATTGGCCATTGGGAAAGCGATAGTATGGTCTCCCGCGAAAGCAAAGCCGCCCTGAACACCTTGGTGGAACGAACCTGTCGACTGACCTATATTACCAAGTTATCTCGTAAAACCGCAGAACTTACCTCTGCCGCCATAATCCACAGGTTAAAGCATCATCCTCCAGAGGCCCGTAAAACCATGACCTTTGACAATGGAACCGAAAATGCCGGGCATCAGGACATTACTTCAGCCATTAAAATCCAGTGCTACTTTGCCCATCCTTACCACTCCTGGGAACGAGGCTCAAACGAACAGGTAAACGGACTGATAAGACGATACTTGCCAAAAGGAACTGACTTTAGTATGATTACGGATCAACGGATAAAGGAAATTGAAAACAAACTTAACAGCCGGCCCAGAAAATGTTTGGGCTTTAAAACTCCATTTGAAGCAGCTTCCCTTGTTGCACTTCATGGTTGAATGTGGGCTGTTTTTAAAATGAACGACAAAACTATTGTTGCTAAGAATATTTGCCTGTAAAATTTATTTGGACAAACCGGTTTCAATTTATTTTTTCAATTTCTCTATTTCTTTTTGAATGTCTTTATAAATTTCTTTGTTTCCAACTTCACCGTCCAAGCTATAGATTATAAAAACTTTCCCCTTATATTTATCGGTAAAATCCGAGAAGCTTGCCTTCATTCTTTCCGATGCGGAATAATTGCCAAAATTAGCCTTAGAGGTTACTGGTTTTATCTGTATGCCGAAAGCACTTTTACCTACCCAACCGAGATAATCAATGTCTCCGGCATGGTCCAATTCGGGATCGGATTCCACAAACGCTACCTTAGGGTATTGTTTTGCCAAGCCATCAGTTATAACTGACTTTTCCCGTATAAAGCCATCAAATGTTCTGTTTAAAGTTAAATTGTGAATATAATCAATACAATCCTGCAGTGTTAATTGTCTAAAAGCCTCTTGCCATTCCGGTATTACAATTTCCGTGATTTTGGTAAATAGTCGTTCACCTAGTTCCTTCAAAGTTTCTTGCGTAATTTTTGCGGGTTTTTTTCCATCTGTGAAAGCGTTCTTGAAATACCACTTCTTCCATTCTTCAATTGTTTTAGGCTGGCATTCTCTAATCAAAGCCATAACAGCACCAACCTTATTTGGCCGTGACAGTTGATAGGTTTGGCAGGTGTAATTCAAAACCTTCTCTTTTTTCCCGAAATCTTTGGAGTACCGTTTAATTTCTTTTTTCGGCATTTAAAATGCTTTCAAATTTATTTTTATACCTATATTCATGAATTGTATCCACTTTGGCCAGACCCCTTTTCAATAAATGCGCATTTAAAAATGTTTTATTTTTCAAATATACGTAGGCCAACAGATTATTGCTCTCGTCATATTTTTGACTATCATATTTTAAAAACACTTTTTGGCCGTTGGTTTTTTTAATCAAATATTCACTGGCTTTGCCGTTCTTGCTTGGATCCTCTTTAATTCCCAATAGCCTTACGACAAGACCGTTATTTAATTTTAATAATTCAGAACTGATGACTTCATTGACAGTATAGTACTCCTCGCTTTTAATTTCCGAGCCATCAATTTTTGAACCATATTTTAGTTTTTTGGGGTCTATCTTCTTGCCAACTTTAATGGGATCCTTGAAAATATACGGCAGTTTTTCGATTTCCTTATTAAAAACCATGCGTACTTTATCTTGTTTAATTACTTCGAATTGTGCCTGTCCAAAAGCATCCTGTTGGCTGTACCCCGTCCGTTCTTTTATAGTCGCCAGAAACAAGTCGTTGATCTCATAACCTATACTATTTCTGCCAAGATTTTTTGCCGCCAGTGTAGTAGTGCCGCTGCCCAAGAATGGGTCAAGTACCGTCTCGCCAGCAAAACTAAACATTTTAACCAAACGTTTGGGCAGTTCTTCGGGAAACATAGCCAAGTGTTCATCCTGTTTCTCTCCGGCAAAATTCCAGTGGCCGGAAAAATATTGGTTCCATTCCTCCGTAGTCATTGTTGATTTACGCTTAGCGTCAATTGTGGGTTTTGGCGCTTGCCCGTACTTTTTAAAAAGCAGGATGAATTCATAATCCAATTTAACTATGCCGTTTCTGGGGAACGGAAATGAGCCCATAATGCTGGCCCCACCGGTGGTATTGCAGGTCGTGACCTTTTGCCAGATGATGGCGCCCATGTAATCAAAACCTATGGTTTCGCAAAATTTAATAATCTCGGTTCTGATTGGAATTACTTTGTAACGCCCGTAATAAACCGCCCTTGCAAACTGATCGCCAATGTTAATGCAAAGGCGACAGCCATCATGCAAAACCCGGTGGCATTCCTTCCAGACAAGATTGAGATTATTAATATAATCTTCGTAGCTATGATCAAAACCTATTTGGTTTTCATGGCCATAGTCTTTCAATTGCCAATAGGGCGGCGAAGTAACGACCAAGTGTACGGATTGGTCTTTCACCACCTGCATACAGCGGGAATCGCCGATTATTATTTTATGGTTTGTTTGCATATAATTTTTTTGTGTGTGATTTCTAGGCCCCGAATTTGCCCAGCTTGAGGGCGTTGGCCAGCATCAGGGGCATGGCCTCCACTGCCGGAAAGCATCCCAGGCTGCCGTAGGCGCAGTTCCGCTCGTTGAAACTGTCCAGCCCGTCCGGCCGGACATACGGGGAGTACAGCATGAAGGGGTTGGGGTGCCAGCTATGGCCCTTCATCCGGGCCGGGGTGGAATGGTCGCTGGTTATCACCAGCACGTCAGGATTAAGCTTGCTGACCATCGGCATGGCGTCATCCAGCTCGGTGATCACCTGAACCTTAGCGTTGAAATCGCCGTCCTCGCCGTAGGAATCGGTCTTTTTGATGTGAATGTAGAAGAAATCGAAATCGTTATAGTAGAGCCTCAGGGTCTCGAATTCATCCTCGATGGTCTGGCCGGTGTCCAGCTCGGTCATGCCCACCAGCTTGGCCAGCCCCTTGTACATGGGATAGGCGGCGATGGCCGCGGCCTTGAGGCCGAACCTCTTGTTCATGGAGGGAATGTCGGGATGCTTGGCAAAGCCCCGCATCAAAAGGGTGTTGGCCGGATGCTGGTCCTTCAGCACCTGGTTGGCCTGGGCGATGAATTTGGCCGTCACGGCGGCCAGCTTGAGGTCCTCCTCGAAAAAGGCCTTGGGTGCTATGGCCGTCAAACCCTCCCGCTGGGGATCGGTGTCATGCAGGTTGCCGGAGAGCCCGTCGCCCCGGAACAGCACCACAAAGCGGTGCTCCTTGCCGTGCCGGATGATCACCTCCACCCCGTCGATGGCCGGGATGGCCGCCTGCAACTTGGCGCACAGCTCCATGTTCTTCTCGGTGGGGATCCGGCCGGCCCGGCGGTCGGTTATCAACCCGCCGGGCTCCATGGTGGCAAAGTTGGCCCGGGCCGCCACATCCCGGGGGGTCATCTCCAGGCCGATGCCCAGTGCCTCCAGCACCCCCCGGCCGATCTGGTATTTGATGGGGTCGTATCCGAACAGCGACAGATGGGCCGGCCCGCTGCCGGGGGTGATGCCGTAGGATATGGGGACCGTCAGCCCGCAGACCGACTTGATGGCCAGGGCGTCGATATGGGGTTTGGCGGCCGCCTCCAGCTCGGTCTGGCCGTCTCTCTCCCGGGGCAGGCCGCCCAGGCCGTCGGCCACGATCAGCACTATCTTCTTGTCATTGCTGACCAGCAGTTCCTGCAATAATGAATCGTCCAGCATATATTGCTCCTAGGTTAAGCTTGCTTTTGTTTTTTATTCGCCAGGTGCCGTTTCATCTGCTCCACCACGCTGTAGGGCACTTTTACCGAGCCGCCGCCGTTGTTCATCAGGTTGTCGCTGTGGCAGTCGGAGCCGCCACAGGCTAAAAGATTCTTCTGCCGGGCGATCTCCAGGTAGTTCTTCACTTGGCTGTTGGAATGCTTGGAATGCCACACCTCCAGCCCGTCCAGGCCCTGGGTGGCGAACTGGGCTATCAGTTCATCCCGGTTCTCAATCCCGGGATGGGCGAAGAAAGCCAGCCCTCCCACCGAATGAACCAGGTCGAAGGACTCCTGGGGGGTCAGAAAATTCTTGGGCACATAGGCCGGACACCCGTTGCCCAGATACCTGGTGAAGGCCTCATCGGTGCCGCCCACATAGCCCTCCTCGGCCAGGGCCCGGGCCACATGGGGGCGGCCCACCGAGCCCGAGCCGGCGATCTCCAGCACCCTGTCTATCTCCAGGCGCACCCCCAGCTCGGCCAGCTTCTCCACCATCCGGTGGGCCCGTTCGATCCGGGCGTTCTTGAAATGCAGCACCCTCTCCTGGAATTGGCTTTGGGTGTAATCGATGAAATATCCCAGGATGTGGATCTCGGCCCCCTCGATGTTGGTGGACAGTTCTATCCCGGGAATGACCTCGATCCCCACCTTGAAAGCCAGGCTGGAGATCGGTTCAATGGCATCCCAAGCATCATGGTCGGTGATGGCGATGGCCTTGAGCCCTTTCAATGACGCCTGCTTCACCAGCTCCTCCGGGAGGAAAACCCCGTCGGAGGCCGCCGTGTGGATATGCAGGTCTACGAAATATTGCTGGCTGGTCATGGATCAAAACACCGGCTGTTTGTTCTTGCCGCCCGTTTCGTCGGCCTCGCTCTTGAGGCCCAGGTCGCTGACCACCGTCTCGATCAGCGATTCGTCTATCTGCTGGATGCCGCTCATGGAGCCCTCCAGCAGGGCGTTGTCGCAGATGGTGTTTATCAGGCGGGGTTTGCCGTCGGAGTAGAAATGGATGAACTCGTAGGCCGAATCGGTGAACAGCTCGTGCTGGCAGCCCACCACCGCCAGGCGGTACTGGATGTAGCCCCGGGTGGACTCCGAGGTCAGGGGCTCCAGCTTGTGCTTGACCGCTATCCGTTCCCTTAGGGGCGGGTCCAGGGCCAGGCACTGCTCCAGATCGGGCAGTCCGAACAGCAGGAAGGTTATCAGCATGCTGCCGGAGACCTCCATGTTCAGCAGGCCCCGCATCTCCTCCATGATCTCCTTGCTCTTGAGCATGTTGGCCTCGTCAATGATGATCACCGCCTTGCGGCCCTCGTTGTAGATCTTCATCAGCTGTTCGTAGAGCTGACCCACCATCCCGGCCTTGGTGTCGGCCGGCTTCTCCACCCCCATCTGCAGGGCGATCTTGGAGATCAGCCAGCCCGGGGTGACCTCGGAGTGAACGATCACCAGCAGGCCGGTCTCGAACTGGTCGTCCGGCAGGATCTCCAGCATCCGCCGGGAGATGGTGGTCTTTCCGGTGCCGATATCGCCCAAAACCACTGCCAGGCCCTTCATCATTTCGGCGGCATGGGACAGCTTGAGGATGGCCTTGGAATGCTGGGGGCTGTCGTAGTAGAATCGGTTGTCGGGAGCGTTGGAAAAGGGCTGGTCGGTCATCCCATAAAATTTTAGGTAGTCCATTATATTAACTCCTTGAAAAATAATCCAATTAGACTATAATATTAACTGAAAAAAAAGATATTTGCAAGCTTAAAATTAAGCATTTTTAAAGAAAAAAGGGCGGTTTTAACCCGCCCTTGTAATTGTTGATGCCAACTGGAATTTGACTATTTTACCAGCACCATTTTATGTATTATCTGCCCATTGCCCGATTGAAGTTTGCAGAAATAGATGCCCTGGGCTACTTTTTTACTGCTTTCATCATTGCCATTCCAAATTGTTTTATATTTACCGGCCTTTTTATCTTCATTTACCAGGGTTCTTACCAATTGCCCGGCAATGTTGTATATGGATAGATTGACATACCCTGATGCTGGCAATTGATAACTGATGCCTGTAAACTGGCTGAAGGGATTGGGGAAATTCGGTGATAGGCTCAAGGTTGTTTTGGAGACGTTGTTCTCCGGTTTCCCGGCGACGCCGGTTATACGATTTGATAAGTAGATGTAACTTAAAGGCTCAACATTAAAGGATGCATACGTAAGGTAAATTTTCTGTCCATCCCAACTTATGCAGGGAGCTTCGTGCCAGCACCATCCATAATGGGGATACGGCTCATAATGCCCGAAAAATATGCACTTTGCCGAATCCTCGGAACCGAGCTTATGATACCATATATTGCATGTATCCGAAACGCTGCCTGACCGCCAGAAAACAAAATCGGAATCATTTCCCGCTATTGACGGCTCTTTTTCGTTGAATGATGTGTTTATCTCCGGCCCCATATTTACCGGCTCCTGCCAAGCCCCGCCGGTTTTCTGGGACATCCAGATATCGTAACCGCCGTAACCTCCCGGGCGGTTTGAATGAAAATATAATCTTTGCCCATCTTGGGAAACTGCCGGACCACCGGCCGGAAATTTATTTATAGTGCTGTCTAAGGGCTGCGGTAATAGCCAGTCTCCATTGGTGTAGTATGTTACCCAGATGCTGTCATTTACATAACTTCTTGCAAAATAAAGCGTGGTATCGTCGTATCCGATGCAGGGGGACGACTCAATACGTCCCTGTATCGTATCATTTACAATATTTCCCAGAAAGATCGGCATGCCCCATCCGCTTTCACTTTTTAGTGAATAATAGATATCCGCCGGACCGTTGGCAATCCCATCACTATCCGATGAAAAGAATAATTTAGAGCCATCATTACTTATTGAAGGCATTTCATGATCAAAATAAAACGAATTAATATTTATCGGCGTGGGCGTTGTCCAGCTGTCGGCAAAAGCCGCACTTGCGGCCAATGCAAATAACACCGACAGTAAAATATTTCTCATACCGCCTCCAAAAATAAAAAGCCCGGCACCCGCAAATTATCTGCGGCCGGGCTTGGTTTTTATTTTTCCAGCCACTCCAAAAACGACATTTATGGTAACTGTCATTTGAAATGACTCCTTGTAATATTTACTTGGTTAGTATAGCACAGGATTAATATTTGTCAATGATTATTTTCAAAATTAAACAAGGTCAATATATCCTATCTATCTCCACTCCCTTGTAAAAATGCTTCAAAATGCTTTTATAGTTTTTACCGGCCCGGGCCATTCCGATTGCCCCCCACTGGCACAGCCCCACCCCGTGCCCGAAACCCCGTCCGGTCAAAATGACCTTTTCAATATCTCCCTGGGCATTGCGAATATTCTCAAGACCAAACCAGGTGCTGAGCAAAGGCTTGTCCTTCAGCCCGTTGCGCACCGCCGCCTTGGTCAGCACGCTATCCCCGGCGCTGGTGGAAACAAGCAAAGAGATCACCCTTCCTGACTTTCCAACCTTTAGAACCTTTACGTCCTTTATAATCTCTTGCTTCCCGGGGAATACCGTGACAGCAAGTTCCTCCGCCATGATGGTATCGCTCCAGCTATATTTGGGTGAGATGCCGCACCATTTGTCCTCCACCGATTCCAGATAGGGGAACTCTTCATCCCTGGCGTTCCAGATCTCGGAGGGCCGGGCGGTCCTGCCCCCACAGGTGGAATGGAAATTGGGCGATATCATCTTGCCCCGAAAGGTCAGTACTTTCCCTTTGGTATCATTGACTGCACGTTTGATAGTGGACGAAGCCACATTATCCAGGTCAAAGCATTGGTGCGAGGTTCCGGCCTCGATGTCATAATAACTCTCCGGCTTGGCGCCGATCCTGGCAAAGGCGTAGCTGCGGGAGATTATGGCCTGGGCCATGGCCGCCTGGGGCGCTTTGTCGGCCAAACCGCCGATCTCACTGGCCAGCACCCCTGGCAGGTAATCCTCCAGCGGCATCTCGGCAATGACCAGCAGTCCCTGGTCATTATCCCGGCGGATCTCGATCGCGCCCTTCACTCGTTTTTGATTGATGAAATATTCATCAGTAGACCACAGCCGGATCCGCCCCTCGATGTTTTCTATGGCAGTGCCTCTGTTCGTTTCGGCCGTCAATCCCAAGCCCGCCGGCAGGATGCTCCAGCTTTCGCCCGGCAGGATGGCGCTTTTATGGTTCTGGTCCCAGACCGTGATATTGTATGATCCGTAGACCACCGCTCTGGGCTGGCGCCGCTGCAGGGCGATCCTTATCAGAATCTCGCCCTCCGGCGGTTTGCGGCTGAGGTAGACCGGGGAGCAATTCAGAATCATGGCTGATACGCCCAGCAGGCAGATCGCGAATATTTTATTTCCCTGTTCTATCATTCAGCTCCGCTATTCTTTTTCTGACTAATGCTTGGTTGACCGGCTGGCCCTGGGCCCCGGCCCGCTGCAAAAAAATCTCCCACTCCCCGGCCGCCCGGGCCGGGTCGCTTTTCTCCAGGGCCAGTGCCAGGTTCATCCTGGCCGGCAGAAAGTCCGGATCGATGTCCAGGGCCCTTTGCCATAAAGCAGCCGCTTTGGTCAGTTCATTCTGCTCGGCCCATATTGTTCCCAGCTCATAGTACAGGGTTGGAGCCCCGGGCTGTATCCTTATCGCACGTTCATAATCGGAAACGGCTTTGCCCCAGTTCCCCTGCCGCTTATGGATGATCCCCAGATTGATCCATCCTTTTTCATTTTCCGGTTCGGCATTGGTGGCCCGGGAGAAATAAATTTCAGCCGAATCAAGATCATCGTTGGCCGCCCGGCAGATACCCACTGTCAGCAATGCATTGGTATTGCCGGGATTCAGAGCCAGGCATTTTTGGGCATACCTTTCCCCCTCCTGGTATTTCTGCAACTGGGCGCAGGTTATGGCCAGCCCGGACAGGGCATTGTCATAGGTGGAATCCAGCTCCACCGCCCGGCGGTATTCTCTTTCGGCCCCGGCCATATCTTCGTTCAGGAACAGGATATTCCCCAGATTGCCGTGAGCAATATAGGAGTCCGGCGAACGCCCGGTCTCGGTCCGCCAGAATTTTAACGGCTCCTGCCATTCTATATTACGCTTTATTGTCAGTCCGGCCATCAACAGTATCAATGTAATCACAACCATCTGGAATACTTTTTGGTTCCGGACGCCGCCCAGCAGAAAGCCGGCCCAAACCGCAAATCCGATCACCGGCAGGTACAGGAATCGCTCGGCCATAATGGCCGTCAGCGGCAGAAGATTGGAGACCGGCAGCAGGCCGATCACCGGCCACAGCCAGCCGAAGGCCAGGAATCTTGATCCTTTGATGTCACGGGCGGCCAGAAGGCTGATAGACCCAAGGATCGCCAGCGAGCCCAGCACCCTCCAATCCAGCAAAGAGGTGGACAGGTCGTACACGTAATCCACCTTCAGCCACAGGGGCAGGAATAACAGCCGGACATACTCCAGGGCCGCCCGGAACATGGTGAAGATGGTGGTCCAGAGGGAATCGCCCCAGTAGGGGCACTGGGAGACCCGGCCCAAGGCCAGTCTTCTGGTTATTAGGTAGACGGCCAGCAAAACCAGGTAAGGAAGATAGATTTTCCATCCGGCCAGAAATGTCTTGATCCGGCCCCTCTGATCAAAAAGCCAGTCATAGAGCATGACCAGCAATGGGAAGACCACCGCCGTTTCCTTTGACAGTAGCGCCAGGGTCAAGCTTAAAAGCGACAGCCCCAGTAAATATATTCTTTTATTTTCCCGATATCTGTGATGCAAGATGAACATCAGCAGGCCGAAGGTCACATACATAAGGTCCCCCCGGCTGGAGATCCAGGTCACAGCCTCGGTCTGCACCGGATGGAGGGCGAATATCAGGCAGACTGCCAGGGGCAGCCTTTTGTCTTTGAACAGCAGACCCAGCAGAAAATACAGCAGAGTGATGTTCGCCAGGTGCCACAGCAGGCTGGTCAGGTGGAAGCCGAATGGGTTAAGACCCCAAACCTTGTAGTCGACAAGATAAGTGATGGTCCTCAGTGGCCGCCAGATGCCGTCCCAGAAGATGCTGGCTATGGAGCGTCCGGAATTGGCAAAGTATTCCCCGACGTATTTCCAGTCCCGGATCTTGGTGTTCTCCTGCACAAAAAAACGGTCGTCGTACATGAAGTCGGCCTTCAGGGCCGGCAGATATACCAGGACCGTCAGAAGCAATATGAGCGATATTTGCAGATATTGTTTTTTCATGTAATTTTAATCATAAAATCCCTTTATCCCGCCCAATCCTTGAATTCCCATACCGCCTTCAACGCCTGCCGCCAGGCCCCCGGTGTTCTTAAATGAGAGATCGTTTTGATGATCTGCCCCGGCCTAAGATAGAACCCCCGGAAGGCCCGGTTGCGCAGTCTCTCCACCTGTCGGGGTTCCAATTGATCGGTCCTGATGACGCAGAAATTCTGCTCGTAATACCGCCAGTCGTCGGTGATGGTCATGCCATTGGCTTTGACCTCGGCATATAATTCGGAGCCGGGGAAGGGCACCGCCGCGTAGAACTGGGCGAAATCGAAATTCAGCTCCTTGACCAAGGCGATGGTCTGCTTTATCTCGTCTGCCGTCTCCCCGGGGTAGCCGATCATCACATGGGCGGTGACCTGGAGTCCTGCTTCCTGAGCCGTCTTCACCGCCTCCCGTGACTGCTCGACGGTGGTGCCCTTGTGCATCAGGTCCAGCACCCTCTGGCTGCCGGATTCGATCCCGAAACCGATCATCCAGCACCCGGCCCGCTTGAAGGCCTCCAGCATCTCCCGGTCCACCTGGTTCACCCGGCTGTTGCACACCCAGCCGATATCCAGCTTCCGGGCGATGATCTCGTTGGCTACCGACAGGGCATGCTGCCGGTCCAGGGTGAAGGATTCGGCCCAGAACAGGAATTCACTTATTCCCAGTTCTTTTACATCGTGCTCGATCTCATCGACGATCCTTTGGGGGGAGAATTTCCTCAGTCTTCGTCCGTAATAGACATGGTCGGCGCAGAATTTACAGTTGAATGGACATCCCCGGTTGGTGGCCAGCAGCAGAAAGGGTTTGTCCGAAAGGGGGAGCTTGTAGAGGTCCCGCTGGATCAGGTCCCAGGCGGGAAAGGGCAGGCGGTCCAGGTCTTCCAGCGCCGGGCGCGGCGGGTTGTGTTTTATGATGCCGTTGATGCGATAGCTGATTCCGGCCACGCTATCAAGGTCAACAGTTGACATTAATTCCAGAGCGGTCTGTTCCGGCTCGCCCTTTATGATCACTTCGAGATGTTTGGAGAGGGCAAAGGTCTCCTCCGGCAGGGCGGTGGGATGAATGCCCAGCACTGCCATGCGGCAAGCGGGAAAAGCTGTCTTGAGCGCATCCACCGTCTCCGTGTCCCCGGCTATGGAAGGCGTGGCGCTGTTGAACAGACACCAATCGGGCTTAAAATTCCGGGCGCTCTCCGCCAATCCTTCCCGGGACAAATTTTCCACGATGCAGTCGTTCAGCCGCACCTGATGGCCCGCCCTTCGCAGAACGGCCGCCGTCAGGGCCAGGGAGAGCGGCGGCCAGACGGAGGTCCAGGCCCCGGCCCTCTGCATGCAGCGACCCTCCCGCACCTGGGATACCCCTAGATAGGCCGGAGGGTTTATCAGCAGCACCTTCAAAAGATCATCTCCTTAAAGATGTGCCATAGGAATCTCCAGCCCTGCGAGGTCTTCAGCTTGGAGACGCCCCCCTGCCGGGAAAACTCATGGCTGGCGATCTCCTTTATGACCAGTCCCTGCTTGATGGCCTTTATCACCATCTCCTGTTCTATCAGAAAACCGTTGGATGTCAATCCCAGCTGCCGGGCCTTGGCAGTATCGACGGCCCGGAAGCCGTTCTCGCAGTCGGTGATGTCCGCCTTCCAGCGCCAAAGCAACATCAGGCTGATAAGCGCCCCGCCGGTCTGCCGGACGATGTTGTCCAAAGTGCCGTGGAACTCATCCGAGCCTCCCCGCAGCCGCGAGGCTATCACCATATCGGCCCTTGCCTCGATGATGGGGCCAGCTAGGCGCGGGATATCGGCCGGCTCGTGGGAGCCGTCGGCATCCATCAGCACCAGCACCTCTCCTTTAGCCTTCTGGATAGCGGCCCTGACTCCGGCCCCCTTGCCGCGGCCGTCGTCCGATATCACCGTCGCCCCGGCTCCGGCCGCAATCTGGGCGGTGCCGTCGGTTGATCCGCCGTCGATGACCAGTAGCTCATCCGCCAAGGGCCGGGCTGCCTCAACTATTTGAACTATGGTGGCCGCCTCGTCCCTGGCGATTATGGCAACGGTTACTTTTTTCACTTGTTTTCCCTGATCTTCTTTTCGGCCTGAAGCATCACCTCCTGGGCCCTGCGGCGCTCGTTCACCAGCCGGCCGGCGGTCTCCTGGTCCAGGGGATAGCTGATGGATTGCTGGGCAACCCGGTAAGCGTCCTGGTATTTCCCATTCTCCAAAAAACATTTGGCCAGCTTATAGGAGGCCACCACCTTGTTGTAATTGTTGAGGGCATTCTGCCGTTCCAATAGCTTCATCAGTTTGCCGTAAGCGGCCTCGGCCTCCGGCCATCTTTTCTGCCGCCACAATACCTCCGGCACCGCCCAGTGGAAGAAAGGATTGTTGGGATACAGCTTTTCCAGCGCCCCGCCCAGCTCCAGGGCTTTTTTCTCCCGGCCGTAATCGGTGTAGATCCACAGCAGGGCGTTCTGCCCCATCACCCGGGAGTAGCGCCCCTTCTCGATGGCGGTGATTATCTCCGAGATCCCCTGGTCCCGGTCGTCTCCGATGAAGGGCAGCCACTTTATAAAACCGGTGGCCTTGGTCCGGAAATAATGATAGGAGCCTATCCCAATATAGGCGTCATACAGGGCGGGATCGATCGCCCGGGCCTTTTTGAAATCTGACACCGCCTTCAGGCCGTTCCGGAAGGCCGCCAGGTATTTGCCCTGCTTGGCATCCCAGGCCGCGATGTAGGAAAAACTCCCGCCCCTGACAAAATAAGCCCAGGCATCCTTGGGATCATCGTCGAGGGCCAGGTTGCAGAGCATTATGGCGCTGTCCACTGAATTCTTATAATACTTGTGCCAGAAATCGCTTTCATAGGCCGACATCCTGGTCTGGTAAAGTCCGGCCTTGAAAAAATACCCGGCCGGGTTCTGCGGGTTGTCCCGGATGAAGGAATCGAATATCACCAGGGCGCTGTCGTAATCCCCCTGATAGAGGATCTCCAGCCCCTGGTCTACCCGGCCGTCGAAGTTTTGGGAGATGCCGGCCCTCAGGTCAGCCGCCAGCAATAACAGATATGCCAGAAGTGCGATGGATATGATCTTTATTTTGCTCACAGCAGATGCCTTCCCAATAATAAAATTCCCGGATCGGATCTGATGACCGTCTTGGCCACGTCTATGGGATTTATCCGGGCCGGATCCTTCCCGGCCAGGATATTGACCAGCAATCTGGCGATCCGGTCCATCTCCTGGTCGGACAGTTTCAAAAACACCTCCCGCACCAAATGATGGAATTTAAGGTCCTTCCAGGGGCCGGACCACCATTCCTTGGGATATTTCTTAAGTTGTGAAATGTCGTTGGTCTTAAGGTATTCGGCGGCCAGATTTCCGGCCATCGTGCCCGAGGCCATGGCTATGGCGATGCCGGCACCAGAAAGAGGATCGGTCAGCCGGGCGGCATCCCCGGCCAGCAGGACGTTGCCCTTGACCATCGGGTGATCGGAACCCAGGGCCGGCGTGCCTCCCGCCATGGCTTCGATCACTTTGGCCCCGGGCAGTTTTTTGGCGATGAATTCATCCAGGTATTGCACCGGTTTTTTCTCTCCGGCCAACGAGGCCACGATGCCCAGTCCCACATTGGCCAGTCCGTTGCCTTTGGGAAATATCCACAGATAGCCTCCCGGCGCGATATCCCGGCCCACCCAGAAGCGGACCATGTCCGGCAAGCCATCCACGTTGGACATCAAGTATTGGGCGCAGCTGTGAAATTGTTCCGGCTCCAGCCGGGTATCCATCCCGGCCCAGGCCCCGACCAGGGATTCCACCCCGTCGGCGCCTATCACCACCCGGCATTTTATGGATCTTGTTTCATTGCCTGATTTTAATGTCACTTCTTCGACGGTCTCGCCGTTCATCTTGATTGCCACCGCCTCGGTTTTGACCATCACCTCGGCCCCGGCGGCTCCGGCCATCCCGGCCAGGTGGCGGTCGAAGATCTTACGCTCCAGCACCACCCCCACCTCGGCCCAGGGCACCGCCACCTCGGTCCCGTCCGGGGAATAGAGAATAGCCCCGTTGATGGGAGCCGCCACCCATTTGGGATCGGGTTTCATGAACAGCCCCAGGCTCCTGAGGCTGGTAGCCTCGGCACAGCACAGCGGGATGCCGATCTCCCGGTGCTTCTCCACCATTAGGACTGAATGCCCGGCTTGGGCTATCTCTTTGGCGGCCATGGACCCGGCCGGCCCGCCGCCCACTACTATAACATCGTAAGAATCTGATTTGAACATAGTGTCGTTATGTTATCACAGGTGGCTTTGGTATTTCAATAGAGAATATAAAATCGCGTTGATAAAAATAGTTACTTCAATAAACTGCTCCAAAACCATTGACTTTAAAGGCCTACTTAAGGTAATATTCATCCATGAAAAAGATTTGCCTGGCAATATCATCGCTGCTTATCCTCTGCCTGACATCCCAAGCCCAGCACTGGATAAGCTACACCAATTTCAATAATGTTTCCCAGATAGTCTTCCAGCCGGGAGGTAATATCATCTGGGGAGCCACCCCGGGCGGTATATTCTCTTTCTCCTCCACCGATACTGTTTTGATCAAGCATTACACCAACGTGGACGGCCTGCCGTATATCGAGGCTTCTTCGATAACTTTGGATGCCCGTCACCACAAGTGGATCGGCACCCTGGGCGGCGGCCTGGCCCGACTGGATTCGGCCGGCAATGCCTGGACAGTGTTCACCCGAAACGACGGCCTGGCCTCGGACACAATCTTCTGCGCGGCGGCCAACGGGCAGAATGTTTTTGCCGGAGGGTATGGCTCCCTCTCCTATTATGACGGCTACAACTGGTTCTCCCTGCTGGCCCAGCAGGGATATGAACTGGGCAACCAGACCCAGGCCCTGTCGGCCAGGAACGACTCCCTGTGGATCGCCACCGACCAGGGTCTGCGTATCGTAAAAATATTCCCCCTGTCCGCGATACGCGATACCAATAACTGGAAAACTTTCGCCAACTATGATGGCTTGTCATCGGATATAAGATGCATCCTGCTGACCGACACCCTGTCGATGATCGGCGCCGCCAACGGCGCGGCCCGGTTGGTCGGCGGAGCCTGGCAGAGGATCCCGGGGCTGGGAGATCAGATAAGAAGCCTGGCCCAGATCGGGGACTCTTTGTATTTTGCCACCAATAACGGGGTAAAACTCTGGCATCAGAATATCCTGAGCGACATCAGCCCCGGGCTATTGAGTTATAATGTGCTTTCATTGTCGGTTGACGGAGATCAAAGGTTATGGGCCGGCAGTGCCGCTGGCCTCTGCTGCCGTACCGGGGGAAGCTGGAATAATTATCCATTCCCCAGCATTGCCTTTAATTATGTTAAAGAGATCTCTGTTTCGAAAACAGGCACCCTTTGGGCCATCGACGGCAATACGCTGGTCTGCAATTATAAAAATAACATCTGGAGCACTTTTATAAACCCCATATCGGGCATTCCTTTGACTTCTATAACAGTGGATCAGAACCATAACGCTTGGGTCGGCTTGGGCTGGTGGGACGGATTCAATAATTCTTACATTCTGAAATACAGCGAGGACAGTCTTACCAGCATCTTCTCCACACCCCGGGTGCCTTCCGGCTGTGGCGTCTGGACTGGCCTGGTTGACAATAACAACACTAAATACTTCACGGCCTATAATTTCGCCATTTTCTCCGTCTCTCCGAATGATTCCGTATGGACCAGCTACACCGATCCCTCGCCCCGCGGGGCCTATAACAATGCCATGTGGATCATCTCCATCGCCCAAGACCTGTCAGGCGGTTTATGGCTGGGATCATATTATAATGATCTCACCTACTTTAAACCGCAGGAAAACACCTGGGAGCATTTCGGCGTAGAGTCCGGTCTTCCGGACATCAATATCCGCCAGATCGCCATTGACAACAGCAATATTATTTGGCTGGCCACCGGAAACGGCCTTTGCCGTTCCGAGTATGACCCGATTACACATACTCTGAGATCAACGGTTTTTCAAACGAACAGTTCTCCAATTTTAGGAAATGATATTCGGTCGATAGTTATAGACCGCTCTGATAATAAATGGATCGGGACCGAGCGGGGCCTGTCCTTGCTGACCTGGGACGGGAAATGGGTAAATTTTGATCAGAATTATAGTTCTTTGATCAGCAATGATATTCAGCAGATAGCTGCCTGCCCGCAGGACCAATCCGGCGACGATATCTACATAGCCACCGCTAAAGGCCTAAGCGTTTTAAGGTATGATGCTGTCGCACAAAGACCCGTTGCCAATCCCTGTGTGGCGCCCAACCCATTCAATGTTACCAAAGATGGTTATGTTTATTTCAGCAATCTGCCTACCGAGGCCCGGATAGACATCTATACCATAGACGGCCGACCCTGCGGCACTTTCTACGGCCCGTCGGCCCCGGCCCACACCCTGACCATCCGTCCGGATGCCGAGTTTACCCGGCGGCCGGCCTCTGGTATCTACCTCTGCCGCATCCGCTCATCCGTACAAAAACCTTATATCTGCAAATTGGTGATAGTAAGATGAAATTTCTGACCGTCATCGGCGCCCGGCCCCAGTTCATCAAGGCCGCCCCTCTCTCCCGGGCCCTCAGAAAAAAACACCGTGAGATCCTGGTGCACACCGGACAGCATTACGACTACGCAATGTCCCAGCAGTTCTTTAGAGAGTTGGGTATCCCCCGACCCGATTTCAACCTGGAGGTCGGTTCCGGCCTGCACGGAGCCCAAACCGCCGCCATGCTGGCCAAGCTGGAGCCGGTGGTCATCAAACAAAGACCCGATGCCATTATAATCTTCGGCGACACCAACTCCACACTGGCCGGGGCGCTGATCGCCGCCAAGCTGCACATCCCGCTGGCCCATATCGAGGCCGGCATGCGCAGCTTCAACCGGATGATGCCGGAGGAGGTCAACCGGGTGGTGGCCGATCACCTGTCCAACATGCATTTCTGCTCCACTAATACTGCGATGGAGAATCTTAAAAAAGAGGGGATCACCAGCGGCCTCTACATGGTGGGCGACATCATGTACGATGCCATGAAATATATTCTACCAACCAAAGACCAGACTGCAAAAATAATCAAGAAGCTGTCACTGGTGCCGGGAAATTATCTGTTTGTCACCATCCATCGGGCGGAGAACACAGATGACGCGGAGAATTTATCCGCCATAATGGAGGCCCTGCTCTCATCCGGGAAAAAGGCAGTCTTCCCGGTTCATCCCCGCACCGAGAGGAAGCTGAAGGATATTTCGCTTTGGGATAAGCTGGAAGGATCGGAAAACGTAATGCTGATACCTCCCCAGGGATACCGGGAGTCGCTGGCCCTGCAATCGGCAGCCTATGCAGTGATCACCGATTCCGGGGGCATCCAAAAAGAAGCCTATCTGCTAAAGACTCCCTGTTTGACGGTGCGCCATGAGACCGAGTGGGTGGAGACGGTCAAGACCGGATGGAATCGCCTGGTGGGACCGGACAAAAAACGCATTCTAAAAGCCCTGGCCTATTTGAGACCGCCAGCCTCTCACCCCAGCCTTTACGGCCAGGGACAGTCCGCCCGTCTGATAGCGGGACACTTGGAAAGGCACCTGGGCAGATGAAACGCCTGCTGATACTCAATTACTATCACCCACCCCAAGGCGGCGTTCACAGGATAGTCAAATTCATAAAATATCTGCCCGACAACAACTGGCAACCCGTTGTAATAGCCCCCTATCCCCGGGGCATATACCGCTATGATGATTCTCTTTCTAAAGATCTGCAGCAATCTCAGGTATTCCGCACCCCTTCATTGGACCCCATGCATCTTTCTTTTTCTAGGCTTGATCCCCAGACGGTCAGCCGCCATCGCGGCTTCATCGGTTTTATCAACAACTTCTTTATCCCCGACAATAAGATCGGCTGGGTCCCGTTCGCCGTTCAGGCCGCCTTGAAAATCTTTCGGCAAAACCCCTTCGACGCCATATTCTCTTCCGCTCCGCCTTTTTCCTCGCATCTGGCCGGTCTATTTATCAAACGCCTGGTCGACCGGCCTCTGATCTGTGACTTTCGGGATGCCTGGTCCCAGCCCAATACCCTTAACCGGGGCTATTCTTCTTTCCGGTTGCAGCTTAATCGCAACATTGAGGGCTTGGTCGTCAAGCAGGCCGATATGATAACGGCCATCAATGCCCCCATCCTTGAGGGCCTGCAAAATATCGGCCTAAAAAAAAGCACGGCTAACGGCATCCTGCCCCAAGGATTTGATCCCCTGGATTTCCCTTTGAACAATACCCGGCCAAGATCGGACAAATTTACAATAGCCTACACCGGTTCTTTGACCAAATACCGCCGGATAGATGTTTTGGCCCGAGCCTTTCGTGAATTGCTCAAAAGAAAACAGCACCTGGCTCAAAACATCAGAATAATTGTGGCCGGAGTATATAAATCGGAAGATCTGAAGATTGCCCGGCATTTGGGAGTCTCTGATTATTTCGAATTTAGGGGACATTTGGCTCATAATCGGGTGATCGAAATACTGGAAGAAGCTACGATCCTATGGTTTACAATAGGACGGGAAGAGGGCCCGACCGTCTCCACTAGCAAGGTCTACGAATATTTGGGAGCGCGAAAGCCGATCCTGGCATCGGTCCCGAGTTTCAGCCCGGCCGCCCAATTGATCAGTGAAACAAGCACCGGAACAGTACTAGAGCCAGATGATTATCTGGGGTTGGCAGATTTGATCGAGCGGCTTTTTCATCAGTGGCAGACAAATAGGATAGACTTTCGACCCGATGCAAAAGCCTTGCAGAAATATGATCGCCGGCTGATCGCCCGCCAACTGGCTGTTCATCTTGATAGGCTGACAGCTGAAGATGGTGCCCCGAATATTTGATTTTTCATTTTGTTTGTCATGAAACGAAATCCGCAAAATTCAATTCTGTTTTTATTGCCCTCCGTCAAGATCGGCGGAGGCAATAGGGTTGTCTTTGAATTGGCCAACGGCTTGATTGAAAAATACCGCATAGCCATATGGTATCCCAGGGGACCCGGTGAATGTTATTATAGAACTGCCCCAGGGGTACAGGTCAGGGCCATTGGCCTTTTCGGAGGTGGTCTTATCATTCGCGCTATAAATATATTATTGCTGTTTTTTTTCATCAACCTGTCTGCTAGTAGATTCAAACATATAATTTCCACCGGGCAGATGCTCGGCCCTCTTTTACTTTTCATTCGCAGGGATCCCGTTTACAACTTTATTCAGGCGGATGACTTTCAAATATTCAGCGATTTGGCACTATTGCGAAATAACTTTTTTTATGGCCTTTATAAAATCCTGACTTTCCTAAGCTATAGATATCCAAACGTCTGCTATATTTTCAACTCCCGTCATACTTATCGCCGGTTTCTGTTCAATTCCAAAAGGGATTGTATTCCTCCGGCGCTGGTCCGCCCCGGCGTAAACCCCAGCGTTTTTAATCATTCCCCGGGCCAAAACAAGACACCCGGAGACAAGGTCCATTTGGTTTATCTAGCCAGGTTTCATCCCATAAAAGGACTTCAAACCATGATCACGGCCTTTAGGCACCTGCCGGAAAATATAAGGCAGCAGCTATCGGTTACAATAGTAACCCCGGATAACCTTATCGGTTATGATATCCCCCGGGAATGGCAGTTGGAAAGCCCTCGAAATGATACCGCCCTGGCTGGAATATATAACTGTAGTGATGTGTTTGTATCCACCAGCTTAAGCGAAGGCTTCGGTTTACCCGCCCTGGAAGCCATGGCCTGCGGCTGTGCCGTTATCCTTAGCGAGAATGGCGGATGTTCCGAATATGCACGCCCGGGGCATAACTGCCTGACCTATCGGCCCGGGGACAGCAGATCACTGGCCAAGCATATCATGCGCTTGGTGAATGATAGGAATATCCGAAAGCATATTTCCGCCCAAGGTGTCATAACATCAAAATATTTTCTTTGGCTCCATTCACAGGGAGAATTATTGCGGATATTGAATGATGGAACGTTTTAAATCCCTTCACTTTTTGTCAGACTCGCCTTACTTAAGGCCCATGGCTTACCGCTTGGTTTCATCGGACCGGCTTAGCCGGAACCCTATGTACCGGCACCTCTATTCCCGGCGTATAAAAAAAGTCCAGGAGAGCAGGTTGCTCTGTCCCAAGACGGTGGCCATCGAAGGCACCAACGCCTGCAATTCGGCCTGCATCATGTGCGGGCACAAGAATATGAAACGGGACAAGGGGGTGATGTCAATGGAGTTGTACCAGAGGGTTTTGGGGCAGCTGCAGGATTGGCCCATCGAATGCCTTCTGCTCTCGGGGTTCGGGGAGCCACTGCTGGACCCCCATCTGGAAGAGCGCATATCCCTGGCAAAGTTAAAAGGCTTTGGGAATATCGGCCTGGTCAGCAATGCCTCCCTGCTCTACCCGGGAAAGGCCGTCCGGCTGATCTCGGCCGGGCTGGGCCTGATGCATATCAGCCTGGATGGAGCTTCTCCGAAAACCTACCACCGGCTGCGCCCCGGACTTGATTACCATAAAGTGGTTGAGAATATAGACCATATCCTGTCGCTTTCACCCAGGCCCAAGATCTTTATCCAGGTGGTTACCCTTAGCGATAATGAAAAAGAGATATCAAACCTACGGCGTTTATGGGAGCGCAGGGCCGACCGTCTTATTTTCCGGCAGGCCCAGGACTGGGCCGGCCAGGTGCCCCTCCCCGACCGGGAGCACAGCCCGCACCTGATGGAACGGAAGCTTTGGCCGCCCTGCCGGTACCTCTGGGACCAACTGAACATCTACTGGGACGGGACAGTGCCGGCCTGCTGCCTGGATTACGAGGCCCGGCAAATCATCGGGAACGCCGGGACAGAGGCTTTGGCCGGGATCTGGAAAGGAGCTGTTTTGGGCGGCCTGCGGCAAAAACATAATGCCGGCCAAAGGGACCAAATATCCCTCTGCCGGCACTGCCGCTATTTTTCGGTCTGGTGGTGAGGCTATCCCCGGAACCTCCCCTTGTTGGTGCCTCTCATCTCCCTATCCACGTCCCGTTTCTTGATGTCCTCCCGCCGGTCATACTGTTTCTTGCCTTTGGCCAGAGCCAGGTCGATCTTCACCTTTCCCTTTTTAAAATACAGCGACAGCGGAATCAGGGACAGGTTCTTCTCTTTTTGCTGGGCGGTCAATTTCCGGATCTGCTCCCGGTGGAGCAGCAGTTTTCTGGGGCGGGTGGCCTCCAGGTTGTAGCGGTTGCCGTGATCATAGGGCGAAACATGCATATTGAACAGGAACAGCTCCCGGCCCTTGACCATGGCAAAACTGTCCTTGAGGTTGGCCTGCCCCTGGCGGATGGACTTGACCTCGGTGCCCCGCAGAACGATCCCGGTCTCCAGCCGGTCGATTATCTCGTAATCATACCGGGCCTTCTTATTTAATATGCTTTCGATCATTATATAATCTTGACAGTGGTGCGTATTTTATATTATAATGATGTTTTATGGTTATGCCGAGGTGGCGGAACTGGTAGACGCGCTAGGCTCAGAACTTAGTGTTCGCAAGGGCATGGGGGTTCGACTCCCCCCCTCGGCACCATTTTACCGACATTTTTAAGCCGCAAACTTAAGGTTTGCGGCTTTTTTCTATGCTGGCGGAGATTCATCTTCGGCCAGCGTCTCCCCGGACAGATATTCATCTATCAACGCCCGGGCTTTTTCATATTGGTTTTCCAAAACCATCACCCGGCCCCAGCGGGGAAAAAGCATCATGGCCACCCCGTCGTACATGGGGATCTGTTCCGATTTGATGACGGTCCGAATATTGTTGTCATTCAAAAATGACGACAGGGTCAGGGCTGACATCTGGTCCGGGGCATCATAAACCGCCAGCATGTCCGAATTGACCTCCTCCCGGTTGTCGGCCTCCGGCGGCAGGGCTGCCGACAGGTCGGATCCGCAATCCGAGCAGTTCTTGAATCCTTCACGGTATTCGGCCCGGCAGTCGGGACAGAAAGGCGTCATGGTATTATCCTCCTGCGATCATTTATCGGACAATTTGACCCGGTTCTTTCCCGATTCCTTGACCTGGTACATGGCCTGGTCGGCCTTGGAGAACAGCTCGTCGGTGCTTCCGGCCTGCTCCGGATAATTGGCAATGCCGATGCTGGCAGTTATTCGGCACGACAGTTTGTGATAGGTCAGAAACGGCTCGGCCTCGATCCTCCTCCTGATAATCTCGGCCAGCTCCAGGGCCTGCCTGGAGTTCTTGCCGGGCAGGACGATCACGTATTCATCCCCGCCGTAGCGCGAAGCCATATCAGGCGGTTTGACCTCCCCGGCTATCCGGTCGGCCACCTCCTTCAGGGCGTGCCCGCCCATCAGATGGCCGTAGGTATCGTCCACCTCTTTCATGTGATCCAGATCTATGAATAACAGGGACAGCGGCTGGTCTTTTTTTACCGCCTCATCCAGGGCCTTCTTCAGGAACATGTCGCAGTGCCGGGAGTTGAACAGTCCGGTCAGGTCGTCGGTGACGGCCAGCCTCCGGGCCTTCTCATACAGCCGGGCGTTCTCTATGGCTATGGCGGCATGGTCGGTCAAAGTCTGCAGCAGATCCAGGTCCTTCTGGTCGAAAGAAGCGTCGCCCAGTTTATTTATTATCTCCACCACTCCTATCAGCCGGCCCCGCGACACCAGGGGGGTGGCGATGATGGATCTGGTGCGGAACCCGGTCTTCTGGTCCAGCCCCTTGAAGAAACGCTGGTCATTGGCGGTGTCCGGCACGATTACCGGCCGCTGGTGCTGGGCCACCCAGCCGGCCACCCCCTGCCCCATGCCCAGCCTCATCTCCTTGACCTGCTGCCCCTTCTCCCCGGTGGCCACCTCGAACACCAGTTCGTTGGTCTTCTCATCCAGCATCAAAATGGACCAGGCCTCGGCTTTGATCAGCTCCTTGACCTTGCCCATCACGATGTCCAGCACCTCTTTGAGATTGAGGGTGGAGTTGAGGGTTTTGGCTATGGTGTTGAAGGTGGACAACTCTCTGATCCGCTGCTTGAGGTCCCCCAGCAGCAGGCGATTCTCGTTCTGGAGGCGACGCCTTTCCAGGCCCCGTTCCACCGCCAGCAACAGTTCCTCATGTCCGAACGGCTTGTTGATATAATCGTACAGCCCGCTCCGAAGCTGCTCCCGGTCGTCCTTATCAACCTTCTTGGATATCGAAAGCACCACCGGGATGTCGGGATTGGCCTGCCTCAAATGCTTAAGCAGGTGGAGATTTTTCCGGCTGGCCAGCTCGGCGTCCACCAGGATCAGGTCGATGTTGCGGTCCCGGATGATGCTCACCACTTCCTTTTCATCGGAGGCCAGCACCGATTGGTGGTGATGGCCGCTCAGGACATGGACCAGGGTCAGGGCAAAGAGCCGGTCCTGGTCAACGATCAGTATCTCCGCCATGATTACTTACCCCCCTTCTCCTGGGGTTGAACTTCGTATACGAATTTTATCTCTGTCTTGGTCTGGGGATCCATGAACCGGCCGTCATCCTGCATGGCTGCCACCTTGTCTCCGGCCTCCATCCGCAGGCTGGCCTCCTTGGATGTGTTCGACAGCCCCAAAATCTGATAGCCGGTTCTCTTTATCGAATAGTTCTTGCCGGGAATATAATAACTGCCGTCATCGGCAACGGAATCGCACAGCTTGAGGCTATCCCGGAGCTTGCTTTCCCAGCCATCAATCCCGGTGGCCTTGGTCCTCCATAATTGCTCTTGATATAAAGAGGTGAACCTCTCGGTGTTGAGCATCATATTGGCGAAAGAAACGTGATCCAGCAGTATCACCGAACGGCTGGGGTCCTTGCCGGCGGCGTACAGGCTGGCATTGTTTACCGCCGCCCCGCAAAGGTCGGTATCGCCGAAAGAGTTGAGCGACAGGTTGACCTCTTTGCCGGAGGAGCCGGAGGATATCCCCACCCCTATCCGGAACAGCGACTTGAAGGCCGGCGGCAAAACCGCGTAGTTTATCCCTTCGTAGAGAATCTCCCTTTCCTTGGCGTCCCGGAACCAGTCCCGGTAGTTGCTGAAATTCTCCTGGATGAACTTCTCAGCCATACTAAGCATTTCATTGGCGCAGTCCACCGCCTGTTTGGTGGACTCGGTGGCCGGCAGGATGTTCAGTTCCGTTCCCGAACTGATGGAATGCCGCAGCTTGAGGCCCTTGCCGGTGAAGACCTCCTTGTAGCATTTTTCGTAGGTTTCATGGGCGTTGTCCCCGAACCAGGCCAGCCCGCCGTCCCCGGTGTCCTTGACGATGAACCCGCCATGCTGCCTGATGACTTGGGCGATCATATAGCCCAGCTTGTTCTTGATCTCCCTTTCCTTGTCGGCGTTCATAAGTTTGGAGCTCATGAAACTGGAGCCCCGGATGTCGTAGACCATTACCGTGATCACCCGGGAGAAATGCTTGTGCACCTTTTCCCGCACCTCGCCGTCGTTTTTCAGGACGGCCGAGGACTGGGGCAGGACCGCCCCCTGGGCCACGAAAGAATAGCACCGATTATACCTCTTGAGCCTTTCCGAAAGATAGAAAACCTCGTCGCATAGTTCCTGCTGTCTCAAAACAGGCGGATCCTTCGTCATCAGGGGCGGCCACAGCTTGACTAGCGAGGCCAGCCGGCGGAAGTTCATGATCGGTTCGGCCACCTCAGTGAGAAATTTCCGGTAGTTCTCTATCAGCAGCTCCACATGATAGGCCCGGTTCCCTCCCTGTTCCTCTATCAGCCCGGAGATGGCCCGGCCGTCGGCCTGGGCCTGCTCCATTTCGATCAGGACGGCCGCCGCATGAGAATCGTTGGGATTGCGCCGGGCCGCCTCCCGGTCCAGGGTTTTCACCTTGATGTTGGCCTGCTCCAGCCCCTGCCGGATCATCTCCACCAGGATCTTGGCCAGGTTCTTGGTAAGCCCCTCCCAGTCGCGTTTTATTGACTGGTCAAGATTGTTGAAAAATTCCAGATGCTTCAGGAGATCGGTGCTGATCTCTCTGGAGTGGGAGCTGAGCATTGCCGTCAGGTCCTTCAGGGGCATCCGCTGCAGCGACTGGCATCTCTCGATGGATGTCTGGAGGGTTTTCTCCTTGCGTTCCAGGTCCTGCAGATACCACAGCTGGCCGGTGAGATTCCTCTGGAACTGCATCAGCGAATCGGTGACCTTGGCCGAAAGGTTCAGCAGATTCTCGGAATAGAGTTTGGCCTCCACCACCTTGGACATATCTCCGTTGTTCAGCATCACCAGTTCCTGGGTCTGCTTTTTGACCCGGCTGGTGAATTTCTGGAGGTCGGCCAGCTCCTGGTTGAGCTTGACCTCCAGCTCGGAGGCCCGCTTGATCAGTACCTTCTGGATCTCCCGGGCGGCGATCTCGGTGATCTGGGACAGGCTGCCGGAGATCATGCTGGTTATCTCTTCGGGTTTGGCAAAGCTGCTGCTGCCCAGTTTCTCCCAAAGCGCCTCCTCGTTGGCCTTCAGTTGCTCGGTGTACAGCAGGTGGAATAGCTCCGAGACCATCCCCTGGGAAAGATTCAGTTCCCTGAGCAGCGGGGCAAAATTCACGGCCTGGGGGCTTTCCAGGTCGAATTCTACGTTCCAGCCGTGATCCAGCAGTTTCTCGAAAAGCTCGGTGTCGATGGAGTGCTTCTGTAGCACCTTGTCCCTGATGGGGCGAAGCAGGGCGGTCAGCTCCAGATTAAACCTTCGCATCACCTGGGGCTCCTTGCTTCTTACCGCTCCCGGCTGCTGTTCCCACCATAATACCGAAGCCTCGGACATCAACTGGCGGTAGGCCAGCTCGAATATCAGGGCCAGCTCCGGCCGGGCCGAAGTGAAATTGTGGTAGATCTCCTCCACCGTGCCGTAGTAGATGTTCCTCCCAAAATCGCGCCACCGGTCCCAGGCCCTTTCGTTGGGCTGTCCGTCGGCATCGTAAAGGCAGCATTCCAACAGCATCTGGGCCGCCTGTCCGTGAAACTCCCTGGTGCCCTGGGGAAGCTCCACATAGACCAGCCCTGGGTTCTTGGCCTCCCCGAACACCGAAAGGATCTCGCCGCTCAGCCTTCGCTCTTTGAGGAACCGGGATACCAGGCTTATCTTCTCCCGGGCTTGTTCCGGCTGTCCCAGCGTTTCATCGGTCCTGGAAATGTAGCGGCTGCTGGTCTTGATGATCTTCTCAAATTCCGATATCTTGAAATTCCCGTTATCCATCAGATGATCTTCTCCCAGCCGGCCAATATCTGCTTGATGTCCAAGGTCAATCTCATCACCACCGCCTCCATGTATTTCCTGGCCCGGCCGGTATCGAATACCGGATAGCCCTTCCCCGGCTGGTTCAATATCATGCTCCTATAGAAGGGATGCATGCTGATGCCCTGGAATCGGTGGCCGGCCTCCTCCCGGCGGTAGTCCGCTTTTGAGACCAGGGTTGGGTCGACGGCCATCAGGGCCGCCAGCTCGTCAGCCCCGGCATGGCCGGAGCCGTCGAAATATTTAGCGGAGGCCTCTTCGGCCGCCATCCACCAGTGGATCACCAGGCACCCGGCCTTCTTCTCCTTCCACAGCCCGGCCCCCAGATCATCCAGGCTGTCGATATTCCCGCCGTGGCCGTTGAGCACGATGATCTTTTTAAAACCGGCGTCGGCCAGGCTGAAGGCCGTCTCCCTGACATAAGCCCTAAGGGTCGGGGGGCTGACGGTCAGCGACCCCGGAAAGGCGATCAGGGAATTGGTGACACCGTAGTTGATGGCCGGGGCCACCATGGCGTTAAGCGGCCGGGAAAGCCGCTCGGCCAGGTAGCCGGGGATTATGGCATCGGTGCCCAGGGCCCCGGGCCCGTGGGCCTCGATGGTCCCCACCGGCAGCAGGACGATGTCTGTCTTCCCCGGAACGATCTTTTTGAACTGCTTCCAGTTCAATCTCTCCATTCGGTATTCCATGGATGGTTCCTTGATATGATGTAAGATATAAGTTGACCGCAGGTCTGAATTTTAATTATGTCAGAAACCGGGCTCTTTTGCAACATTTTTTTAAATAAAAGACCCTTTATTTCTCCGGCGAATAAATGGGCTGGCCAGCAGCATCCCGGCAAAGAAGCCCCCGATATGGGCGAACCAGGCGATCCCTCCGGACTGCTCGCCCGGCAGGGGCAGGCTGATCAGCCCGAACAATAACTGCAGCACTATCCAGAACCCCAGCACCAGGACCGCCGGAACCTTTATTATCCGGATGAAGATGCCCAGGGGTATCACCGTCAGCACCCCGGCCCGGGGATACAACAGCAGATAGGCCCCCAGCACTCCGGCCACCGCTCCGGAGGCCCCCACTGTGGGGATGGCCGATTGAGTATTGAATAATATATGCCCCCAGGCAGCGGCTATGCCGCACAACAGATAAAAGAACAGATATTTGGCATGCCCCAAAGCATCCTCCACGTTGTCTCCGAAGATGAAAAGATACAGCATATTGCCGATGATGTGCTCCCAGCCGCCGTGGATGAACATGGAGGAAAAAATGCTTCCCCAGCCCGGGATCCCCAGGCTCAATACATTGACCGGCACCAATCCGAATCGCTGGATGAATTGAGAAACATCCCGACCCAGGCCGACCTCATAGAGAAAGACCAGGCCGTTGAGGGCGATCAGCAGGGTATTGGCCACCGGAAAGCTGGATGAGGGTATGTCGTCCTTGAGCGGTATCATGGTTTGCCTTTCAGGTTCAGCTCAAGCCGGAGCGACGCCGCCAATACCATTCCCCGGTCAGCAGAAAGGCCATTATCAGCAGGGGCAGCCAGAATATCGGGGTTTTCTTTTCTGCCGCTGGTTGTGGCTTGACCTGATCCAGCCAATTATTGCCGGCCAAAGAATCTATATCCCAATATCTGCCCTGAGTGATCCGGGATATCTCACTTAACAATTCCCGGTTCTGGAAACGCTCCTTTTCCTGATAAGGGAATGGCTCCACCCAGAACCTGCCGGAGAGATCTGCCAGTTTTTTGCCGTCAGAGGAAAGGATAGATTCATAACCGTATTCCCCCGGCGGCATGGCCCCGGCGTCGAATATATAGCGCCCCGGTCCCCAATGGGACATTCTCCGTTTTTGCCGGAAGCCATTTCTCCCTTTGATCTCAACCGACCATTCCATGCCTTGGTCTCGGCTGTTTTCCGCCGGCCTGGTTCCCTGGAAAATGATCTTTTCGTCGGGATAATAAAAGCTTCGATCGGTGGATAGGGTTATGTTCTGTTCCTCCATGCCGGCCAGCCAGCGAAAGCTCCCGGTGATCAATGCGGAATAGACCAGGCTGTCTTCCAGCATCCCCTGGGCGGTCATTTTCCAGGGCCATAGCGATGATGTCGTTATCTGCATTACGCGTCCCCGACCGAGATAGCGACGACCCCAAAAGGGAATGTTCTCTTTCTTATTTTCAATGCTTCCAAACAGTACCGCATCGGTGGCCAACTGTTTGACCTTCCCCCTTATGTTCAATGGAGGATATTTTACAATCCGTTTAGCGATCTGTTCGGTCAGGGACTGATCGAACATGCCGGAGGCAAGAAAATATTTTGACAGCGAGATGGTTCCCTCGGTGAGCCCGCTGTTGGACGAAGGCATTATGGGTGCGATGGCATACAGCTGACGGCTGCGGAACGCCCAGAGCCAATCCAGGCCCATTATCAAAAGTCCGCACCCTTCGTTCTGCACCCTGGCGGCGATATCGCCCTCCAGGCCTCTGTCCAGCATGTTTTCCGTGACATCATGCAGGATTATCACATCGGCCGTTTTTAGCTTATCACCCAAATCCTGTTTGGTTTTTTCCTGGTTGCCAATGCCTGACCAGTTGTTATTCTTCCAAAGATAGGGATCTAATACGATGTTTTTGGCATTGGCCGTCGCCTGGTGCATGAACCGCAGGTCCCACCCCGGATCGCCTGACAGGTAGAGAACATTGATCCGGTCTTTTTTTACGTTTATTACCACATTCTTTTGGTCGATGGTATCGCCCCCGGACAGCATATTCACCGTATAACGAATGAGCCCCAAAGCAGAAGGGGTCGCTTCCAGGGCGATTGTTCTTTTACCGGAAGAGTATTCCGCCTGCTGCAGGGTTCTTCCCCGGTCGTCGCTCAGGACCAGCCTTCCCCTGTCCTTGACATTGTCCAGCTGCAGCTCTATTGAGGCTTTTTGCCCCGGTGAAATCTCCTCCGGTGAATTTATCCGGGATATCGAAGGATATTGAATATCAGCCTCCGGGCCGACGCCGATGGCGTATATCGGGACATCCCCGCCGGCTATTTCGGATGCCGGGTTTCCCGCCGCATTATGATTTCCGTCCGATAAGAGCACCACCGCTTTCGGCTTTAAGGAGACCGCCGCTTTGATAATCTTTATCAGGTCGGTGGTGTCGGAATACCCAACCGGCCTGCCAGGCCCGGCCTCCCCCAGGCCGTTCTGGTCATAAATATATTTTTTCATATCCTGCCGGGGGGATATTTTGCCCAGGAGGTCCATCGCCCGGTCAAAACGACTGGCCGTCCGGCCGTCACGCTGGGTCATGCTGCGGCTGGCATCGACTACCAGGGCTATGCTGTTTTGTTGTCTGGCAAAAATATTAAGGTCAAGGGAAATTCCCCATAGGGTCAAAGCGAAAAAGATGATGACCAACAGCCGTATTCCGGCAAAGCCCAGCCACAGCTTATGGCCGAACCTTTCCTTTTCGCTTGCCAGCGACCAAAAGGACAGGGCCGTTATGAGGATTATCAGGATTATTTTCATGAAAGGATTATACTTTTTATGCGCCGATGATGTCAATAAAAGAAACATGGATATATAATCAAAATTCTAGACGTTTCACCTTGCTATAAAGCGATTTGTCATTCCCTCGAAACATGTCCTCGCGAAAGCGGGGAGAGGGAATCCAGGCATGGATGCCATTCGGAATTTATCCCACCACGCCCCGACAACCTGTCCGCCGTAGTGTGAACGAAGGAGGAAGTCGAGGCTCCGCTTGCAGCGGGGCCGTGGGCACATGATGCGGGAATGGCATGACAACTGGTATTAATGACCTATTCAATTACCGAGTTACCAAGAGTCCAAAAATAAAAAGCCGTTCTGTGCTATCGACAGAACGGCTTAAAATGGATCTAACTTGGCGGGAAATTATTTAGACCTGGGCCGGGGCTGGAGTATCCTTGCCCGGAGTATCTTTGCCCCAGGCCAGAATGGCGATTATCACGATATTGGCGATCGGTATCAACAAGAGCAGGCTCCACCACCCGGGCTTGCCCAACCTCTCGGCGATCTTCCACCAGATGTAGATCATGGCCACCATCATGACGATTGCTCCCAGTATCGGAATGATGGCTAACAGGATCGACAGCGTCCACCACCAGGGCAATTTGGCTATCTGGGTCATCAGATACACATTGCCGATGGGAATAAAGCCCAGCCATCCGTTGGGAGTGTTGGTCTTTTTGGCAATGGCCATCAAGGCAAAGGCTGAGAACAGGTAGGCGGCCAGTCCCACGAACACCCAGACCACGCCCATCGCCGCCAGCAAACCGGCACCGATTTGATCTTCCATCTTCATACCTCCAGTTATGTTTTGGGAATATTTACCTTTGAACTATACTACGATGCATTATAAAAAGCAAGCAGAAAAATCATTTTCTTTCATGGTGCGGCATCTGGAAGGGGATCTCCAGGGACAATTCCACGAAACCCTGGTATACCCCGTTTTTATACCAGGGGCTTTGGTGGATCAGCTTCTTCACCCCGTTCTTCCCAATGGTGTAGATATTGGTCTGCTGCTCATCCATCATGGTTTTAAGCTTGGACCGGGCCGGCTCAGGGTGGCAGTCGAAGAGGTTCCGGCCGATCAGTTCCCGTCCGCCGTACTTGGCGAAGGTGGTAACGGCCTTATCGTTCATGTAAAGGATGATCCCTTCCTTGTCGCAAACGGTGACCGCTCCGCTAAATCCTTCTATCCAATCTCCGGTCATGATTATTAATCCAATCCTTTTATTGCTTCGGCAAAATAAATTACTCAATGTGTCATTCCCGCGAATGCGGGAATCCAGTCCTGGATGCCCGTTCCCCGATCTGTGTCGAGGACAAGTTTCACGGGCATGACAACAAGAACGTTCAAAAAAACGGGCAAAGATTTTAATCTATGTAATTGCCAGAATAATAATTGATACATGATCTGGGCACGATCCTGTTGCTTGGCCCGGTGCATTCCGGCATCGCTTAAACAGTTACCGACCATTAAAATTTATGAGCCGCTCCTTTAAAAGAGCGGCTCAGGCAATTATTACTGATTTTCGGGTTCCCCGTTATCTCCATTATCCCCATTCTCCTCGTCATCCTTGGCTGCCAGACGGGCCACATCCACCACCTTGTCCTTGCCGTCCAGATTGATCAGGCGCACCCCCTGGGTGGCCCGGCCCATCACCCTGACGTTCTTGAGGGTCAGACGTATCACCTGGCCCTCGGTCGAGATGATCATCAATTCGTCGCTGTCCACCACCTCCTTGACCGCCACCAGTTCGCCGGTCTTGTCGGTGAGCTTCATGCTGATGACGCCCTTGCCGCCCCGCCGGGTCACCCGGTAATCGGCGATATCGCTGCGTTTGCCGTAGCCCCGGTCGCAGATGGTCAGCAGGCTGCCCTCCCGCTTGACCACCACCATCCCGATCACGTAATCCTTCTTCTCCAGGGTGATGCCCCGTACCCCGCCGGCGGTCCGGCCCATGGAGCGGACGTCCGATTCGTGGAAGCGGCAGGCCTGCCCCTGGCGGGTGACCAGGATGACATCCTCGGTCCCGTCGGTCAGCTTGGCCTCTATCAGATGATCAGTGTCGTCCACCGAGGCGGCGATGATGCCGGCCTTGCGGGGATTGGAGAATACCGACAGGGCGGTCTTCTTGATCACCCCGCTGCTGGTGGCCATCACCACGAAATGCTGGTCGTCGAATTCCTTGACCGCGATATAGGCGGCGATCTTCTCGTCGGCCTTCAGCTCCAGAATGTTGCTGATCTGCCGGCCCTTGGTGGCCCGGCCTCCCTCCGGAACCTCGTAGACTTTGAGCCAGTAGCAGCGGCCCTTATCAGTGAAGAACAGGATGTAATGGTGGGTGGAGGCGATGAACATCCCCTCCACGAAATCCTCGTCCTTGGTCTTCATGCCGGTCACCCCCTTGCCGCCCCGACCCTGCCGCTTGTAGGCCGTTACCGACAGGCGCTTGATGTACCCGGCATGGCTGATGGTGATTACCATCTCCTCGTCGACTATCAGGTCCTCGATGGAGAACTTCTCCTCGGCCGCGGCGTGGATCTCGGTGCGGCGCTCGTCGCCGTACTTCTTCTTCAGCTCGGCGATCTCCTCCCGGATGACGCCCATCAGCCGGCGTTTGCTCTCCAGTATCCCCTTCAGCTTGGATATCAGCTTTATCAGCTCCGTGTACTCCTCCTCGATCTTCTTGGTCTCCAGGCTGGTCAGCCGCTTGAGGGTCATGTCTAATATGGCCTGGGCCTGTTCATCGGAGAGCTTGAACTTCTTCTTTAATGATTCCTTGGCCGCCTCGACGTTGGCCGATTTCTTGATTATCCTGACCACCTCGTCGATGTTCTCGATGGCTATCTTCAGGCCCTCCAGGATGTGGGCCCGTTTCTCGGCCTGGGCCAGTTCGTATTTGGTGCGCCGGGTGACCACCTCCACCCGGAAGTCGATGAAATGGTTCAGCACCTGATGCAGGTTCAGCACCTTGGGGACCCCGTCCACCAGGGCCAGCATGATCACCCCGAAGCTGTTCTGCAGCTGGGTGTGCTGGTACAGCTGGTTGATGGTCACCCGGGGATCGCTGTCCCGCTTCATGGTGATCACCACCCTCATGCCGTCCCGGTCGGATTCGTCGTTGATGTCGGCGATCCCGTCGATCTTCTTGTCCCGCACCAGCTCGGCCACCTTCCCTATCAGGCTGGCCTTGTTGACCTCGTAGGGCAGCTCGGAGATGATGATGTATTCCTTGCCGCTCTTGGCGGTCTCCACCATCACCTTGCCCCGGATGACCACCTTGCCCCGGCCGGTCTGGTAGGCGTCCCGGATCCCGGAGACCCCCATGATCATGCCGCCGGTGGGAAAATCCGGACCCTTGACTATCTTCAGCAGTTTCTCCGGCTTCAGCTCCGGCTCGTCGATCAGGGCGGTGACGGCGTCGCAGACCTCGCCCAGGTTGTGGGGCGGTATATTGGTGGCCATGCCCACCGCGATCCCCGAGGAGCCGTTGACCAGCAGGCCGGGCAACAGCGAGGGAAGCACCGAGGGCTCCTGAAGCGACCCGTCGTAGTTGTCCACGAACTTGACGGTGTCCTTATCTATATCCTTGAGCACTTCGGCCGAGATCCGGGACAGCCTGGCCTCGGTGTAGCGCTGGGCGGCCGGCGGATCGCCGTCCACCGAGCCGAAGTTGCCCTGGCCGTCCACCAGCATGTAGCGCAGCGAGAAATCCTGAGCCATCCTCACCATGGAGTCGTAGATGGCCTGATCGCCATGGGGATGGAATTTACCCATCACCTCCCCCACGATGCGGGCGCTCTTCTTATAGGGCTTGTTATGGGCCATGCCCAGCTCGCTCATGGCGTACAGTATCCGGCGGTGCACCGGCTTCAGGCCGTCCCTGACATCCGGCAGCGCCCGGCCCACGATCACCGACATGGAATAGTTCAGGTAGGAGGTTTTCATCTCCTCCTCGATCTCGCAGCCGATTATTCTCTCTCTCTCAAGTGCCATCTATATATCCTTTATATTATTTTTTCTTGGTCCTGCTCCTGGGCGGGGCTTTTTTATCCAGCGCCTTCAGGTCCGCGAGGGTAAATCGTCCTTCGTCCGGGCAGTTTTCGGCCTGTTCCCGGGGCATCCGGTACAGTTCGATATCCACCCAATGGCCCTTCTGGCAGGCTTCATAAAAAGCGAAATATTCCTTCTTGTCGGTCAGGTCGGCCGCTATGGTGTATTTGCTTCCCTTGACGATGCCCACCAGCACCTCGTCGTTCTTCACATAGAACATCTTTTCGGTGGCTGGCCCGATCCTCTGGGCCTTCTCCATAACTTTTTTAACCCCGTAATACCTGGCGGCCATATCGCCTCCAAATAAATTTCATTTATATGCTCAATGATTGAATGCCTGGTACTATCTCTGCGTCTTGGTGTCTCTCCCGCCACCGCAGGGTAGTACATATAGGCGGGTCCGCCTTTGGCGGAGTGGCAATCTAGATGTCCAGGTTCTTGACGTACTGGGCGTTCTGCTCGATGAACTGCCTGCGCGGCTCCACCGCATCGCCCATCAGAATGGTGAAGGTCTGGTCGGCCTCCACCGCATCGTCGATATTCACCTTCAGCAGGGTCCGCCGTTCGGGATCCATGGTGGTCTTCCACAGCTGCTCCGGGTTCATCTCGCCCAGGCCCTTGTAGCGCTGGATGTTGACATTCTCCTTGCCCAAACGGGTGACCACCTTCTCCAGCTCCTCTTCGTTATAAACGTAATGCTCCTCCTTGGACTTCCCCACCCGGTACAATGGCGGCTGGGCGATGTAGACATAGCCCCTCTCTATCAGCGGCCGCATATACCGGAAGAAGAAGGTCAGCAGCAGGGTACGGATATGAGCCCCGTCCACGTCGGCGTCGGTCATGATGATCAGCTTGTGGTAGCGCGATCTCTCCACATCGAAATCCTCCTGCCCGATTCCGGTGCCCATGGCGGTGATGATGGTCCGGATCTCCTCGTTGGCCAGCATCTTGTCCAGCCGGGTCTTCTCCACGTTGAGGATCTTGCCCCTTAAGGGCAGGATGGCCTGAAAACGCCTGTCCCGTCCCTGTTTGGCCGAGCCTCCGGCCGAGTCGCCCTCCACCAGGTACAATTCGCACAGCTGGGGATCGGTCAGGGAACAGTCGGCCAGTTTTCCCGGCAGCCCGGATGTCTCCAGGGCGTTCTTGCGCCGCACCAGGTCCCGGGCTTTGCGGGCCGCCAGCCGGGACCGGGCCGACAGTACGCCTTTTTCGCATATTTTATTGGCCACCGAGGAGTTCTCTTCAAAAAAGTTGGACAGCTCCTGGCCTACCAGCGACTCCACGATCCCCTTGACCTCGGAGTTGCCCAGCTTGGTCTTGGTCTGGCCCTCGAACTGCGGCTGTTTGACCTTCACCGAGACCACCGCCGTCAGACCCTCTCGGACATCATCCCCGGACAGGGTGAAGTCATCCTTCTTCAGCAGGTTGTTCTTCTTGATGTAGTCGTTGATGATCCTGGTCAGGGCCGATTTGAATCCTATCAGGTGGGTGCCGCCCTCGATGGTGTTGATGTTGTTGCAGAAAGAAAATATGTTGTCGTCGTAGGAATCGTTGTACTGCAGGGCCACCTCCACCTGCACCCCGTCGCCCTCTTTGGCCACGTAGATGGGCTTGTGCAGCGGGGTCTTGTTCTCGTCCAGAAATTTGACGAAGGAGACAATCCCCCCGTCGTATTTGAAGTTGTGGGATTTGCCGCTTCTCTCATCGGCCAGGTCTATCGAAAGCCCGCGATTCAGGAAGGCCAGTTCCCTTAAGCGTCCGGCCAGGGTGTCGAAGACAAAGGCGGTGGCCTTGAATATCTCTTTGTCGGGCAAAAAATTCACGGTGGAGCCGGTCTTGGATGCTTTCCCGATCACCTTGAGCTCGGTCTTGGTGTGCCCCCGTTCATATCTCTGATGGTGCACCTTGCCGTCGCGCTGAATCTCCACCTCCAGCCATTCCGACAGGGCATTGACCACCGACACCCCCACCCCGTGCAGGCCGCCGGAGATGGCATATGATTTGTTGTCGAACTTGCCCCCGGCATGCAGCACCGTCAGGGCCACCTCCACCCCGGGCTTTTTCTCGGTGGGGTGGAGGTCCACCGGAAAGCCCCGGCCGTCGTCAATCACGGTTATGGAGCCGTCCTTGCGGATGAAGACCTGGATGTGGGTGCAGAACCCGGCCAGGGCCTCGTCCACCGAATTGTCCACCACCTCGTAGACCAGGTGGTGCAGCCCCCGGCTGCCGGTGTCGCCGATATACATGGCCGGCCTGCGGCGCACCGCCTCCAGGCCCTTCAGGACCGTTATTTTTTCGCTGGAATAGCTTTCCCTGGCTGTCATAGTTCTCCTTATGATATCCGAAATTTATGATTTTTCTTCCTTTAGAATGGCCCCACCTTGAAAGTGATATCCTTGACGGCCTCGGCCCCGATCAGCTTATTTATTTTTCCCTTGAACCTGACCCTCAGCAGGGTACACTCCTGCACCCAGGCCGGGCTCTTGGCCTCCACCAGCAGCCGGCCCCGGATCATCGAGACCGCCCGGGTGTTGGCGGCGATCTTGGGGCCCACCGCCTCCGGCCAGGCCGCCAGGGCCCTGGCTTCGTTCATCCTCTGGTCTATCTCCAAGGATCTCAGGACCCGGCTTAAAATATCCCCCACCGCTTCCAGTTTTTTCATTCTTACCTCACAGATCGCGGGACAGATGAATCATGGCCCCGGTCAGGTTCGACATGGTATGCTTGAACCTCGGATCCCCCCAGCCCTGGATCCACCCGGTCTCCTTGAGCTCGTCGGAGATCACAAATACCGCCGCCGCCGGGATGGCATATGCCCTGGCCACGGCAAAAAGTCCGGCCCCCTCCATCTCCACACAGGCCGCCCCCATTTTGCGGTATTCCTTGACCTTGGCCTCGGTCTCCTGGTACGGCGCATCGGTGGACCAGTGAACGGTTAAACGGGGGTCCAATCCCTGTTCCTTTAAGCGGGCATGCACCTGATGGGTAAGTTCGCTGTCGGCCGGGATCACCGACTGGGAGTCGTACCCGTAACATATCCCGGTGCCGGTCTCGTTGATGGCCCCGGTGGAGACCACCAGGCCCCCGATGCTCAGCTCCGGGGATATGGAGCCGGCGATGCCTATGTAGATTATCTTTTTCACCCCCAGGGCCAGCAGGGTTTCCACCTGTATGGCCATGGCCGGCGACGATATCCGGCTCTCGATGAAAAGGGTGTCGTGGTGGATATAGGCGCCCTTTAGCACCTGATGACTGAACTCCTGAAGGCCCGCCTGGTCCTTGACCTGATGCCATAAATATCGAAAAGAAAGCACCGCCGGGTATTCCAGCATGACATCTTTGATGGTCAACCCGTCCTGGGAGATGCTGTCCTCGATAAAGGCCCTGGCCGATGTGATGGAATGCTGCATGGCGATCAGTAGAAATTAACCGAATGGTCCTTCAGCCGGCCATCCTGATAGTTGAATTTGGCCGAGAAAAACTTATTATCATCCAGCCAGGGCAGGAAGATATGGTCGCCCTCCCACAGGTCCAGCTTTAAAAGTTCTTCGTCTTTAACCCATTTCAAATAACCCTCGGCCGAATCCAGCAGCTTCCCCCGGAACCTTTGAGCGGTGAAGACGAACACATACCAGTCGTCCCATTCGTCGAACGAGGGAAAGGTGAGAAACCCGTTCAGCTGGGGATCTTTTACCAGCAGGCCGCTTTCCTCCCTTACCTCCCGGATGACGCACTCCTCGGGGGTCTCCCCCGGCTGCATTTTGCCGCCCAGGCCGTTCCATTTGCCGAAATGCAGGTCGTCCTTCCGTTTGATGCGGTGCATCATTAGGGTCCGCCCGTCTTTTTTGATATAACACAATGTGGCTAGCTTCATAATAGGGTATAAGTTACGGTTATCGGATGATAGGGGATATTATGTCCAAAATAATTATCACGGAAAAGCAATCGATCTTTGAGACCTTTGTGCTATTTCGATCCGCCTAAGGCGGACTCAGTACATCGCTCTGTGGTTAAAAAATCCGTGTTTATCAGTGTGCAAAAAAACATCATTCCTGTACAATTCGCCCATCCTCCACCCGGAATTTCTTAAACCCGTCCTGCCGGGTGATGTCATTCTCGTGGGCCGAGGCGATGAACACCTGACATTCCGGATCCAGCTGCCGGATCAGCAGGCCGGCCCGTTGGCTGTCCAGCTCGGCAAAAATCTCATCCAGCAGGATCACCGGTTTCTCCTTCAGCTGGGCGGCCATGATCTCGGCCACCGCCAGCTTTAAGGCGATGGCCGCGGTCCGTTGCTGGCCCTGCGAGCCGAACTGGCGGATGCGCATCCCGGCCAGCGATATCTCCATATCGTCCCGGTGCGGCCCGAACATGGTAATGCCCCGCCGGCGCTCGAATTCGAATCCGGTGGCCAGGGCCTTGGCAAAGGCCTCCTCTATCGGCTGGCCCGGTTCGTATTTGTAGGACAGGTGGTAGCGCAACCCCAGCCGCTCCCGCCCGCCGGAGACGCCCACGTACCGGCTGCCGGCCATCTCCTTCAGGTCGTCAATGACCTCCATCCGCTTCCGGACCAGCTTCATTCCGCATTCCACCAGCTGCTGGTTCCAGGCCTCCAGCGAGCCGGCGTTGCTGCGCCCTTCCTTGATGGCATACAGCAGATGGTTCCGCTGTTTCAAAATTCGGTTGTAATCCTGCAGGTCGGCCAGATAGGTTTTGGAGAACTGGGAGATGGCCAGGTCCATGAAGCGGCGCCTCACTCCGGGGCCGGCCTTGCAGAGGTCATCGTCCTCCTGAGACAGGCTGATCACCGGCATCCGGCCGATCAGCTCCGATAATTTTTGCTGCAGCTCGCCGTTGATCTTCAGCCGTTTCTCTTCCTTATTATATGCCGCCTCGACATTGATGTCGCCCTCGGTCGTTTGGGCCTGGCCCTCCAGCCGGAACCATTCCCGGGTAAATCCTATCATCTGTTCATCCTCGGCCACGCTCCTCATGGAACGCCCGATGCACAGGTAATGGATGGCCTCCAGTAGGTTGGTCTTGCCCGACCCGTTGATGCCTAAAAATAGATTCTTGCCCGGGGCAAATTCCAGATCAAAGGCAGACAGATTCCTGAAATTGCTTCCTTTTACCGTCTTGATAAACATTCTACTTCCCTGTTTTCTAATACCCAAAGTGATGTATTTAATGGTTAATTATACCACAACATATAGATAAAATGCAAAGGTTTTTTATTTGTTTTATGTTATGTAACATCTTATGTTTCATAATGTTACATACCGCAATAATGATAATTATCCATATTTTGCCAATTTTTTGAAAAATTGAACTTCCCTGGCTAAAATTACCTTGAAAAAAAAGCATATTACTGATATACTTATTTACTGTTAGGATAATGTGGCAATAATAAAATTCGGGCGTCCTTCGAAAGCGAAGCATAGTATTCCACTCGGGATGACGGAGCAATAATATAAGTCGGGCGGCCCCGATTGGAAATAATAAATATCACGCAAGCCATCGGGGTGAAGAAGCAAAACTTTGGAGTCGGGCGGTTAGCTCAGCTGGTTAGAGCGCTGGTCTCACATACCAGAGGTCACAAGTTCGAATCTTGTACCGCCCACCATATATGCTCCAAGATCGCACAGAAGCCCCGATAATCATACGTATCGGGGCACCTACCATAAAAGCGAAACTTTACTACAACCCCGATGCCGGACCTTGAGACAATAATTTTCGGGGTACCGTCCACCATAAAAAAAAAGCTCCGCAACAGCATTGCGGGGCTTTTCTTTTCATCCGATGTTTATTTTGTTAACGTTCACTTTCGGAAAATATTTTATTGCCGACATCCATAATGTCCTGGTTCTTTTTCAGCAGTTTTTCGCGGGCATTTTCATTCTTGGCCAATTCCGCTAGCTTCTATTCGTCCTTGAAGCCGTCCGTTTCCTGTTCCAGCACTTTGAGAATGATATCGCGCATGTTCATTGCGGTCTCCTCTATTTTATAATTATTGAATCTTGGTGGACTTGACGAAATCCTCTATGTTTTTTTTGATGCTGTCCCTGATCTCGATGGTCTTTTCAAGCCTTTCCCGGTCACTGCCGTTAAACGACAAGGGATCCGGAAAGTTCCAATGAAGTCTCTGGGTTATACCCGGAAAGACCGGACATCTCTCCTGATCTTCGATATTGCAAACAGTGATCACATAGTTAAAAAGATCGCCTTTTAAATATTTGTCAAAAACACTTTTGACCTTATTACCGGAAATATCGACGCCCATATCCGCCATTGCCTTGACCGCATAAGGATTGAGGGGACCCGGCTCCAGACCGGCGCTTTCGGCCAGGAACCGGTCTCCAGCCAGGTGATTCAGCAGGGCTTCCGCCATCTGGCTGCGGGCCGCATTATGGCGGCATATGAAAAGAACCTTTATCTTTTCCATTTCATTTTTCCTGATGGTGTTTGATGACCTTGGCCTGGGAAATATATATCACCTCTTCGCTGATGTTGGTTGAAAGGTCGGCTATCCTTTCCAAGTTGCGGCTGATCAGTATCAGGCCCATGGCCCGGCTGATCGCTTCCGGCCTTTCGAACATATAGGTCATCAGTTCCCGCAGGGTCTGATCCTTAAGCTGGTCTACCTGGATATCGCTGGCGCATACCCGGCGGGCCTTCTCCGGGTCTTCATGCACAAAACTGTCCAGGCTGTCTTTGAGCATGGCGGTCGCCAGTTGGGCCATCCTGGGTATGTCTACCAGCGGCTTCAAGGGTGGCTCCTGCCCTAGTTTCAACGTACATTGAGCGATATTCACTCCGTGATCACCAATGCGCTCGATATCGCTGTTTATCTTTATTATGCCTATCAGTAATCGCAGATCCTTGGCAACTGGCTGATGGCGGGCTATTAGTGAGATAGCCTCATTCTCTATCTCTATCTCCAATTTGTCGATCTCCTTGTCCGAGGCCATGATCTGTTCGGCTCTGGTCATATTCCTCTGCAGAAGAGACTCCACGGCCTGGCTGATTATCTGCTCGGCTTTGGCCGCCATCAAAAGCAGTTTTTCCTTTATCTGCTCCAGCTCACGATCGATATGCCTGGATTGTTCCATAATGTCCCTCCTTATTCTTTTATTTATTGAATATCATCCGAATCTTCCGGTGATATAATCTTCGGTCAGCTTACTGCCGGGATTGGTCATCATCTTCTCGGTAGGGCCGAATTCCACCAGTTTGCCCAGCATCAAAAAGGCGGTGAAATCTGACACCCTGGCGGCCTGTTGCATGTTATGGGTGACGATGACGATGGTATATTTTTCCTTGAGGCGGAATATAAGTTCTTCGATCTTGGCAGTGGCAATGGGGTCCAGGGCCGAGGCCGGCTCGTCCATCAGAATGACCTCCGGCTCGACCGCCAAGGCGCGTGCGATACATATCCGCTGTTGCTGCCCACCGGAAAGCTCCATGGCCGAACGGTGCAGCCGGTCCTTTACCTCGTCCCAGATAGCGGCCTCCTTTAATGATCGCTCCACCACTTCTTCCAATTTTTGCTTGGCCGGTACGTTATCGCCCATCCTCACTCCGAAGGCTACATTCTCGAATATTGATTTAGGGAACGGGTTGGGGCGCTGAAACACCATGCCCACCTTGCGTCTCAGCTCCACCACGTCTATATCCTGTTGATAAATGTCCTCCCCATCCAGCAGGACCTGCCCCTCTACCGTCACGCCGTCAATCATTTCGTTCATCCGGTTAATGGAGCGTAGCAGGGTGGACTTCCCGCAGCCCGACGGCCCGATGATGGCGGTCACCTTTTTTTCGGGGATCATCATCGAGATGTCCTCCAGGGCCTTGGTGCGGTGATAGTATAGGTTGAAATCCTTTATTTCCAAACGGTTGATTCCTGTCTGCATATTATCTTCCCTTTCTAAGCTGGCTTCTGGTGCGGGATCTTATGATTATGGCAATGATATTGAGCGAAAAGGTAAGGGCCAATAGTACCAGGGTGGCTCCCATGGCTATCGGCATCGTGGCGTCAATATCCGGCGATTGGGTGGTCATCACGAATATATGGTAGCCCAGGGTCATGAACTGATCGGTGGGCAGCTTGGGCAGATACGGCAGATAATAGGCTGCACCGGTGAACATGATGGGCGCCACCTCACCGGCCCCCCGGCTGACCACCAGCACCACTCCGGTCAGTATGCCGGGGATCGCTTGGGGAAGCACCACGTTCTGTATGGTCTGCCATTTGGTCGCCCCCAGGGCCAGGGCACCGGCCCGCTCTGCCTGGGGCACCGCCCTCAATGCTTCCTCGGTGGCCACGATTATCATCGGCAAGTTCATCAGGGCCAGAGTCAGCGAAGCCCACAGGATGCATGGCTGGCCGAACAGGCCGCTCTGCCCCAGCGACCGGTCAAGGCTTCCGCCGATGAACTGAATGAAGAAACCCAGTCCGAAAAGTCCGAACACGATGGATGGCACACCGGCCAGGTTGTTGACCGCTCCGCGGATCAGTTTGGTCAGGATAAAATCGGGCCGGGCATACTCGTGGAGATATACCGCGGTGGCCACCCCTACCGGCACCACCGCGATCAGCATCATCAGCAGGGAGAACACCATTCCGAAAATGGCCGGAAAAATTCCCCCCTTGGTCATGCCTTCCTTGGGCGGTTGGGTCAGAAATTCCCAACTGATGCTTTTGTATCCGCCGATAATAACCGTACCCAGTATCACCGCCAGGATGGCCAGTATCAGCAGCACCGCCGATCCGGTCAGCCCTATTTTAATTCTATCCTTGATCTTTCTTAAGTGTCCCTTACTGTTCATATATCACCTATTTCTTTGCCCCATAAAGCTTGCTCATCAGGCCGTCGAATAAAGCCCAGGATATCAGGTTGATCACAAAAGTTACCGTAAATAAGGTCAGGCCGATGAAGAACAGAGCATGATAATGCCCGCTGCCAAAGACCACCTCTCCCAGCTCGGCTGCAATGGTGGCGGTCATGGTTCGGGTGGATTCCAATGGATTTAAGGAGAACAGCGGGGCGTTGCCGGCGGCCATCAGCACCACCATGGTCTCCCCCACCGCCCGCCCCATGCCGAACAGAACCGCCGCCGAAACGCCGGGGAGGGCCGCCGGCAGGACCACTTTGACCGCGGTCTGCCAGGGGGTGGCCCCCAAGCCCAGGGCCGCCTCGCGGAACGATTTGGGCACTGCATTCAGAGCGTCCTCGGCCAGCGAGTAAATGGCCGGGATTATGGCAAACCCCAAGGCTATCCCGGCATTGACCGCATTGAGACGGTATGTCCAGCCGAAGATATTTTTCAGAAACGAAGCCATGATTATCAGGGCGAAGAAACCCAGCACCACCGAGGGAATGCCGGCCAGCAGTTCCACCACCGGTTTGATAAATTCCTTCAACCGGCGCCCGGCAAATTCCGAACTGTAAAGAGCCGCCCCGATGGCAACCGGGACCGCGAAAACCAGGGCGATCATGGTCACTTTTAAACTGCCCATAATTATCGGCCACAGCGAGAACCGGGGATGATCCGACACCGGCTGCCATTGGATCCCTTGGAAGAATTTCCCGAAGGTTATCTCCTGCTGCACCTCGCCGTTGAAGAATATCGGCAGCGACTCCCGCAGAATGAAGAAAAATATCAGGAACACCGCGATTATGGCCAATATGGCGGTGATCTTTATGTTACCCTCTATCAGAGATTCTCCGAGGTATTTGAATCTCGTTTTCTTAAGACTCATGTTCTTGGTTCCTTTGATAATGGGAAATCCAAGGGGTCTCTTTGGTCACGAAACCCCCTGGATCAGGCCCATAAATGTCGGTAATATTATTTTACGGTAAAGTACCCCACCGTTTTCACCACTTCCTGGCCCTCGGGGGAAAGCACCCAGTCCACCAGCTTTTTGATCTCGCCGCTGGGCTTGCCCCGCACATACCAGTAGAGGTTGCGGGACAGGGGATACTGGCCGCTCTTGACGGTCTCAGCGGTAGGTTTAAAAGAACCTTTGGCCGTCTTTATGGCCACTTCCTTGACCCCCTTGGCGTAGGCCGCTCCGCCGAAACCTACTCCGTATTTATCCTTTGCCACGGCATTGACCACCGCCGATGTTCCCGGCAGCGACTGCATGCTGGAGGTGTAATCGGCGTTCTTCATGGCTGCTTCCCGGAAGAAGGCGTAGGTGCCCGAGCTGTTCTCGCGGCCGTATACTATTATTTTGGCATCCGGCCCGCCCAGCTGGGACCAGTTGGTGGTCTTGCCGGTGTAGACATCCTTGATCTGGTCCAGTGTCAGTTCGCTGATCTGATTCTTTTCGTTAAGATACAGGGTCACGCCGTCCTTGGCCACCGGGATCTCGCTGCCCAGGTTGAAATAACGTTCGCGGATCTTTTTCCTCTCGGAATCCTTCATCGACCGGGAGGCCTGGCAGATGTCAGTGGAGCCGTTGATCAGAGCAGCGATGCCCACTCCCGAACCGCCTCCGGTCACCTGGATCACCACCCCGGGGTTCTTCTGCATGTACAGTTCGGCCCACCTTTGGCCCAGCATCAGCAGGGTGTCCGAACCCTTGAGGGTGATGGCTTTCCCGGCCATTACAAAGTTGCAGGCCATTATGACCACCAGCGCCAGCGATGCCCAAAACATGATAGTCTTTAATTTCATCTGAATATCTCCTTAATTATAATATTTACTAGAATTTGATCTGCATCTGCATGGTGATCTTGTCATCCTGGTAGCTGGCGTACTTGGAGTCCTGCCCCATCGTCATGTCGGTATGATACAGGGTCCGGTCTAATGCCAAGGTCAGTCTGACCGCGGCATCCCACCAGTAATTGACGGCCAGGCTGATGTTGGTAGTCTGGTCGTATTTCAGGCTGTTAGCGGTGGTGTTAAAGGCGGTGGTGTCCGAGGAGATGTTGGGATCGTAGCTGTCCACCCGTAGGGCAAATCCCAGCCTCTCGCCCACGTTCTGGATGCCCATTACATAATAACCCATCACCTCTTTTTCCCGCGATTCGCCCTTGACCACCTCGGCCAGCAGGCCGGTGCCGCCCACCGGCAGGAACTGGTGGTAGAACTCCAGGGCCCCGCCCATCCGGCCCTTGTAATGATCGGCCGAGTCCTTATTGGTGGAGAATTTTTCCCGGCCCTCGTACCATGACCCGCTCAGGGCTACCAGGCCGAAGTCGTAGCGCACCCGGCCGACAAAATCCTTGGGTTTGGTGGGGTCAGTCAAAGTGAAGGTGGAGTTGTCCACCCCGTAGCCGTTGTAAACCCCCAGGTCTACGGTCAGGTTCTGGACGGGAGTGAAGTTTAGCTTGACGCCCCGGTCCCGCTCTCCTTTGAACAGAGCATTGGACATGATGCTTCTCTCAGGCACCTCGCGCACCGAGGAGGACCTTTCGATCTCCACCCCAAATGGCCAGTTCATCTGGCCCATGGTCAGGTTGAATTTCATTTTGGTCCAAGGCTCTGTCAGGGTTATCCAAGCCTCTTTGAGGGTAACCTTATCCTTGGAGAAGTCAGGATAGATGCAATACTGCGAAGTGGATGTTGGAGTGTAGACGAACTTGATCCGGCCCCGGCGGACGTAGAACCAGCTGGAATCCGTCCGGCTGTCGGTGAAGCCGGCGGCGCTGTCGATCCTGTCGTGGTTGATATACTCGAACCGGGTCTGGATATAGCCGGAGACCTTAAGTTTTTTCATCCCACCGATATCGCTCTCGGCAGTCAGCATCCTCTCTTCCATTCCGGCCAGCTTGTCGTGGGCGGCCGAGACCTTTTCCTCGACAGCCTGAACCGGGGTTTGTTCCTGTTTGTTAAGTTGATCCTTGGCGGCATTTAATTCCTGGCCCAGCGAGTTGACCTGAAAAGTCAGGGCCTCCATTTTCTGCTGAAGGTTTACTACTGCAGTGTCTGGCTTCGCGGTTCTTGATCTCTGGGCAAATGCTGTCTGGCAGATCATCACTATTGCCAGACTGGTTACAAGCACCTTTACCTTGTTCATTTCTGCTCCCTGTGTTTATTTAATTTTGATTTTGTTTTGCAATTATACATTTCGGGCGTTACGAATAAATTGCGGCAAAGTTAATAATGCGTTAACTGGTCGCCATCTGGTCAATCGCCCCGCCTTTAGGTCCATACAGGGCCATTTTGCCCCATAGGTATTTCATAAGAAAGTCCCATAATGCCTTGCCGGCCGACCGGCCGCTTTGGGCCTGCACCGTCTTGTTCCTGATGGCTGAATACAGCATGACTGAACCTCTTCCCGGAAAAACCGTATATCCCTGGCCGATGGCTTCCGGAGTGTGAGCATCGGAACCACCCACACCTGCCAGCCTGAGCTTGGAGTTGAATTTTTGCGTGAAGACATTGCTAAATCCTTCGGTGAGGGAGCCGTTAACCGTCTCTATGGCGTCAAACTGCAGGCGTTCCACCAGAGTTCCCACCCCGCCGCACTTAAACAACTTAAGCCATACTGAAAAGGGATGAACCGCCACCGCCAGGCCGCCTTGCCGGTGGATCTCATCCACCGTGGCCTCGGCGGTCAATAGCGGCCGGATCCTGTTTTTTAAAAACAGGCCCACCACATGCCCGTCCGAAGTGGTTATCTCCTCACCAATTATCACATTAATATTGAATCCCCATCTTTCGGCCAGTTCCCGGGCCTTGACCGCACCTTCAATCTCGTTGTGGTCGGTTATGGCGATGGTATCAAGCCCCTCGGCCAGGGACTTATGCAGGACCTCTTCGATGGAGGAAGATCCGTCCGAGTAAACAGTGTGAATATGTAGATCTGCTTTGCCCATAAATCCATTTTATAATTTATGCCTAAATATAATGCCTGGCTATTATGGCGGCGTTGGCATGGTGTTAATTTTATGTTAAATGATAATTAACCCCAATTTAACAAACCCTTAACCCTTTTTTCCTTTACTTTGCCTATAATTTTTATTATCATTCAACCATATGATAAGAGAGGCCGTGATATGCCCAAAAAGATATATATCGTGGAAGACGAAAAGGACATAGCCGACATCGTCAGGCATTACCTGAAGAATGCCGGATACGCCGTCGAAAATTTTGATGACGGAGAAAACGCCCTGCGACGGATCAGAGTATCGGCCCCGGATATGTTGTTGTTGGACCTGATGCTGCCCGGAATGGATGGCCTGGAGCTGTGCCGTCTGTTAAGGTCGGAACCCCAAACCAAAAAATTGCCGATCATAATGCTCACCGCCAAAGGAGAGGAGACCGACAAGATAGTCGGCCTGGAAATGGGAGCCGATGACTATATCACCAAGCCTTTCAGCCCCAAGGAACTGGTGGCCCGGGTCAAGGCGCTTTTCCGACGCAACGAGCCTGACGTAGACAAGGTCAAAAAGGTCCAATACGGCAAGCTATTGCTGGACACCGAGGCCCATGCCGTATTGTTGAACCAGAAAGAGGTCATCCTTACCGCCAAGGAATTCGCCCTGCTGGAATACCTGATGCTGCGCAAAGGACGGTTGGTCTCGCGTGATAATATTCTGGACGCCGTTTGGGGCATGGATTATTACGGCGGCAATCGAACCATCGACGTCCATATCCGGCATCTGCGGGAAAAGATCCCGCTTTTAAAATCCGCCCTGACCACCATAAAGTCCTTCGGCTACAAGTTAAAGGAAGAAAAGTGATCATCAAGAGTTTGAAATCACGGCTCCTTTCGACCACCCTGCTGACCATTGTCATCATGATCGGTTTGCTGAGCATCTACCTGTCTGTGGTCAGCCGCCATTATCTTCTTAATATCGCCCTGAGAGGAATGGCCTCCCAGGCAAGATTGGTGTCTGGCAACATCTCCGGTGTGTTTTTAGACCGCCCTTCGGTTGATATCGATTCGTTGGCAGACAGCTATTCCCGCACCATAGGTTACCGCATAACCGTCATAGACAGTTCCGGCAGGGTGCTGGGAGATTCGGACGAGGATGGGGCGGGTCTATTGGCAATGGATAATCATCTGGGCCGTCCGGAAATAAGAAAAGCTTTGGAGGCGGGGAGCGGGCATTCCTTGCGCTACAGTCAAACCCTGAAAAAAGAACTGATATATTTTGCAGTACCTATCATCATAAAAAATAAATTCTGGGGTTATTGCCGGATAGCCTGGCCCTTTAACGATTTCGCAGCTTACCGCTGGCATCTGTTCATTTCTCTGATATCGGGATTACTTCTGTCCGCGGTGATACTATTAGCCATCTACAATGTTTACTGGAATACCATCATCAAGGCCATAAAAAAGGTCGAAGGTGCAGCGGCCAGGATAAGCGCCGGAGATCTGACCGCCAGGGCCCCCACCAACCAAGGAAGTTCCGAAATCAACACCATTGCCGCATCTCTCAATCAAATGGCTCAATCATGGGAGAAGTCATTAAGCGATCTCAAAAATCGGAGTCTTCATCTGGCGGCGGTTTTGGAAGGCATGACCGAAGGGGTGATCGTCATAGATAAAATGATGAAGATAAAGCTGATCAACACGTCAGCTTGCAGAATGTTCGGGACAACCCCGGCGGAATTTCTGGGAAAACTGCTTATAGAGGTCATCCGGCACCCTAATATCGGGGACTGGGTCAAAGACCGGCGGTCAAACCTTGAATTCGAACTGGCCGGCAGAAAATACCTGGCTCACGGCACATTGTTGGAGAGAGACGACATAGGATCCGGCATCGTGATAGTTGTGACCGATGTGACCGATTATAAAAGACTGGAAGGCATCCGCCAGGATTTCGTGGCCAACGTTTCCCACGAATTGAAAACTCCTTTGTCGGCCATAATAGGTTATACCCAGGCCATACATGACGAACAATATCATGGACAGGAGCAGTTGCGGGATTTTTTGGAAAGGATACGCCGCCAGTCCGAACGCATGGACCGGATTGTCAGTGATCTGCTGACCCTGTCGGCCCTGGAAACCGGCAGTTACCAGTTCAACCCGCGCCAAAACAGGCTGGCAGAGATGGTTGAACGGGCTGTAGACAATGTCCAGCAGCAGGTTTCCCAAAAACAACAGGATCTAAAGATACGGCAGCCCCTGCCGGAAATTATGGTATCTGCTGATGACGATAAATTGATCCAGGCCCTGACCAATCTACTGGACAACGCCTCCAAATACACGCCAACGAAAGGAACCATAGAATTATCAGCCGAATTGAAAGAAAACAAGATCCGCCTTACGGTCTCTGATACCGGACCGGGGATTACATCAGATCATTTGCCCCGCCTGTTTGAAAGATTTTATCGGGTGGACAAAGGACGCTCCCGGGAAGTGGGCGGCACCGGCTTGGGATTGGCCATCGTAAAGCATATAATAGAAATGCATAGGGGTACAGTTGGCGTTTCGAGCCAACTGGGAAAAGGAAGCGCTTTTTGGATTGAATTTCCGACATAAAATATAAGTCCTAGCTGCCAATCAATATTAATAAAAAAGCCATCCGATGGATGGCTTTTTACTTTAAAGGTTAAGATCACCTTAGGAATTTCCAGATCAGATAAATGGTGGCCCCCCAGGCCCCGGGGCCGTGGCATAGCACCGCCGCCCAGATGTTCCCGGTGTACTCGGTCAGCCAGGCCAGGGTCAGTCCCCCGGCAAAGACGATGGCCATCAGCGGCAACCCGGTCCAGCCCGGCATCAGAAAACTGATGGTCACCAGATGATAGACGGTGAACAACAGGGCCGATATCAGAATATGCCTTTTGAACCCCGCCCGCCGGGCCAGCAATCCCTGAATGCCGGCCCTCCAATATAGTTCCTCGCCCAGAGGGATGATCAGGGCCACAAAAAGGAAGAACTGGAAAAAGCCGGTGGGAAAAGCATTGCTTTGGTAGAGTCTTTGGGAACATATTTTCAGCATATTGTCCGGAATGGCTTTTCCGAAGTAAAAGTTCCCGATGTATATGCTGAGCGCCGCCACCAAGACCGCCGCCAATGTTCCCAGGCCCAGGCTGTTAAAAATTCCGACAGCTGGCAGTCTCACCCGCTCCTCCAGGCCGTAGGCTTTGATCTGCCAGAAGGCCCCGCCGTAAAACACCACCGAGGAGAGGATGATGGCCAGCCAGGCGTCGTTCAGCAGCCACAGGGCCAGCCAGTTCACCAGGGCCGGGGTCAGGGTGAGCACCGCCAGCAAAAGGGACAGTTCCTTTTTATTTTTTACCGAAAGAGCCTTATTCATCGTTTTCCTTTTCCCAGCCTATCCTTGTCAATATTTTTAAGGTCTCCTCCTCGGTCTCGGCCTGCATCAATTCCTGACGGAGGGCCGCCGCCCCGGGGATACCCTTGATATACCAGCCCAGGTGCTTGCGCATCTCCCGAATGCCCCGGAGTTCTCCCTTATCGTTCATCGACATTTTTATATGTTCTTTGACGACCTCCATCCGCTCCGGCCAGCTTACCGGCGGCACTTCTGAATTCTGCCTTCCGCCTTCTGTATTCAGGGCCGCCTTGATCTCGGCGAACAAAAAGGGGTTCCCCAGCGACGCCCGGCCCACCATCACCAGGTCGCAGCCGGTCTGCTGGACCATCCTCCGGGCATCGGCTCCCGAGGTTACATCGCCGTTGCCGATCACCGGTATCTTCGCCTGCTGTTTTATCTTGGCGATGATCTCCCAGTCGGCCTTCCCCGAGAACATCTGGCTTCTGGTCCGGCCATGGATGGCGATGGCAGATATGCCGCAGTCCTCCAGGAGTTTGGCCACATCCAGAGCGTTCTCCGATCCCACCTCCCAGCCGCTGCGGATCTTGGCCAGCACCGGGCGCTTGGCGATATTGACCACCGCCCTGGCTATCTCGGCTATTTTTTCCGGAGATTTAAGCAGGGCCGACCCGCCGCCGTTCTTGACTATCTTGGGGGCCGGACAGCCGAAATTCAGGTCATAGAAATCAGGATGGATATCCCTTTCCAGCCTCTCCACCGACTCGGCAAAAGCCGCAGGCCGGGTGCCGAACAGCTGGACGGCGATGGGCCGCTCCTCCTCCCGGAATGATAACATCTTGATGGTCTTGGAATGCCCCCGGGACAGGGCCTCGGCCGATATCATCTCGGAATACACCAAGGCGGCGCCGTAGCGGCGGCAGATAAGGCGAAAGGCCGAGTCGGTGATCCCCGCCATCGGGGCCAACACCGCCCGGCCCTTTAGAATATTTGGATCGAATGTTTTGGCCAATTATATTTACCGCTAAAAATTAATCTCTGCCCTTTTGCCATTTTTTGAAGAAAATCCATACCAGGATCAAAAACAGGCCGACCAGTATCGAGATCAGCCGACGGTCGGCCAGCGACAGCAGCATGGCCAAGATCGCCAGAAAGACGGTTATGCCGTACAGGAACATCACCGCTCCCTGATGGCTGAAGCCGATGGTCAGCAGGGTGTGGTGGACGTGCTCCTTGTCGGCCCGGTAGAACATCTGTCCCCGCCAGGTCCGGCGCAGAACGGCGCTGAAGGTATCCACCATCGGCACCCCCAGGGCGGCTATGGGTATCAGCAGGGCCACGGTGGCGATGCTTTTCATGGTCCCCAGGGTGGTCATGGCCGCCAGAATGAAGCCGATGAAGGTGGCCCCCGAATCCCCCAAAAATATGCGAGCCGGATGGAAATTGAACGGCAGGAAGCCCAGCAAGGCGCCGACGGTGACTATAGCCAGCAGGCCGATCAGCCCCTCCCCGGAGGCCTCGGCCGAAACAAAGATGGCGGCGGCAACTATGATGGCGATGCCGGCCGCCAGCCCGTCCAGCCCATCGATGAAATTGATGGCGTTGATTATGAACACGATCCATAGGGCCGTAAATGGTATGCTGAAAAGACCCAGTTCGAAGACGCCCCCCAGCGGGCTGGGCAGAATGGTCACGCAAAAGCCCCCGGCTATCAGAATACTGGCGGCGGTGAATTGAAAGACCAGCCGCAGGGCCACCGAGGCGCTTTTCAGATCATCATATAACCCCACCCCCAGGATCAGCAGGCCTCCGAAGGTTATGGCCGTGAATTTCCCGGTCAATCCGTAGAAGATGCCGGGCCATAACGATTTTATCAGCCAGATGGTTATCAGCACCGCCACAGCTACGGACGCTCCTCCCAGGCAGGGCATGGCCTTTTGGTGTATCTTTCTCAGGCCGGGCCGGTCAAATATCTTGCCCTTGACCGAAACATACAGGGCCAGCGGAGTAAACAGTAGGCTCAATACGGCGGCTATGAAGAACGCTGTCAGATAATGCAATATAAGTCCTTTTCAAATTAGGCTGGGACGCAGATTTACGCTGATATCCGCAGATACTTTCCTTGTTCCTTATTATAAATCATTATAATCTGCGTTTATCCATGAACTGATCTTGTCGAAGTCTGCGTCCAAAGATTGAAATTCCTGTACATAGATTTGGAAGCCGTCCCCATTTGATGAGAACGGCGTGGATTAGTTTATTTTGTCAGCGCCTGGACCAGCAGGTCCAATTCCCCCCGGGTCCTCTTCTCGGTGACCGAGATCAGCAGGTGGCCCTCCAATTGCTTAAAGAATCGGCCCATATCCAGCCCGGCGATGATGCCCTTCCGCTTTAGTTCTGCCAGGACTTGAGCGGTCGGCCTTTTGGTCTTATAGACGAATTCCTTGAAGAACGGTGCCTTGAAGGCCGGCTCCAGCTGCTGCGCCAGATAGTGGCTTTTCTGCAGGCAAAGCTCGGCCACCTGTTTGATGCCGTCCCGGCCCATCAGCGACAGGTAGACGGTGGCCGCCAGGGCGCACAGGGCCTGGTTGGAGCAGATATTTGAGGAAGCCTTTTCCCGGCGGATATGCTGTTCCCTGGCCTGCATGGTCAGCACCAGCCCCTCCCGGCCCTGGCTGTCGGTGGTCAGGCCCACGATCCTGCCCGGCATCAGCCGCAGCAACGCATTCTTGGCGGCCAGCAGCCCCAGGTATGGCCCGCCCAGCCCCAGGGGAATCCCCAACGGCTGTCCCTCGCCGGTGACGATATCCGCCCCGTAAGACCCGGGCGTTTTCAAGATGCCCAGCGAGATCGGATCGGCCGAGACCACCAACAGCGCGCCTTTCTTATGGACGAGGTCGGATATCTCTTCGACCGGCTCCAGCGCGCCGAAGAAATTGGGATGCTGGATCAGGACGGCCGCGGTTCTATCGTCAATGGTTTTTTCTAGTTCCTCCAGGCTGGTGACTCCGTCCTTCCAGGGGACCTCGATTATCTCGATGTTCAACCCCCGGCAGTAGGTTTTCAGCACTTGGCGGTATTCCGGATGGACGGTGCTGGATATGACCAGTTTTTTGCGCTTGGTATGGCCGCAGGCCATCAGCCCGGCCTCGGTCAGGGCGGTGGCTCCGTCGTACATCGAGGCGTTGGCGGCGTCCATGCCGGTCAATGCGGTGATCAGGCTCTGGAACTCCCAGATGACCTGCAGGGTGCCCTGGCTGACCTCGGCCTGATAGGGGGTGTAGGCGGTATAGAACTCCGGGCGGGACAGGATGTGGTCCACTGCTGCGGGGATATAATGATCGTAAGCCCCCCCGCCCAGGAAGGATATCATCTCCCCGGCCGGTCCATTGGTTTTGGAGATCCCGGAGATCTCTTTGGCCGCTTCCATCTCGGACAGCGCTGGCGGCAGATCCAGTTTGGATTTTAAGAGGATATCCTGGGGTATGTCCGAAATTAGTTCTTTGAAATCCTTGACCCCTATCCGGGCCAGCATCTCCTGAATATTTTCCGGCGTATTGGCAATATATGGCATCTTGTTCCTTGAAAGTTAAAAACGTTTCAGACGTTTAAAACGTTTAAGCCCTTTAAACATTTTAAACAATTTCGGGGTTCCCTGCCTGGTTTAATGTCCGTGTTTTTCCATCTTTTCGTAAGCCTCGGCCTCCATAAGTTTGGCGGTTTCGCCGGGGTTGGACAGCTTGATCTTGACCATCCAGCCTTTTCCGTAGGCATCTTTGTTGACCAGATCGGGGGTGCCTTCAAGTTCGCCGTTTATCTCGGCCACCTCGCCGGACAGCGGGGCGTTCAGGTCGGATACCGCCTTGACCGCCTCCACGGTGCCGAAGGGCTTGCCCATCTCGACTTTGGAACCGATGGCCGGCATCTCCACGAAAACGATGTCCCCCAGTTCGCCCTGGGCGAAATCACTGATGCCGATGGTGGCGGTGTCGCCTTCGATCCGGGCCCATTCATGGCTGGCGGTATATTTGAGGTCCTTGGGAAAATTCATTTCATTTCTCCGTAATTATTTATTTTAATTATTTAGTTTTTTCTTTTCCGCAGATTTCACAGATTTACACAGATTTATCTCTTAATATTAGTTTACTGTAAATAAAACCATCAATTATAATCTGCGTTAATCTGTGGATAAAAATCCCCCGGGGAAATACGATGGTCTTTTATTTCTTGATCGAGCTGTGCTTCCAAAACGGGGTCTCGGCCACCCTGGCCGGTATCATCCTGCCGCGGATCTCCACCTGTAGGTCGGTGCCGGTCTTGGCGAACTCGCTTGGGACATAGGCGGTGCCGATGCCCTTGGCCACCGAGGGAGAAAAGACCCCGCTGGCCACCTCGCCCACCTGAACGCCGTTCTTGAACACCTTGTAATGCTGGCGGGGAAAGGCGTTCCCTTCAACCTCGAACCCAATGAGTTTCCGCTTTACACCATCCGCTTTCTGCTTTAAAAGGACATCCCTGCCGTTGAACTCGCCGGCTTTTTTGAGCTTGGTGATCCAGCCCAGGCCGGCCTCCAGCGGCGAGGTTGTTTTATCTATATCGTTGCCATACAGGCAGTATTTCATTTCCAATCTGAGTGAATCCCTGGCGCCCAGGCCGCTGGGTTTGAGATCGAATTCTTTGCCAGCCTTGAATAAGGACTCCCATATCTGCCCGGCGTATCTTTTATCGAAATACAGCTCGAAGCCGTCCTCGCCGGTGTAGCCGGTTCGGGAGACCAGCATATCCACCCCATCCACTTTTCCGACCTTGAACCAGTAAAATTTCATGTCGGAAAGTTTTAAGTCGCAGATCTTCTGCAGCAGGGACTCGGCCTTGGGGCCCTGCAGGGCCAGCTGGGCAATGCCGTCGCTGGTGTTCTTCAAGCTGACGTCGAATTTTTTGGCCTGCTCCTGGAGCCAGGCGAAATCCTTGTCTAAGTTGGAGGCGTTGACCACCAGGAAATAATGATCGGGGTAGCGGTAGACCAAAAGATCGTCCACGATGCCGGCATCCGGGTAGCACATGGCCGAGTACTGCGCCTGGTCAACCTCCAGGGCGGCCGGGTCGTTGACGGTCACATAGGAAACGAATTTCAGGGCCTCCGGGCCCCAAACCTCGATCTCGCCCATATGGGAGACATCGAACAGGCCGACGGCGCTTCTGACATGCCGGTGTTCCTCTATGATCCCGGCATACTGCACCGGCATTAAAAATCCGGCGAAGGGCACCATCTTCCCGCCAGCGGCCACATGCTGCTCATAGAAGGGCGTTTTGCTTTCCATTTTTCTCCTGTCAAGAAATATATTGCGGATTTAATGAACGAAATAAACCTGTTATCCTAACCCGGGCAAGCCCGCCAGAGGCGGGCAGGCCGGAATCAAATTGGACAGGACGCCGTCGGCCATAGCCGGTATTCAGGGCGGTAAGCTATGGCGTCGGACGATTAACATGATTTATTGGATCTAGGTTTTAAATTGCTTATTATGCAAACCCTTGATCATCCTGTAAATCCTGTCAAATATCCCTTGCCGTATGCCTAGAATTTCATTTGTTAGTGCCTATCAGCTCTTCTATCTTTCCCGACAGCTCGGCGATTTTGAAAGGCTTGGTCATGTAATGATCGGCCCCGGCGGCCATGCCGGCCTCCAGATCCTTGCCGCCGGTCTTGGCGGTAAGCATTATCACCTTGATATCGCGGGTCTCGGGGGCGGCCTTTATCCTGCGGCAGACCTCGATCCCGTCCACCACCGGCATCATTATATCCAGCACCATCAGGTCGGGCCGAAGGGATCCGGCGTCCTTAAGCGCCTGGTCGCCGTTGACCGCCTGAAAGACCTCGTAGCCCTGACGGGCCAGTATCTCGGAGACCATGAACAGCATATTGCTGTCATCGTCGGCCACCAGTATCTTATGAACCCTTCCGGGTTTGTTTTCCATTGCTTATCGCCCCTTCCCTTAAAACACCGTGATTATAACCGATTTTAGATTAAAAGTTAAGCATTTTTTAACCAAACAAACTCTCCCCCGGTAATGGCTATTGGGCCCTAAAAATAATTCTGAGGCAGGCCCCGTCTTTGTTTTTTACCTCCAGCCGTCCGTCCAGCTGTTCGACCAGGGTGGTCACCAACTGCAGCCCCAGCGATTCCACCTTATTGATATTGAAACCTTGGGGCATTCCGATCCCGTTGTCGCTTACGCTCAAAGCCAGGCTCCCGTCTCCCTCCCGGACCAGGCTGATTTTGATCAGGCCCGGCCGTCCTATCTTGTGATAACCGGGAAAGGCGTATTTCAGGCTGTTGGAGACCAGTTCGTTGACGATCAACCCGCAGGGGATGGCAGTGTCTATCTTCATCGGCTGATTAATTATATCCAAGGAATAGGATACCATTCCCCGGTCAGCGCCGTAGCTGTGGAACAGGTCCTCGATCAGGGCCTGGGCATAGCCGGAGAAGCTTAAGCGGGAGAGGGCCTCCGACTGATAAAGCCTTTCATGGATCAGGGACATGGAACGCACCCGGGTCTGGCACTCCTTGAAAAGCTCCAGCGCCCGCTGGTCGGTTATGTATCCGGATTGCAGGTTCAGCAGGCTGGATATCACCTGCAGGTTGTTCTTCACCCGGTGGTGTATCTCCCGCAGCAGGACCTCCTTCTCCTTGAGGGAGGCCTTTATCTGCTCCTCCGCCTTTTCCCGCTCGGTGACATTAGTATCGGCTCCGCAGTACCCATTGAGCGCCCCGTCATTGCCAAAAACAGGCAGACCGCTGGTCTCCAATAAGACCTTTTCGCCGTTCTTGTTTATATTGATATTTATGAATCCTTTGAAGGATTCCTTTTTGGCAAAGACCTCAAAGGCGATCTTTTTATACTCCTCCCTTATCTCCGGAGCGAATAAATCGAAGAAATGTTTTTGCCCCACTATCTCCTGAGCGCTGTATCCCAAAATCTTCTCCACCGCCGGGCTGGAATAGGTATACAATCCCTCCATGTTGACCTCCCATATCCACTCTCCGGCGCTTTCGGCCACCTGTCTAAAGCGCTCCTCGCTTTTCCGGTGAGCCTCCTCCGAACGCTTTCGCTGGGTGATATCCCTAAAGACGCCTTGATTCACCCTGCGACCCTCAAGTTCGATGACGCTGGCGCTTATATCGACCGGGATCCTGGCGCCGTCCTTGCGGCAAACATATAGATTTTCGGTGATGGCCCGGCCGCTTTCCAGATGTCTGCGAAAAACCTCCCGGTAATGTTCGGCAAGTTCGGAGGGGTGGAGTTGTGACTGGTGCATACCCTTTATTTGCTCCACCGGCATGCCCAACAGCACGCCAGCCTGAGCATTGGCGTCTATGATCATTCCCGTTTCGGCATCGGCAATAAAAATGGCGTCGTAGGCTGTGTCGATCAGCTTTTTGAAACGCTCCTCGCTTTTCCGGAGGGCTTCCTCCGAACGTTTTTGTTCGGTGACGTCCATGGTGAATCCGGCCAGCATTTTGGGCCGGCCCTCCTGCAGGATGGGAAATTTGATGGTCCGATAATGCCGGCCGTTGAACTCCTCATCCACCTCGATCACCTTGCCCTCCCGCAGGATCTTTTTGTCGTCCTCCACCATGCCCTTGGCCAGGTCCGAGGGGAACAGCTCGTCCATGTTCCTGCCCAGCAGCTCCTGCAGAGGCCGGCCCAGCATCTGCTCGTAGTTGCGGCTCAACTTGAGCGGCCGGATATTCTCGTCCTTGAAGAACACGTAGACCGGGCTGTATTTCAGGAACTGGTCGAACATCTCCTCCATCCGCTTCAGCGAGGTCTGGCTCCTCTCCAGGGCATCCCGGCTCTCCTGCACTTCGGCCAGCTGGGACCGGAGTTCTTCGTCGGCCTGGATCAATTCCTGCTCGGAGGACAGTAGTTTTTGGTTGGTCACCATCAGTTCTTCGTTGGCGGCCTCCAACTCCTCCTTCTGTGATTGCAGGATTTCCTGGTCGCGCTTCCGTTCGGAGATGTCCCGGATTATAATCTGAAAATATTTCTGGCCCTCCACCTCCATCATCCGGGCGCTGACCTCCACCGGAAAGGTGGAGCCGTCGCTGCGCTTGTGAATGGCCTCGAAAAGCAGGCCGTTATCGTCCACCACCTTGCGGTACTGGTCGTCCACCGAGGACCGGGAGTCCGATTTTCTCAGGCGGTAAATATCCAGGGTCAGTATCTTTTCCCGGGAATAGCCATAGGCCGCGACCGCCTTGTCATTGGCCTCCAGGATGTTCAGGTCCTCGTCCAACAGCAGGATGATGTCGTTGGCATACTTGGTAAGATATTCATAATGTTTGGACAGGGCCTGCCTCTCCCGTTCCTGTTCCAGTTGATTGCGGAAATAACTCTTTTGCTGGCGGTTCCACAGGGACCCTATTACCCCACCGGCGGCGATGATCAATACTATCACGATGAATCCGATGAACCAGGCAATGGCCTCAGCCTCCCGCCGGTCGGTCTTGGCGATGATATACCAGGGATTGGCCGGCATATTGTGAAGATAGGCGTACACTTTTTTGCCGCGGTAATCCACCGCCGTAACATTGCCGGTGCTGCCGTTGATGGCCATCACCTCGGGAAGCTCTTTACGGCTTAGGGGATGCCTTAATTTGGCGGCTGAGCCTTTCTGGAACCTCAGCTCGGTAAGGTACAGCACTTCCCCGTTGTCCCTTCTGACCAGATAGGTCTCGGCGCTTTTACTGGGCACCGGCCACTGCTGAATGAGAGGGTATAGCAGATTCTCGGGCTCGATCCGCAGGATGATCACCCCGACCACCGAATCCCGTTGGCGGTTGTAATGGATCACCGGGGCCAAAACATCCAGATGCACCGTCTGGCACTCGGTGCAGTAATAGAAATCGCTGAAACTGGCCTGCCCAGTGATCACCGTTTTTCCGGCCAGGGTGCCGGTTTCCGGACCTATCTTATGCACCGTTTTTCCGGTCTGCATCCTGATCCGCCCCTTTATGTCCAGCAGCAGAACGTTCTGGTACTGCTTAAGATTCTGCAGGGAGCGCATCCATTTGAGCCGGTCCAACCCGATGTTTTCGGAGTAGGGCTCCCGGAAAAGCTGCCCCACCCTTTCGCCTATGTAGGGGTTGTCTATTATGTTCTGGGCATCGGACATCCTTTCGGCCAGCCAGCTGTCGATCTGGTTCTCCTTAAGGCTGGCCACCGACTCCAGGTCCCGGGTTATCTCCTTCCGGTGCTCCCGGAGGTGGTAAAACGAGTACAGCCAGCCGACCGCCACGATGCTCAGCGACAGCAGGAAGAATATCAACAGCGGCTGCCGGGCCGATCTGATCTTATCTTTCAATCTTTCCATAACGCGCTCCGCCATTTTAAAAAAGTTTACCCGGGGCATCTCCGGACTGTTCCCTAATACCGGGACCATTGGCCGGGACCGGCCTCAGCCCTTTCCTTTTTCGGCCGATTCCAGCTTGAGAAATAATTTTATCAGCCGGGGATCGAACTGTTTACCGGAGGCCTCCCTGATCTCCTTGAGGGCCTGGGTCCTGGTCTTGGCCGTTTTATAGGGGCGGATGTTCCGCTTGACATCGTAGGCGTCGGCGATGCTCAGCAGCCGCGAGGCCAGCGGGATCTTCTCGCCCTTGAGCCCCCGGGGATATCCGGTGCCGTCCCACCATTCGTGATGATGCAGGATCTGGTCGGCCACCGCCGATATCTCCGGGGTGGCCAGGGCGATCCGGTAGCCGATATCGGAATGCTTCTTGACCGCCTCCCACTCCTTGGGGTTCAGCTGGCCGGGCTTGGAAAGGATGGCATTGGATATGGCGATCTTTCCCACATCATGAAACGAGGCCAGCAGCATCAGATCGTCTATCTCGGAATCCTGCAGTTTCAGCTCCAGGGCCATTTTCAGAAGATATTTCTGCAGATGCTTGGTATGTTCCTCGGTCTCGTAGGCCGACTCCCACAACGTTTTCTCTAAAGAACTCAGTATCCGGCTCCGGACGGTCTTGCCCTCCATCATCTTGTACTGGTACATCCAGTCCTCGGCCTTTTTGAGCACCCGGTCGATGTCCTGGTTCTTGTCCTGCTTGGTGGCGGTGCCCAGGGCCACGCTCAGCTGGATGGGTTTTTTGGGGCTGCGGCTGCAGCCCTGACGTATCTTCTCGCAGATCCGGATGGCGGTCTCGGCCCCGGTTTTGGGCAGCAGCACCGCGAACTCGTCGCCGCCCCAGCGGGCCACCAGGTCGCTCCTGCGGCACTGCTTTTTGATGATCTCGGCGGTCCGGATCAGGAACTTGTCCCCCTGGTGGTGCCCGAAGGCGTCGTTGATCAGCTTCAGCCCGTTGACGTCCCCGACTATCAGGCTGATGGGAAAAAACCTTTCGTTGTCCAACCGGCTCAGCTCCTCCTCGAAGTAGGCCCGGTTGTACAGCCCGGTCAGCTTGTCGTGAAAGCTCAGATAGTTGATCCTCTCGTCGTTCCGGCTCCGGTCCTCCAGTTCGTCCTTGAGTTTTTGATTGACCTCCTCCAGCTGGGCGGTCCGCTGCGATATTTTTTCCTCCAGCTCCCGGTTGGTCTGCTCCAGCAGGCATTCGGCCTTCCTCCGCTGGTTCAAAAGCCGCTGGCCCAGTATCCCGAATATGACGAACAGCGCTCCGATGGCTCCCCGGAAATATATCTCCATCGGTTCGGGGTGCAGTACCTGCTGAACCAGGCTGCCCTCCCGGAACAGGTAGGTGTCGATGAGGGTGTCCGCGATCCAGAAAACCGCCGTCCCGATCAGGCCGTATAATATCATGCTGAAGGCGCGGTATTTTTTATTGCAGTCCATGATGCCCCCTTTCGATTCATTGCCCAGGTTTAATTGTCAGGGCACGGTCCTTATCAGCCGGGCTTCTATGGAGAGAAACTACCGGAGATAAATCATTTTTTTGGCAGTGCTTTTTCCGCCGACCTCCAGGCGATAGAAGTAAATGCCCGACGGGACTTTATTTCCGGCCAAATTCTGCCCATTCCAAACAATACTGTATTTCCCCGGCATTTGTTGTTTATCAACCAGAATTTTTACCAATTGCCCCAAGCCATTAAACATTTTTATTTCTACCTGCCCGGTCTGGGCTATTTGATAATCTATCGATGTTTTTCCCGAAGCCGGATTGGGGGCGTTCTGACTCAGAAATATTTTCCCAATGTTTTCCTTGTCTTTTTTTCCCGCCACTCCGCCGGGGCCAAAGAACCCGCTGACGCCGTAGATGTCCCACTTGCCATTGCGGTCGCTCTGCCAAAGGCAGGCGCCCGGCTCGGATTCCGGGCAGAAATAGATCATGAGCGCCGGATTTATATCGATTGATGGATTGCTGTCCAAAAAAGCCAGGCAAGGTTCAGAAAGATAGAAATTGGTATAGAAAATGTCAAAATTGCCGGCCTGATTTCCTTCCCATACTAGATGAACGAATTGGTTTGCCGGATTACGGTCGATGCTTGAATTATCGGTAATTTGAAATTTTGTATAATTATAATCAATGGAATATATCTCACTATTCCCAGAACTGTCGCTTTGCCAGCCAAGACAACCACCGAAGTCATAATAAAAATAATACGGGTTGCTGCTACGACCGTCAAAAGTTATCCGCTGGGGAGACTGCCAGGACCCGGCGGTTTTTTCCCTCTGCCAGAGGTCCGAGGAATCGCCGGATAATTTTTGCCAGATTATTACAAAGTCTCCGCCGCTCTTTGCCTGGATAGTGGGCTGGCTATTCTCAAAGGTGTCTGAAGTAATGGCTTCGACCGGCCCCCAGGAAGAATCAGGGATGGAAAACCGGCGGCAATAGATGTTGGAATATCCCGCGGAATCCTGCTGCCATGCAAAATAGACAGCGGTATCGTTGCTAGCCGTATTATAGGAGCAGTCCAGTGCTGGATGGCCGCAATTTATTCCTGTGGATATTTGTACCGCATCGGACCACGACAATGTGTCCCCCTTGGAAACAAATATCTGCCACTCGCCGGTGCGATCGCTTTGCCAAACGCAATAATAACGATCCTGCCAGGTATCTCTGTCCACTTTGGGGCAGATGTCGGAATCGGAATGGACCGTTACCGGAATTATTTTATCCGATAACCAGGGATCGGTCCATAAGTAGCCCCATTTGGCGTAAATATCCTGATTGCCGGCTGAATCGTTCTGCCAAACGGTCATGAATACCGGCTCGACATCCAGCCACGCATTGAAATGCGATATGGCCGGGTTGATGTTATTTCCGGCCTGTCCGCTTACCAGTACTGCGGGACCGACCCCTTCCAATGCCCAAATGGGATACACTGAAAAATGCAACATCATGAAAACCCAAATGATGATTCTTTTCATGGTCATCTCCTGATTATTATTTTACATTTTCCGGTTTATTTTGGACATCATTAGCTTTGAATCTGGGTTCAAGAAAATAAACTGCATTAAAAAGTCAGGGCGCCGCCCTGGCCAGCCGGGCCACGATGGAATCCTGAATGGCCCGGACCTGGTTGGCCTTGGCGGTGTAATTATTGAACATGATGGCGAAACAGTAGGTTTTGTTATCGGGGCCGGACACAAACCCGGCCAGCGAGGAGACTCCGGTCAGGGTCCCGGTCTTGGCCCGGATGATCCCCTTATACTCTTCCCCCATCAGCCGCCGGGCCAAAGTGCCGTCGGCGCCGGCGATGGGCAGCGAGGCCAGCAGCTCCGGCCGGAGGGCCGGGTCGCGGTAGGTTTCCGAAAGCACCTTGACCAGCTGTTCGGCCGAGCACAGGTTATAGCGCGACAGGCCGGAGCCGTCGGCAATCCGGAAGCTTTCCTCGCCAAAGCCCATATTTTTAAGCATCTCCGTCAACTTGCTGTTTTTTGCCGGATCGGACGAAAGGGAATCCTGTCCGCTGCCCAGCTGGCGGAAGATCATCTCGGCGGTAAAATTATCGCTCTCCTTGTTCATGCCGCGGATTATCTGGTACAGCGGAGGCGAAGCATGCCGGATCAATTCCGGCTTATCGGATGGTACCATCCCGCTTTTGACCGTCCCCAGTATCTTGATGCCGTTGGCGGCCAGCGCTTCCCGAAAGACCGTGCCGCAATACAGCGCGGGATTGGTAACCGTCCGGACCAGGTAGTTGACGCCCTCATCGGCCGTCATGGTCCCGGTGATGCTGACCAGGTCGCCGTCCCCGGCGAAAGAGCGGTCGGCCTTGATTCGGGCTTTGTTCCCGGGCTTTATGGTGGTCGCTTTGTTTTCAATGGATAGATAGGCTGCTCGGGGATTGAGCTCGGCCTGCGGCCTGCGGCCCGGCTTGGCCCCGGGACGCAGCCCTATCTCAAAGGTGTTGCGGTTAAGCGACAGGGCCGATATCGGGGCATTGTAGGCGTAGGGGCCCTCGTCCCACATCCAGCCGTAGCCGAAGCTGGTGGTATCAAAATAGCCGGCATCGGCGACAAGATCCCCGGACACCTGTTTCAGCCCCATGGCCCTCAGACGGAAAGCCAGGGCCTCCAGGTCGGCGGTCTTCAGCTCCGGGTCGCCGAAGCCCTTCAGGTACAGATCCCCTTTTATCCTTCCCGGGTTTTCGATGCTGTCGCCGTAGACCGCGGTGCGGAAGCTGTAGTTGACGCCCAGTTGGCGGAGGGCCGCGGCGCTGACGAACAGCTTGTTGACCGAGGCCGGTATCATCAGGCTGGAACGGTTCAGGGAATAGATCTCCCGCTCCGGGTCCAGGGAGATGATGTACACCGCCCGGTTGGACTGGAACAGCAGGGTATCGGACAGGATGGAATCAATGGCCTGCTGCAGCGACTCCCGCCGCAGATTAAAACTGTCGGCGGCGGCAACAGCGGTCTGTTGAACAAAAGCTTCCGGCCGGCCCCGGTGAGCGCAACCGGCCAGCAAGGCCAATCCTGAAATTATTACAATGGTTGATCTGAGGGTGTTTTTATTTGATTGCTTCACTGTAAATCTTCCCTGTCTGGCAGTAATTGCTGAGGTTTGACAACCCTGTTCTAAATTCCATATTCCCTATTCTGGATTCACAAAATATTTGTCAAACAATATATTTTTTTGAATTCCTCGCCTCGAACTTCTCCACCTCGGCCTTGCGGTTCTCGAACCCCGCCCGGCCCATCAGGCCGTAGGTGTAGCGTTTGCCCTCCTCCACCCCCGGCTGGTCCATGGGGTTGATATCGAACAGCCCGCCGGCGTAGGCGGTGGCGGTCTCCAGCAGGAATACCAGCTGGCCCACTGTCCGGGGGCTTATCTCCGGAATGATGAAACTGCAGTTGGGTCGGCCGTTCTTGGCCAGGGCCATGGCGGTGGCCCGGGCCTCGGCAGTTAACAACTGTCCGAAGGTTTTGCCGCCCAGGTAGGATATATCAGCGATCTTGGGATAGGCCCGGGGTATGATTATATCGTTGCGGAATTTCTCCACCATCAGAAAGGTGATCGCCTTGTCCCGGGGGCCTTCGATATACAGCTGTAGCTGGGAGTGCTGGTCGGTGGCCCCCAGGGCCTTGATGGGGGTGGGTCCGGTCTCCACCGTCTGATTCTGATTGTCCACCCTCTTGCCCAGGCTCTCGGCCCACAGCTGCCGGAACCAGTCGGCCATCAGGTACAGGCTGTCGGAATAGGGCATCATCACGTTGATCCGGCAGCCCTTTTGGTAAAGCAGGTATTGGCTTAGGGCGTAGAGCCGGGCCGGGTTCCTCCAGGGGTTCTCATTCAGGGTCGTCTTCCGCATCTGGTTGGCGCCATCCAGCAGGGATTTTATGTCCACCCCGGCCGCGGCCAGGGGGAACAGGCCCACCGGGGTCAGCACCGAGAACCGCCCGCCCACCCCGGAGGGCACCTCCAGGCTGGCCAGCTTCTCCCGGCTCACGATCTGCCGCATGATCCCTCCGGCCGGGTCGGTGGTGACCACCATGTTTTTTGACCAGTCCCTACCGGTGCCTTTGATCAGCCACTGCCTGATCCACAGGAATTGGGCGCTGGTCTCGGCGGTGGTGCCGGATTTACTGATCAGGTTGACCAGGGTCCTCTTGGCTTTGAGCAGGGACAGCACCGCCTGCAGCTTTTCCGGGTCCACGTTGTCCAGCACCCACAGCCGGGGCCGCCCCTGGCGAATCTTTTTATCCAGGTTGTAGCTGGCGGGATTGAGGGCCGAGTGGATGGCGATGGTTCCCAGGGCCGAGCCCCCGATCCCCAGCACCACCAGGTCGTGGTACTTCCCCTTACACTTTGCCGCCAGCTTCAGGCTGGCTTTTAAATGCTGGTCGGTGTCCGGCAGGTCGAAGAAATCCATCTTCCCGGCCCCATGTTTGGCGTAGAACCATTGGCTGGCTTGGGCTGCAAGCTTCCCGGCCCCCTCCAGTTCGGCCGGGCTGAGGCCGTAAGCCCCCAGCCGGTCGGTCATCAGGTTATTGTAATCAAATCTTATCCGGTTATTCATGGCGATCCTCCTAATCATTTATATCATGGCTGAGCCTGATATTCAATACTAACCGATAATATGTTTTGATTCAGCCCCTTCCCGGAAAGCGGCTGGCTGGTGGCCCCCGAACAGACCAGCCTTAAGGGGCCGTAGCGGCAGGCCAGCCCGCCGCTGATAAAATACAGGTCCTGCAGGTGGGGATCGTAGCGCCGCAGGAAAGGATCCAGCGGGTGCCGCAGGCTGTAGCTTCCGGCCAGGGCATCCAGCCGCCCCGGAATCAATTCGATCCGGCAGCCCAGGTGATAATCCATCTGCTCCAGGTATCCCGACGACACCAGGTGCCATCCGTTCAGTTCCATTCCGGCCTGGGCCTCAAAACCCGGCTCCGGGGTGTAGGCGATGCTCAGCCAGCTGGCTGGAGGAACGGTCCCGGCCAGCTTCAGTTGATCCCTTATAGAGTCCCCATAGAATATCGTCTGGCAGGACATTTCGGTCTTGCTCCTGAATCCGGACGAGAAGAAGAAATCCTGTCCCAGGTCGGCCCACATCCCGGCCGAGAAGCCCGGGGCCGTCCCCCGCCCGTCGGCCAGCGGCCCTGCCGGGCCTTCCCACTTAAAATCAAAACGGGTCAGGCTGACGGAGATCCCCAGAGTAAAATGTTTTATGGCCGACAACGACCAGCCGGCGGCATATTGCTCCAAGGACAGCCCGGCCCGGTCTATTATTTCCGGATACATCATATCAGGGAAGCACAACTCAGTATCCATGGCCCGCCGCCAGCCCAGGGCGAAATCATTGGCCCTCCATTTCAACCTGATGGCCGCGGCCGAGGGCAGGGCCGGGGAGCCGTCGGTGGATACCGACAATGAACTGCGTCCGCCGGAGAGATTGGAGGCCGACATGATAAGTTGATACCCGCCCGGCCCCGTGATCCGGGCCGGATTGCCGAAAAGGGCGGCAGCCCCTTGGGCAAAATCCAGGCCGCTGCCCTGTCCCAGCCCTTCAGCCTCTATCGGCTGGTAGTAATTATGCTGGAAGGGCAGGACCAGGAGATAATCGTACGATCCCCCGCTGTCGGCCGCCCGGGCCGGACCGGAAAGAACGACAGCTAATATCAGTGCGATTGAAGCAAAGCGATTCATATTGGCAAAATCAATTTATTTTTACGCCTTAATCGGGAACGGGGAGGGATTTAACCTGCACCCAAACCTTATACTAACTACTGTATTCAATATTCCATATTCTTCATCATTCCTTGCTGCCAAGTCCGTCAGTCTCCGAAGCTGACCCCCACCGAGCGGGCGGCTTTGATGACCTCGGAGTCCGGACTGACCAGCCTCAATTTGCTGACCGCCTCCTCCAGCGGCACCGATTCCACCTTCAGCCCTTTGAGGGCCACCATCCGGCCGAACTGGCCGGCCGCCGCCAGCTCCACCGCCTTGACCCCGAAGCGGGTGCCCAGTATCCGGTCGAAGGCCGAGGGGCTGCCGCCCCGCTGCAGGTGCCCCAGCACCGTCACCCGGCACTCGATGCCGGTCCGGTCCTCTATCTGTCCGGCCAGCTGCTGGCCGATGCCGCCCAGCCTCAGCTGGTCGGTGGACTCCTTGATGATCCTCTGGACCACCAACTGGCCGCCCTCCGGCTTGGCCCCCTCGGCCGCCACGATGATGGAGAAGCGCTTGCCCTTGCTGCCCCGCTCCAGCACAGTGCGGCAGATGCTGTCCAGCTTGAACGGTATCTCCGGGATCAGGATGATGTCGCCGCCCCCGGCCACCCCGGAGTACAGGGCGATCCATCCGGCGTAGCGCCCCATGGTCTCCATGATCATCACCCGGTGGTGGGACATGGCGGTGGTGTGCAGCTTGTCCAGGGCCTCGGTGGCGGTGACCAGCGCCGTGTCGAAGCCGAAGGTGACGTCGGTGGCGGCCAGGTCGTTGTCGATGGTCTTGGGCACCCCCACCACCTTGACGCCCCGCTCCATCATCCGGGAGGTGATGGCCATGGTGCCGTCCCCGCCCACCGCGATGACGGCCTCTATATGAAGCTTTTTGATATTTCCAGCCACCTGGTCGAAAACGTCTATGAACTCCAGATCGCCGTTCGGTTTATGCACCGGATATTTGAAGGGATTGTCCCGGTTGGAGGTTCCCAGGATGGTCCCGCCGGTGTGCAGGATGCCCGAGACATCGTTCCATTTCAGCTGATGGAACCGCCCCTCGATCAGTCCGGCGTAGCCGTCCTCGATGCCGATCACCTCCATGCCGTGTTCGTTGACCGCGGCCTTGGTCACCGCCCTGATCACCGCATTTAAACCGGGGCAGTCGCCCCCGGCGGTCAGCAGGCCGATGCGTTTGATCTTGTTCATAATATTTTTCCCGTCGGTTGGTTGATGTTTAACCGCAAAGACACCAAGACACTGAGGCTTTTTAATAGGATTATTACAGTCATTGCGACTTCAATGACAAAGTGAAAGTGTTTTTGATCCCAGATAAGTTGGATTCACTGAACGGTATCCCTTGATGTATGGTGTTCTTGATTGGAC